>CABQHM010000060.1 GCA_902464015.1 uncultured Coriobacteriales bacterium | reverse complement strand
CCGATGGTACTGCAGGGGCAACCCTGTGGGAGAGTAGGGCGTCGCCATCTCACGAGGGATATTTTTGTTTCTCACCTTGCTTTCATTAGGCACTCGTTCTCACTGATGTTGGGAGCGGGTGCCTTTTTGCTATCTGTCTTCATTCATCGATCCATACAAGGAGGGCCAACACATGGCAAACTACTTCAATGTGCACGCAAACCCCACAGCGAGGATTTCCCCCAAGGCCTCCATCTTGGGCGACGTGACTATCGGCTCTGAGGCCACGATCTTCGGCGGTGCGTACATCCGGGGCGACATGGCGCCCGTGCGCATCGGGGCCAACAGCAACGTGCAAGAGTGCGTCGCCATCCATGTGGACACCGACTATCCCTGCACAGTGGGTGACAACGTGACAATCGGCCACGGCGCTGTCGTGCACGGGTGCACCATTGCCGACAACTGCCTCGTCGGCATGGGTTCCGTCGTGATGAACGGTGCTGTGATCGGCGAAGGGTGCCTCATCGCCGCGGGTGCGCTTGTGAGCCAGGGCAAGGAGTACCCGCCTCGCACGCTCATCATGGGCGTTCCCGCCCGCGCCGTGCGCACCATTTCCGAGGAGGAGTATCAAACGGTCGTGCTCAAGGGCGCGCATGAATACCTCGAAGTCGGCCGTGAAATGGTCGAACAGGGCGCGATGTTCAACCCTGGCCCCGATTTCCGCGGCCAGGCGTAGGGCTCGCCCCCATTCGATTGCGCGCGAGGCGTCCGAGTTTTGCCTGCTCCGATCAAAAAAGCCGTACGTTTGCGTTTTAATTTGGCCCGGGTGAGTATCCCTCTAAGCCTCAAGTCGTTTACCAGGCATGATGTTCTTACTGGATATAAGGCTTCTTTCCGCCTCTGCATTAAAACGCAAACATGCGCTGTTTTTTGCCAGCTTGCATAAAAACAGGGCCCGCCTTTCGTGCGTGAAAGGCGGGCCCTGTGTGTTTCGGGCGGTCTGGTGCGGGAACGGGCGCTACGTTAGCAGTCCCAGCCCTTGCCGTCCGAGCCAAAGTCGATGATGAGCTCCTTGGCGCGGGTGACGATGGCCTCGGCGCCAGGCTTGAGCAGCTTGCGGGGGTCGTAGCCCTTGCCCTCGAGGTCGCGGCCGGCCTCGATGTAGGCGCGCGTGGCCTTGGCGAAGGCCACCTGCAGGTCGGTGTTCACGTTGATCTTGGCCACGCCCATGGAGATGGCGCGCTTCACCTGGTCAACGGGGATTCCGGTGCCGCCATGCAGCACGAGGGGCAGGTCACCCACCTTGTCCTTGATTGCCTGGAGCACGTCGAACTGCAGGCCGGCCCAGTTGTCGGGGTACAGGCCGTGGATGTTGCCGATGCCGCAGGCGAGGAAGTCGACGCCCGTGTTGGTGATGGCGAGGCACTGCTCGGGATCGGCGACTTCGCCCAGGGAGGTGACGCCGTCCTCAACGCCGCCGATGCCGCCGACCTCGGCCTCGATGGAGATGCCCTTGGAGTGGGCCAGGCGCACAAGCTCGGCGGTACGGTCGAGGTTCACCTGGAAGTCGGCCTCATGGGAGCCGTCGTACATGATGGAGGTAAAGCCAGCCTCGATGCACTTGAAGCAGTCCTCGTACGTGCCGTGGTCGAGGTGAAGGGCAACGGGCACCGTGATGCCCATCGTCTCGGTCAGGGTGTGCACAATCTCGGAAACGACCTTGAAGCTCGTCTGCCACTTGGCGGCACCGGAGGTGCACTGGATGATGACGGGCGACTGCGCCTCCTCGGCGGCAGTAAGGATGGAACGGGTCCACTCAAGGTTGTTGGTGTTGAACGCGGCGATGGCGTAGTGGCCCTTTTCGGCCGCACGAAGCATCGGGGCAGCGCTAACGAGCATGAACGCACCTTTCTCTTCAGTCTCTTGTGTGCGGGTGCACACGGGCACCGGACAGACACGTTAACTATAATCTTCATCCAAGCTTAATCGAGCACCGTTCAGCGGTTAATCGGCCGTCTGTATCTTATTTCTCGACAAACAGGCAAAGGAGGCACGCTTGCGATGTCTCCAAGCGAGAAAGGACACACCATGGACAAGTTTGAGAAGGCCGAGCTCATCTGCAAGAAGTGCGGCGTCACGTTCGAAGAGGCCCGCGAGGCGCTCGATGCCTGCAACGAGGACGTGCTCGACGCCGTGGTCTGGCTTGAGCGCGCCGGCAAGTCGCGCACGGGCGAGGCGGCCCACTATTCCACCGAGGCCAACCAGGCCTACCAGACGAGTGCCGAGATGTCCCAGGCTCAGAGCGACTATGAGCGTTCGACCAAGAAGGAAGGCGGTTTCTCCACTGCCTGCAACCGCTGCATGGGCTGGCTGCGCGCGGGGCTTCGCAAGACGATCGATACATCCTTCGTCGTCGACCGTTCCGGCAAGCGCATTTTGAGCATGCCTACGCTCGTGCTCATCCTTCTTGCGGTCTTCGCGTTCTGGATTGTCATCCCTTTGCTCATCATTGGTCTCTTCTTCGATTTCAAGTATCGCTTTGAGGGCATCGACGAGGTGCACATCGACGTGAACGACATCATGGACAAAGCGGCTGACGGCGCCGCTCATCTCAAGAATGACGTGAAGGGTTCTGAGTCCGACAAGCAGTAACGCCTTCGACGGCTGCAAGATGCGCCATAATAGCCGACAGAAAAGCATACCCGGCAGGCTTGGTCCTGCCGGGTTTTCCCGTTTATCCGAAGGGCAGGGCCACATGGACACGCACGGCCGCATCCTCATCGTTGAGGACGAGGAGAAGATAGCCCGCTTTCTCGAACTTGAGCTGACCCACGAGGGCTACGAGGTGGGAAAGGCGGCCGATGGGCGCAGCGCACTTGACATGGCGCTTTCGAGCACTTGGGACCTCATTCTGCTCGATGTCATGTTGCCCCAGCTCAATGGCCTTGAGGTGTTGCGCCGGGTGCGTCGTGAGAGCGACGTTCCCGTCATCTTGCTCACGGCTCGCGACGCGGTGATGGACAAGGTCTCCGGACTCGATGCCGGCGCGAACGACTACATTACCAAGCCATTTGCCATCGAGGAGCTGCTGGCGCGCATTCGTGTCATCTTGCGCACGCGGCCTGTGCGCTCTGGGGCGGGGGAGAGCGGGGCCGTGGCCAGCCAGGGAGACAACGCATCCGCATCTCAGGGAGCCTCGTCTGCGCCTGCCGTCGTCGGCTCCTCGGCGCCTGGTTCGGTCTCAGCGTCCACCACGGCTGCCGACCAGGGCGTTTTGCGTGCCGGTCAAGTAACGCTCGACCCTTCGCGCAGGCTCGTGCACGTGGGCGGGACCCCCGTCGAGCTCACTATGCGTGAGTTTGAGGTGCTGCGCGTGCTCATGGAGAACAAGGACATCGTACTTTCTCGCGAGAAGATCGCCAATCTTGCCTGCGGGTACGACTACATGGGCGAGACCAACATCGTTGATGTGTATGTGCGCCACTTGCGCGCCAAGATTGACGACCGCTTTGGCATTAAGCTGGTGAGCACTGTGCGCGGGGTGGGCTATGTCGTCCGCGAGGGGTAGGCACAAAGAGAAGGCGACCGGCGCCTGTCGCACGGGGCAAGATTTTCCAGAAGAGAAGAGGGGCAGCCGCCCCCAGGACAATCTTTTCACGCGCGGCAAGGAGGGCCGTCCCCGCCGCACTTCCAAGCTCGCCGGCTCTATCTCGCGCGGCATTGCGCTGGACGAATGGATGCGCAAGCTGGGTGAATATGTCCTGCTCGACATGCTTATCGCCTGCGCCATGGTGGCGGGGTTCGTGCTCCAGTGCAACCAGGCGCTGCCTGACGATTTTTTCCGCGGCACAGCCCATCTCGTGTATGCACCCGGAGTGCAGGTGTGGCTCGACGGTCTGAGCTCCAATGACTGGACGGCCCTGATATATGTCGTGAGCGGCCCCATGTCCCGGAGCTATTCGTTTCCTGTGAGCGAAAGCCTTGCCTGGGCAGCGGCGATTGCATCTGCTGTGGTGGTTTTCCAAGTGCTTTCGCTTATCAACGGCATATTCCTGCCGCGTCATATCCGTCGGCGACTCAAGCCGCTCAACGACCTGGCCTTGACGGCGGAGGCCATGGGCTCAGCCACGGCCGACAACCCTATGGGAAGCGCCGCTGGTACAGCGGCCGACAAGATGGAGACGCTCAAACACGCCATCGATTCGGCCAACGTGAATGCGCCCAATGTCTCGACGGGAGACGCCGACCTGCGCAGCATCGAGGTCGCCCTCAACGGCCTTTTGCGCCAGATGCAGGAGGCCAAGCTCCAGCAGATGCAGTTCGTCAACGACGCATCGCACGAGCTGCGCACGCCCATCGCCGTCATCCAGGGTTATGTAAACATGCTCGACCGCTGGGGCAAGACCGACCCCGAGGTGCTCGACGAGTCCATCGCCGCCCTCAAGCAGGAGTCCACGCACATGCAAGAGCTGGTGGAGCAGCTCCTCTTCCTTGCTCGTGGCGACGCGGGACGCAACAACCTGCACATGGAGACGATCGACTTGGGTGCCATCGTGGGCGAGGTGTACGAGGAGTCCGCCATGATCGATCCCTCACACGCGTACTGCCTGAGCGTGCAGGGCAAGGTCGCGGACACGCATGCGATGGGGGAGGCCGCAGCCGCACCGACGCGCGAGCTGTCGATGCCGACGTGCCTCATGGTGGGCGACGCCGCCCTCGTCAAGCAAGCCATGCGCATCCTCGTGCAGAACGCCGTGAAGTACTCGCCTGCCGGCACGCAGATAACGATCGGATTGCAGGCGGACGGTCGCAAGGTGGCATGCTCTGTGGCTGACGAGGGCATCGGCCTTGCCCCCGAGGAAGTGCCGCATGCCTTTGAGCGCTTCTGGCGAGCCGACGAGGCGCGCCAGGCCGCGGGCGTGGGAGGCACGGGACTGGGCCTGTCCATTGCCAAGTGGATCATGGACGCCCACGAGGGCCGCATCGACGTCGTGAGCCTCAAGGGTGTGGGCACCCGCTTTACGCTGGAGTTTTCAGCGGCTTAGGAGTCGTCCGGCCCCTTTTGCTGTCAAACTGTCGCACACAGAGGGACTCGCTGCCCTGCTTGTGCACGGGTTGCATCGGGCCCCTGTTTTCATTAGCTGCCAGGTAGCCGCATGCCAATACACCACAACCCGCTCATGAGTGCGAGCCACTCTTTGCCCTCGTCGTCCTTACTCTCAAACTGTCGCACACAAAAAGACCCGCCGTCCTCGTTGCCTGAGGGCAGCGGGTCTTGCGTTTACGTGCTCAGATGCCTGTGCGGTGCCTTACAGCTCGGAGTACATCTCCTTGAGCTTGAGCAGGTGGTCGTAGCGGTCCATAGCGGCCTTCTCGTTCTTGGCGAAGAGTTCCTCGGCGCGGCCCGGGAACTCGCGGGTCAGGCGGCTGTAGCGGGCCTCGTTCATGAGGAACTCCTGGTAGCCGCCAGCAGGCTCCTTGGAGTCGAGCATGAACTTGCCGCCGGTCTGGGCTTGCGGGTTGAAGCGGAACAGGTTCCAGTAGCCGCAGTCCACGGCGCGCTTCATCTCGGCCTGGCAGTTGACCATGCCGCCCTTGATGGAGTGCATCTCGCAGGGGCTGTAGCCGATGATGAGCGAGGGTCCGGGGTAGGCCTCGGCCTCCTGGATGGCCTTGAGGGTCTGCGCGGGCTTGGCGCCCATGGCGACCTGCGCCACGTACACGTAGCCGTAGCTGATGGCGATCTCGGCCAGGGACTTCTTCTTGATGTCCTTGCCGGCAGCTGCGAACTGTGCAACCTGGCCGATGTTGGAAGCCTTGGATGCCTGGCCGCCGGTGTTGGAGTAGACCTCGGTGTCGAAGACGAACACGTTGACGTCGCGGCCAGAAGCCAGGACGTGGTCGAGTCCGCCGTAGCCGATGTCGTAGGCCCAGCCGTCGCCGCCGAAGATCCAGAAGGACTTCTTGGTGAGGTACTCGGCGTTCTCCAGGATGGCCTTGGCGTCGGGGCAGCCGGCCTCGGCGATGGGGGCGAGGATGGCCTTGAACGCCTCGGCGGCGTCCTTGCTAGCCTTGGCGTCGTTCATCGAGTCGAGCCAAGCCTGGGCCACGGCGGTGAACTCAGCGTCGGCGCGTTCGTCGGCGAGCATGTTCTTGGTGTGCTCGACGAGCTTTGCGCGCACGGCCTCGTAGCCAAGCTGCATGCCCATGCCGAACTCGGCGTTGTCTTCGAAGAGCGAGTTGCACCAAGCCGGGCCGTGGCCGTCCTTGTTCGTGGTGTAAGGCGCGGTGGCCGCAGGGTTGCCCCAGATGGAGGAGCAGCCGGTGGCGTTGGCGATGAACATGCGGTCGCCGAAGAGCTGAGTCACGAGGCGAGCGTAAGAAGTCTCGGCGCAGCCGGCGCAGGAGCCGGAGAACTCAAGCAGCGGGGTCTTGAACTGGCAGCCCTTGAGCGTGTCGTCAATGGCCTCGGGCTTCTCGGTGACGTGCTCGACGCAGTAGTCGAAGACCTGCTGCTGGTCGAGCTGGCTCTCGGCGGGAACCATCGTGATGGCGCCGGGCTTGCACTGGCCGATGCACACGCCGCAGCCCATGCAGTCGAGCGGGGAGATGGCCAGCGTGTACTGGTAGAGGCCCTTGGCCTTGCCGGCCTTGACGGGAGCGAGCTTGATGGGCGCGGGCGCAGCGGCGACCTCGGCCTCGTCGAGCTCGTAGGGGCGGATGGTGGCGTGGGGGCACACGAAGGCGCAGCTGTTGCACTGCACGCACTTCTCGGCGTCCCACTCGGGAACCATGACGGCTACGCCGCGCTTCTCGAAGGCAGAGGCGCCCAGCTCGAACTGACCGTCGGCGCGGTCGGCGAAGGCGGAGACGGGAAGCGAGTCGCCGGCCATATTGCCCACGGGGCGCATGATGTCGCAGACCTGGCGGACGAGCTCGGCGCGGCCTTCCGGGTCTGTGGGCTTGGCGGCGTCCTCAGCATCTGCCCAGCTTGCGGGCACATCGATCTTCACGTACGCGGTGGCACCGGCGTCGATGGCGGCGTGGTTGCAGTCCACGACGTCCTGGCCCTTCTTGAGGTAGCTCTTGGTGGCCGCTTCCTTCATGTACTGGATGGCCTCGGCCTGGTCCATGATGTGGGCCAGCGAGAAGAAGGCAGACTGCAGGATGGTGTTGGTGCGCTTGCCCATGCCCACCTTGCGTGCCAGGTCGATGGCGTCGATGGTGTAGAGCTGCACGTTGTTCCTGGCGATGTAGCGCTTGGAGTCGGCGTCGAGGTGGTGCTCCAGCTCCTCGGGCGTCCACTGGCAGTTCACCAGGAAGATGCCGCCGGGCTTGACGTCCTGCACGATGCGGAAGCCCTTGGTGATGTAGCTGGGGTTATGGCAGGCAACAAAGTCTGCCTTGTTGATGTAGTACGGGCTACGGATGGGGGAGTCACCAAAGCGCAGGTGCGAGATGGTGACGCCGCCCGTCTTCTTGGAGTCGTACTGGAAGTAGGACTGGATGTACTTGTCGGTGTGGTCGCCGATGATCTTCGTCGAGTTCTTGTTGGCGCCAACCGTGCCGTCGCCACCAAGACCCCAGAACTTGCACTCGATGGTGCCCGCTGCGGCCGTGTTGGGGCAGTTCGGGTCTTCGGGCAGCGACAGGTTCGTGACGTCGTCGACGATGCCAATGGTGAACTCGCGGCGAGGCGCGTCCTTGGCGAGCTCGGTGTAGATGGCGAAGACGCTCGAGGGGGGCGTGTCCTTGCTGCCCAGGCCGTAGCGGCCGCCGCTCACCTTGATGCCCGTGACGCCCGCCTGGGCGAGTGCGGTCACGACGTCGAGGTAGAGGGGCTCACCGATGGAGCCGGGCTCCTTCGTGCGGTCGAGAACGGCAAGCTTGGTGCAGGTCTTGGGCAGGGCCTCGATGAACTTCTCAGTCACGAACGGGCGATACAGGCGCACCTTGATGAGGCCGACCTTCTCGCCGTGGGCGTTGAGGTAGTCGATGACCTCCTCGGCGACGTCGCAGATGGAGCCCATGGCGACGATGACGCGGTCGGCGTCGGGGGCGCCGTAGTAGTTGAACAGCTTGTAGTCGGTGCCGAGCTTGGCGTTGACCTTGTCCATGTACTCCTCAACCACGGCGGGCAGTGCGTCGTAGTGGGAGTTGCAGGCCTCGCGGTGCTGGAAGAAGATGTCGCCGTTCTCGTGGCTGCCGCGCATGGCGGGGTGCTCGGGGTTGAGCGCGTGGGCGCGGAAGGCGCGCACGGCGTCCATGTCGCACATCTCGGCCAGGTCCTCGTAGTCCCAGACCTCGATCTTCTGAATCTCATGGGAGGTGCGGAATCCGTCGAAGAAGTTGATGAACGGCACGCCGCCCTTGATGGCCGCGAGGTGCGCCACGGCGGACAGGTCCATGACCTCCTGCACGTTGCCTTCGGCGAGCATGGCGAAACCGGTCTGGCGGCAGGCCATGACGTCGGAGTGGTCGCCGAAGATGTTGAGGGCGTGGGTGGAGACGGTACGCGCGCTCACGTGGAAGACGCTGGGCAGCTGCTCGGCGGCAATCTTGTACATGTTGGGGATCATGAGCAGAAGGCCCTGCGAGGCGGTGTAGGTCGTCGTCAGGGCGCCGCTGGTAAGCGAGCCGTGCACGGCGCCGGCGGCACCGGCCTCAGACTCCATCTCGCAGACCTTGACGGTCGTGCCGAAGATGTTCTTGCGGCCCTGGGCGCTCCACTGGTCCACATAGTCGGCCATGGGGCTCGACGGGGTGATGGGATAGATGCCCGCCACTTCGGTGAACGCGTAGCTGACGTGTGCCGCGGCGTTGTTGCCGTCCATGGACTTGAGCTGTCGGGCCATGTTCTCTCCTCTTCCCTCACATGCTTGCTTGCTGCAAGCGTTGATATCAAAGCGGGGTGCAGGCCGTGTAACCGGCCTAGGTGCATAGTAGTACAAATCTACTTTACTGTGCTCGCGTGCTGCTTGCAGCGTGGTTTCGCCTGGACGGTTTCAGCGGCGCGTGAGAGGTCGCCCACGAGAAAAAGTACATAAGAGCCTGCCGCCCACCGCCAAAATCGAATCGTTTGTGTCAGCGTGCATGCATCAAAAAGCCCGACGGCTTCCCCTGTGCGGGGGCCATCGGGCTTGAACGCCGGGGATGCGGCGGGTTTGGGGTCCTGCGGGCCCGACCTCGGCGGGTGCGCCTTGGGCTCGAGCGCCAGGAGGTCGACGGCTACAGGCTTGGCTCAATCCTCTAGCGTATGCGGCCCTACAGCTCGGCCTCGCCCAACAGTGCCTCCACCTCGCTCTTGAGCGAGAGGTTGCGCTCGGTGAGCAGCAGGTCTTTGTTGTGGCGCATGTAGCCTTCGCAGCCGTACATGGCTGTGGTTTTCACAAACGCAGGGTCGGCGGCGAGCTTGGTGGTGAGGATGAGCGATTCCTGCGACTGCGCCCCATATGTGCCGTCCAAAAAGACGAAGGCGTTGTTCACGGCATGCGACACCCCGGTCGCGAGGCTCTTTTGCTGCTTGCATACTGCGTTGAAGGCCTCTTTGACCTCGGGGAACGAGTCGGTTCGCCCAGCGACGCCGGCCTTGGCGCACGCGTCGGCGCAGAGGCGAAGCACCCGCAGGCGCTCTGCGCGCACAACTTCCCTGTTGCCGCAACTGCCCTTGGGGCGGGCAGCAACGTCGGGGGAGGAGACAACCTCGGTAATCCGGGAGTCGATGGCGGCCGCTCCGCCACCTGCCTGCAGCCGGGCTTTGAGCAGAGTCACGTCCTTGCGGGCTTCCCTGAGGGCCTCTTCAAGCTCCACGGCGTCGTGCGCTTTGGCCAGGCACACATCAAGCATCAAGCCCACGAGGGCCACACGCTCGTCGAAGCGTGCCTTGCGTGCGCGTTCCTGCACCTCGCCATCTGCTTTTCCGGCGAGGATATCGGCAACCTTGTAGTCTTTCTCGTACTTGCGGAAGAGCTCGTAGTAGCTCCAAAAGTCGCGCGCTATGCCGTCATCCTGCAGATATTGGCGCACGAGTTCCTTGTTGGCCGAGATGCCGAGCGACTCGTAGGCGCGCAGCATTCTCGAGAGGTCCTCCCAGCCTCGCGGTGTGACCAGGCGCATGCCCGCCGGGCTGCGCTTGCAGAGGTAGAAACAATCGGGTTTTGCTTCTAGAAAGGTGGTCACTGCCGGGTGCACGCCATGGGAGGTGGCGTACCCTTGCCACACGTTGAGCTCCGGCTGCACTTCAACGCGCTTGAGTCGGTCAAGCGTGGCCGGGTCGAATTCGCGGGCCGAGCGGTTGTACTCGGGCGGGTTGCCTGCGCACACCACGGCCCATCCCTCGGGCAGGCGGTGGGTGCCGAACACCTTGTACTGCAGGAATTGCAGCATCGCCGGGGCGAGGGTCTCGCTCACGCAGTTGACCTCGTCGAGGAACAGGATGCCCTCGGCCACGCCGCTCTCCTCGCGTGCGCGGTACACGTCTGCAATGATCTCGCTCATCGTGTACTCGCTCACACCGTACTCAACGCCGTCGAAAGTGTTGTGCACGATCATGGGCAGGCCCAAGGCCGACTGACGGGTGTGGTGCGTGATGGAGTAGCTCACCAGGTTGATTCCCAGTTCGGAGGCCACCTGGGCCACGATGGCGGTCTTGCCAACGCCGGGAGGGCCGTACAGAAACACCGGGCGCTGCATGTGCGTCGGGATGAGGGGCAGACCCCTGCCGTTCTTGGCCACATAGGCGCGAACAGCGCCTTCAACCTGGCCGATTGCCTGTTGTATGTCCATTCTGGAAAGTCCTTTCCTTGGGTATCAGCGCTGCTGCGCTGCCTCGATCGCATTTTTGTCCAACACTACCTGAATAGCCCATGGCGGCACGGTGTCCGGCCTGAAGTCGTCGTCGTAAAAGGCGAAGGCGGTGCGGTATGCGGGCATGTAGTCGGGGTACTCGCCCCAGCCGTCGGTGAAATACACAAGGCCCACCATGTTTGAGAACTCACCAGCCTCGATGAGGGCATCTACGTGGCGGAAAACCGGGCGAAAGTCGGTTCCACCGCCGCCCAAAAGTTTCATCGAACGGCTCCAGTCTCTGAGCTCGTCGAGCGAGGTGATCACGTCTTCGGAGCGCACCTCGGTGTCGCACTGCAGGATGCGCACGTGCACCTTGCTGTGAAACGACTCGGTGGATTTGAGGATGTCGAACGTCGCATTCACGAACTCGCGCACAATCTCGCCCTGCACCGAGCCGCTGGTGTCGATAGCGATGACGAACTCACGCACGCGCTTTTCCTCGCGGTATTCGAGGGGCTCGATGAGGGGGACGTTGCCATAGAGGTCGATGCCGTAGGTGTAGTACACATAGTCGAACTCGTCGTCGGAAAGCCTCATGACCTCGCCAGGTATGGCGAACTGGCGTAAGAACTCGCTGTAGTCCACCGGTTCGTGCGAAGTCTGCGCGAGCTCGTCCACCAGCCCGCCGAGGGTCTCGCCGCGTGCCTTGGCATACGTCTGCAAGTTGATCGCGAGTGCTGAAGCCACGTCGCGCCACTCGGAAATCTGTTGCTCGCGCGAGGGGAGGTTGACCCAGCGAAACGCCATGCCTGCTTGCAAGGAGCGATGGCTTTCTTCCGACGAGCCCGGATCCGATCCCTGAGAGCGCGTCTCTGCGGTCTCGGCTTTGTGGGTTACGGTGGGACTGTCGTTGCCTTGCTCGCGCTCGTCGCTTTCCGCGCCATCGGATTCGTTGGAGCCGTTGCCTTCCGACTCGCGCATGCTGCCACCTGCGTCTTTGGCGTCGTTGGAGCTGTCGTTGCCTTGCTCGCGTTCGTTGCTTTCCGTGTCGTCGGCCTCGTCGGCGCCGCCGCCTTCTGACTCGCATTCGGCCTCGTCGGAGCCGTTGTCCGGCTCCTGCGTCTGGGTGTCAAGGGACTTGGGCTGCTCGGGCGCATCTTGCGTGTCGCTCGATGACCCCGTGCCATTGGCGCCGGCTGTGGGAGTAGGGTCTTCAACGTTCACTTGCCACCAGGGCTCGTGATCGTCTGCCGCAAAGAGCTCTGCCCATCCGTCGAGCATGCGTGCCCATTTTCCCGCCCGCAGCCTCCCGTATATTTTTTCGGCTGTCGCTTTGCATCCCAGCTGGCGCTCGAGATCGGCGATGGTGGACTGTATCTTTTGCCCGCGCGCTCCATCCCGAGGGCCGAGCACTTCGAGCGAGACACGCTCGGCTGCGATATCGCAGGCGATGTTCCATAGTGCGTGCTCTACCGTGGGGCCCACGTAGGGATGCAGGAATATGCAGTGCGCTACCGAGTGCATGAGGTCGTGGGCCGAGACAGTGCCCTTGTGATTGAAGTCATCGAGCATTTGGTTGGCGTCGAGGTACAGGGCATAGCCGTCCGTTGCTAAGGGGCGCGTCAGGCCGATCGCCTCTAAAACTTCGAGCCTTCCCACGGCGGGGGCCAAAAAGTGGTTGTCTGCCAGCAACGTGGCCTTTGTCAGGTCGAGAACTTTGTGGGCAACGGTGAACCGGCGCCGTTCGATGTCCGCGTGCTCGTCTGGGCGTTCCGCCCCCTCGGGATATTGTGCTGGTAGTGCCATGAGGCGTGGCCCCTCCCGTGGTTCGTAACGTATTCGGCCGCTGTGGGCCGATGCTGCCAAGGCGGCCATCTACTCGCGGGCGGTCCGGTCGCCCGAGCCCGGGACGCCCGCGAGTAGTGTAGTGGCAAGGCCGTGCACATCGCAGCATTCACTGCAAATTGTCAGGTGCCCTCGCCGCGAGGTGTATGCCTGCGGCGAGGGAGTCGTGCTTCCGTTTTTCGCGCGTCTTTTGGTTACAGCTCGAGATCGGAGCCGGGTTTCTGCAGCGTCTCGGCGTACTCCATGAGCTTGGCGACCGTCTCGGTATTCTCGGCCCTGCGCGCCTCCTCGAGGTAGGCGGGAAGAGTCTTCGCTGTGATGATGCGCTCACGAATTACCAGGTCGAGGATGCTGGGGTTGGACATGGTAAAGGGTATGTGCGACTTGATGTACTTGAGATGGGAGGCCTTGCGCAGCTCGCTGCCTGAGGGGTCCTCGGCGAATGCCAGGACCGCGGCGGGTTTCAACGGCGGCGTCAGCGACCCCAGGTCCTCCGCCCAGATTCGCTCGGGAAGCATGTCGCCGAACGCGGCCTTGCTGATGGCGGACGACGTGCTTCCGCTGACGCGGATGGACTTACACCCTTGGAAGGCCCCTTTGCCGATGACGGACAGGCTGTTTCCGTTGAGATGGATGGACTTGCACCCCTGGAATGCCTCTTCGCCAATCTTGGTCACGCTCCCGGGTATTGCAATTGACTTGAGGGACTTGCACTCCTCGAAGGCCTCTCTGCCGATCACGGTCACACCTTCGGGTATTGCGACTGACCTGAGTTTTGCACATTCCGAGAAGGCGTTGCTGCCGATTTCGGCTACGCCCTCGGGTATCGTGACTGACTTGAGGGATTCGCATTCCGAGAAGGCAAAGATGCCGATTTTGGTCACGCCCTCGGGTATTGCAATTGACTTGAGGGATTTGCAATGCAAGAAGGTCCTGTAGTCAATCTCGGTTACACCCTTGGGTATTGCGACGGTCTCGAGGGATTCGCATTTCTCGAAGGTTCCTATGCCAATCTCGGTTACGCCCTCGGGTATCGCGACTGACTTGAGGTGCTTGCATCCATAGAAGGCACTAGCGCCGATCTCGGTCACGCCCTCGGGTATCGCGATGGTCTCGAGGGATTCGCAACCCCGGAAGGCCCCTTCGCCAATCTCGGTCACGCCCTCGGGTATCGCGACTGACTTGAGGTTCACGCATTCCGAGAAGGCGCCATCGCCAATTCTGGTCACGCCCTCGGGTATCGCGACGGACTCGAGGGACTCGTAACCCTTGAATGCCCCCTCGCCGATCTCGGTCACGCCCTCGGGTATCGCGACGTTGAGATCGCAGCCCGTGTACTCAATCAGCACGCCTTTGCTGGTCTTGAAGTCCTCCACGCGGTGGGTGCCGGGCTTCAGCGGTGCCTCGGCGTACTCCATGAGCTTGGCGATGGCCTCGGCGTTCTCGGCCTTGCGCGCCTCCTCGAGGTAGGCGGGAAGGTTCTCCGCTGTGACGAGCCGCTCCCGAATCGCCAGGTCGAGGAGGCTGGGGTTGGCCGCGGACAGGGGGATGTGCGACTTGATGTACTTGAGATGGGAGGCTCTGCGCTGATCGCTGCCCGAGGGGTCCTCGGCGAATGTCAGGACTGCGATGGGTTTCAACGCCGGTTCCAGTGATCCCAGGTCCTCCGCCCAGATTCGCTCGGGAGGCATGTCGTCGAACGCAGCCTTGCCGATGACGGACGGCGTGCTTCCGTTGATGCGGATGAACTTGCACCCTCGGAGGGCCCCTTCGCCGATTTTAGTCACGCTCCCGGGTATCGTGACGGACTCAAGAGATTCGCAACCCTGGAGGGCCCCTTCGCCGATCTCGGTCACACCCTCGGGTATCGTGACGGACTCGAGGGATTTGCAATTCTCGAAGGCCCCTTCGCGGATCCAGGTCGTGCTTCCCGGTATCGTGACGGACTCGAGGGATTCGCATCCCAAGAAGATGTAGCTCTCGATCGTGGTCACGCCCTCGGGTATCGCGACTGACTTGAGGGATGTGCAATCCCCGAAGGTCCTCCAGCCGATCCAAGTCACGCCCTCCGGTATCGTGACGGACTCGAGGGATTTACATCCCGAGAAGACGCAGTTCCCGATTATGGTCACACCCTTGGGTATCGCGAGCGACTTGAGGGACGTGCAATCCTGGAAGGTGCAGCAGCTGCCGATCATAGTCACGCTCCCGGGTATTGCAACTGATTCGAGAGCCCTGCACCCCCGGAAGATCTCGTTGCCGATTGTAGTCACGCCTTCGGGTATTGCGACCGACTTGAGGCTCATGCATTCCGAGAAGGCGCCATCGCCAATTTTGGTCACGCCCTCGGGTATCGCGACTGACGTGAGGGACCTGCAACCAGAGAAGGCCCCCTTGCCTATCTCGGTCACGCCCTCGGGTATCGCGACTGACGTGAGGGACCTGCAATCAGAGAAGACCCCTCTGCCTATCTCGGTCACGCCCTCGGGTATCGTGACTGACTTGAGGGACCTGCATTCTGAGAAGACGTGAACCCCAATCGTGGTCACGCCCTCGGGTATCGCGACTGATTTGAGGGACTTGCAGCCAGCGAAGGCAAATTCGCCTATCTTGGTCACGCCTTCGGGTATCGCGACCGACTTGAGGGATTCGCAGTCCACGAAGGCCCGTTCGCCGATCTCGTTCACGCCCTTGGGTATCGTGACTGACTTGAGGCGCGCGCATCCATAGAAGGCACTGTTGCCAATTTTGGTCACGCCCACGGGTATCACGAGTGATTCGAGAAACCTGCAATCCCGGAAGGCTCGTTCACCAATCACGGTCACGCTCCCAGGCATCGTGACGGACTCGAGGAATCTGCAATCCTCGAAGGCTCCTATGCCAATCTCGGTCACGCCTTCGGGTATCACGACGTTGTGATCGTGGCCTGTGTACTTGACCAGCACGCCTTTGCGAATTATGAAGTCCTCCATACGTGTTCCTTTCGGAGTATGTGTCGGTCTTGGGCCGACGAATCTCGGACTATGCCAGGAGGAGCCTGGTGGACAGGGGGCAAGCCTGGCTCGGTAGGTGCATCTCTTCGCTAGAGCTCGAGGCCGGAGCCGGGCTTCCCCAGTGTCTTGGCGTACTCCATGAGCTTGGCGATGGCCTCGGTATTCTCGGCCTTGCGTGCTTCCTCGAGGTAGGCGGGAAGGGTCTTTGCGGTGATGAGCCACTCTTTAATTACCAGGTCGAGGAGGCTGGGATTGGCCACGGTAAGGGGAATGTGCGACTTGATGTACTTGATATGGGAGGCCCTGCGCTGATCGCTGCCTGAAGGGTCCTCGGCGAACCCCAGGACTGCGGTGGGTTTCATCTGCGTTGTCAGCGAATTCAGGTGTTCCGCCCAAATTCGCTCCGGCAGCCCGTCGCCAAAGGCGTGTACTCCGGCGGCGGGCACCCTGATTCCAGGCAAACGAACGTACGATGCGCTCAGGGCTCCTTCGCCAAAATCCTCTACAGACTCGGGCACAGTAACGGACTTGCACCTATTGAAGGCCCAGTCTCCGATGAATGCCGTGCACCCAGACTCAACGGTGGCCTCGAGGGAGCCGCAGCGTTCGAAGGCAGAGACGCCGATTCTGGTTACTCCAGCGGGTATGGTAATGGACTTGAGAGATCTGCAACGCTCGAAGGCGCCTTTACCGATCTCGGTCATGCTTTTGGGCAGCTCGATTGATTTGAGGCGCCCACAGCCCTTAAAGGCGTGGTCGCAGATTCCGATCACACCTTCGGGAATCGTGACCGATTTGAGGGTGTCGCAATGCCAGAAGGCGTCTTCGCCGATTTCCGTTACGCCTTGAGGAATCGAAACGTCGCCGCCGGGGCCGGCATAGGCGACCAAGGTGCTCCCAGCGATTTCGAACTCTTCGGTGGGGGGTTGGCCGCCAGCCTGCGAAATATCGGGCTGGGCGGGTAATCCATCCTCGTCAATGAGGCCGTGCTTGGCCATCAATTCGAGAAGTGCGGGGTGATCCTTGGTGTGGCTGACAAGCCTCGAGGTGTTCGTCCTGATGTACTTGAGGTGGGACGTCTGGCGCTGCTCGCTGCCTGAAGGGTCTTCGGCGAAGCATACAGCTGCGGCGGGCCTCAGGGCAGGCGTCAGGCATGCAATGTCTTCCACCCAGATTTTCTCAGGAAGCTTGACGCTGAAGGCAGTCGAGCCGACGGTGGATGCCCTGCATCCGACAAAGCGGACGTATGGTGCGTCAAGACTTGCTTCGCCGAACGACTTCAGGGACTCGGGCACTTCGAGGGACTTGAGGGACTTGCACTTTTCGAAGGGTCGGTCGCCGATCTCTGTTACGGTGTCGGGAATCTTGAAGGATTCGAGGGAGTCGCATTTTTCGAAGGCACCCTGGCCGATTTTCTTCAAGCCTTCGTGCAACTTGACAGATTTGAGAGACTTGCATTTCGAGAAGGCGCCTGTGCCAATCTCAACCACGCTACTGGGTATCTCGATGGACATGAGGGACTTGCAGTCCTGGAAGGCATAATTGCCGATTCTGGTCACGCCTTCGGGTATGTTGACACCCAAGAGGGATTTGCAGAACTGAAAGGCAATGTCGCTTATTTCGGTCCAGTCTTCGGGTACGTTGACCACAGTAATGGACTTATTACCCCTGTACAGGTATCTGTCATCTTCATCCAGGGAGAGGTCGCCTCCATCTCTGTAGTTTGTAACAACCTCTGATCTACCTGGTGCGGATTTAAAGGTCTTTGCGAATTCATCTCCGGTGACATAGAAGACGACGTGGACTTTGGCTTTGAAGCCCACCTCGGGAATCTGCTCGGCAAGTAGGGTGGCAAACTTACTCACGCATTCGGATGTTTCAAAGCAGCCACACTCATCCTCGCTGAAGGTGAGCTTCCCTCCTGCCATCATGGGACGCCAGTCGCGATTCCAGTCTTGTTTATCGCCCCACCCGTAGATTTCCTCAATGATCCAGCTCATGCTGTTGGAGTAGCCGGGTGTGTATGCGTCTTTGTTGTCTTGGACGAAGCTGTTGATAAAGGCGAAGAGCCGATCTTCGTTGCCTGCAATATGTGTGATATGAAACCGTGTCGAAGCCACATCGGTTGCCATGCGGAGTCCCTTCTCCCCTTGGAAAAAGCGGTGAATCTCGGACTATGCCAGGCTAAGCCTGGTGAGAGGGAAGGTCAAGCTTTCCTCGGTGGACGTGGTGCCGCTAGAGCTTAGGGTTGGAGGTGCCCGACCGGTTCCTTCAGCATTTCCTGCTTTGGGCGCCGTGCCGCTAGGATTCGAAGTGGGGGTGGGTTTCCGCGACGTTGCGGCGCTGCACGAGCAGGGTGACGACCTCGGCGTTGTTGGCTTCGCGAACTGCCGTGAGATGGATCGCAAAACAAAAGCAGGCTCGGGCGGTTATGCCCGAGCCCGCTTCATGCAAAGCGATGGATGCACAGTGCTGATCGAGGAGCTGGCTGGAGTGCCGCGTGTCTCGTGAACCGCGCTTAGATTAGTGGTGGAACAGGCGCATGCCGGTGAAGGCCATGGCGATGCCGTAGCGGTCGGCCGTCTCAATCACGTTGTCGTCGCGGATGGAGCCGCCCGGCTCGACGATGAAGTCGACGCCCGACTTGCGGGCACGCTCAACGTTGTCGCCGAAGGGGAAGAAGGCGTCGGAGCCCACCGTCACGCCCTTCTGCGTGGCGATCCAGGCCTTCTTCTCCTCACGGGTGAGGGGCTCGGGCTTCACCTTGAAAACCTGCTGCCACTCGCCGTCGCGCAGGACGTCTTCCCACTCGTCGGAGGTGTAGACGTCGATGGCATTGTCGCGGTTGGGGCGGCGGATGCCGTCGACGAACTCAAGGCCGAGCACGCGGGGGTGCTGGCGCAGGTACCAGTTGTCGGCCTTGTTGCCGGCAAGGCGCGTGCAGTGGATGCGGCTCTGCTGGCCGGCGCCGATCCCGATGGCCTGGCCGTCCTTGACGTAGCATACCGAGTTGGATTGTGTGTACTTGAGCGTGATGAGGGCGACGACCATGTCGATCTTGGCCGACTCGGGAATCTCCTTGTTCTGCGTCACGATGTTGGTGAGCAGGGACTCGTTGATCTCGTAGTTGTTGCGGCCCTGCTCAAAGGTGATGCCGAAGACGTCCTTGGTCTCCTGGGGGGCAGGCACGTAGTCGGGGTCGATCTGGACGACGTTGTACTTGCCGGCCTTCTTGGTCTTGAGGATCTCAAGAGCCTCGTCGGTATAGCCGGGAGCGATGATGCCGTCGGAAACCTCGCCCTTGAGGTAGCGGGCTACGTCGGCGTCGCAGGTGTCGGACAGGGCCACCCAGTCGCCGTAGGAGCACAGGCGGTCGGCACCGCGGGCGCGGATGTAGGCGCAGGCGATAGGGGAAAGCTCGCCGGGCTCGTCGACGAAGTACATCTTGCGGTCGGTCTCGCTGAGCGGCTTGCCCACGGCAGCGCCGGCAGGGGAGACGTGCTTGAAGGAAGCGGCAGCGGGAAGGCCCGTGGCGGCCTTCAGCTCGCGCACGAGCTGCCAGGAGTTGAAGGCGTCGAGGAAGTTGATGTAGCCGGGCTTGCCGTTGAGAACGGTAAGGGGCAGGTCGGAGCCGTCCTTCATATAAATGCGGGAGGGCTTCTGGTTGGGGTTGCAGCCGTACTTGAGCTCGAGTTCGTTCATGTGGGGTCTCCTTGGTAGGGCTCGCCGATTTGGTTCAGTGCTCAAACAGTTTCGCTGCTTTGCGGCGAAAAACTGCGCCTGAAC
>CABQHM010000059.1 GCA_902464015.1 uncultured Coriobacteriales bacterium | reverse complement strand
GAGGGAGGCTTCTCCTTCGCCCACTTGTCCTCGTACCGAAAGCTTCGAAAACCCGGGGCACGGGCGCGCTTCGCGCGCTTGTGCCCCTTTTCTTGCTTTCACTGCGGAGGTGGGCTGCGGAGAAGCCCCCTCCCCCGGGTGCCACATGCTTCCGAAAGGCGTTTGGGGACAAGGGTTGGGGGCGCGGCATGCAAGCCTTCGAACGCCACACGCTTCCGTGCGGCGTTCGAGGACAAAGGTTGCGCGTACTTCTGGATGACGACCATAAAACAGGGGGCAAGGGCCAAAGGTCCTCACCCCCTAAAACATCGACCCTCCCGTCGGCCTGCTTGTATACTTACAAGTATACTACTTTAGAGTATACAAGCAGGCCATCAAGGACTACAGCTCTACGGGCACCCATTCGTCGTGGTTGCAGATCCAGGCTTGGGGCTGCTCGACGGAGAAGAAGACGAGGGTGGGGTCGTCGGGGCCGTCGTAGGACTCGCCGAGAGCCGTGAGGTGCTCGTAGCCGGCCTTACGGATCTCGGGCGTAACCTCGTCCTTGAGACCGGCCAGGCCGCGCAGGATGAGCCAGCCGTGGCCGGGCCACCAGCTCGTGGCCTCGAACTTCTGGTTGGCGAGCAGCTCCTGCCAGACATCCTTGGTCGTGGCGGTCACGAACCACACGCGGCCGTCGCACTCAGCGGCATAGCTGAAGGGGCGCACATGGGGCTGGTCGTCGACGCTCGTGGCGAGGTACCAGGCAGGGACGGCCTGGAGGTACTGCAGGACGGTGTCGATTCCACTCATGGACAAACTCCTTTCACAAGCGGCCCAGAGCCGCATTGACTGACAACGGATCGCGCTTTGGACACGGCGTGTCACGAAGCGCGGCAGTACAACTCAAGCTAAAGCAGCACTCATGGCGTACAAAGCATCAGAACTGCCAGCAGACAATCCAATCGGCAAGATTAACACGCAACGGGGTCCAGACACCAAACGTCAAGACAGCCATCGGGCCATCCGGAGACACGATTCACGAGCAGCGAGCGCCAACCCCACGTGGGGGTCCACTCGGCCACTGGCCCTAAACGATGAACAAGTGGGCCGCGCGGTACTTCACCATTGCAACACCGCAGGCAGAAAGCGTGTTCGATGAGGCCGATCAGACTTAATCATCATCTGGGACCTCGTGGCCACGATGCATCATTCCCAGGCAGCAGGCCTACCCCACGTAGGTCCAAGGGGTGAGGACGTCGGCGTTTGCGGCGATCTCCTCGGCACCGACGACGCGGCAGAAGCCCTGCTCGCACGGTGTCTCGGCACGCTCGACCCAGGCCGCAAGCACCTGCGCGGCATGGGCGGCGACCTCGGCGGGGAGCTCGCGGGTCGCGACGGTGCCGGCACCCGCGCCATCCGAAGGCACACCGCAGCCAAGCATGTCGACCATGAGCGTTTGCGCGGACTCGGCGTCGCGCGGGTCGCCCAGCACGATCAGGCTCGAGGCGGGACGGCCGTCGGCGAAGATGCGCGAGGGCAGTGACACGACGGCGCGCACCCGGCCCGAGGCGGCGAGCTTGCGACGAAGCTCGGTCTCGCTGCCCACACAGGAATGCAGGGCGCAGTTCGGCGCAAGAAGCACGGTCACGCCGCCTTCTGCCTGGTGAAACATCGCCTGCTGAATCCAGGCGAACGTCGCCTTGTTGCGCGGGGGCACACCCAGAACCGCCCAGCGGGCATCCTCAGGCGAGACGGCACCCTCGTGCCAGGCGCCCTCCTCGCAAGGAAGCACGGCGCACACGAGGTCGGCCCGCCAGTCGCCGAACTCGTCGTGTGCAAGCGCGCTGCCCACGGCGGCGCCCAAGCCGCCGCGCTGCTCGGCCATGCCCTCGAGCTCGGCCGCCCTCACGAGCATGTCGGCTAGGATATGGGAGAACTCCTGCGTCTGCGAGCGCAGCGTGGCCTCGGGAAAATCATGTGCGAGCAGGTCGATGAGGCCCTCGCCCGACGAGCAGGGCACATAGGCGCTTCCCAGCTCGCGACCCAGGCCGCGGGCACAGGAACGCACCGCGCCCTCTAGCAGGCCGTTGACTGAGTCAGGCAGCACGGCAAACGAGGAGTCGAGGCGCAGCACGGCGCGCACGGCAGCGCCCGTAATAGCGCCCGGCTCGATGGCGTCAAGCATGCCGACCCACCCGGCAAGCTGCTCAAGCGTCAGCAGAGACGAGGCGTACGAGAGGTTGGGCAGGAACGACAGCAGGTCGTTGGACTCGGAGAGCTCGGTCATGACCGTGTCGAGCGCACGCACAAGATTGGCGTAGGCAGGCGCGGCATAGGGGCCGGCAGCGGCGGCGACGAACGCCCACTGTGAGCTCGAGGCGCACGCGCGCACAACGGCCAGGGGCGCAAGCTCCCAGGCAACATCGGCAGGATCGCTCAGGATTCCCAGGCCCTGAGCGGCAAGAGGAGCGAGCGCGCCCGCCTGTGCCGTGCGCGCACGCAGGTCGGCCAGCATGGAGCCAGCATCAGCGGCGTCTTCCTGCCCCTTGCCGGCATCCTTCCCACACGCGGCAACCGCCTCGGGCGCCGCGGGGATTTCGCCGAGCGGCTCGTCTTCGGCCGTGCTCGACCCATCGACCCCCACGCGGCCATGCGTGAAGAACTCCGCCAGGCGCGCCGCGTGGTCGCGCTCGAGCTGGACGAGGTCGGTCTCGGCCTGGGCGAGGCGGGCGAAGATGTCGTTTGCGATGGGAGCAAAGCGCCCCTGCTGCTCGGGGGTGCCCACATGCAGGCGCAAGGCGTCGAAGTCCTGCTCGCCCACCCATTCCTGCCTGGGCAGGCCCTCGCGCACACGGGCGGCACGCAGGGCAAACAGCAAGACGCCCAGGTCGACCTTGGAGTCGGCCGCGCAGGCATAGAGCACGTCCTGCAAAGGATGGCATGCCTCGGGAACGTAGCGCGCGACCATGGCGCGACCCTGGGGGGCGGCCACGACGCAGGGTCCCTCGGCCAGGACCTCGTCGCAGCGACCCAGAGTGCCGCGGCTGCCCTCCACGCGCACGGCCTTGTCGGGGCCGCGCAGCTCGGCCAGCACCGACGTGCCCGTGCGCCACCTCACCGCGTCCGCCATGGCGAGGGTCTTAGGTCCGTCGGCACCCACGATGCTCGCAAACGCCTCGTCGCCCTCGGCCATGAGCCGGGCAGGCAGGGCGCGCAGGCGCTTGAACTCGGCCTCGTCAGCCTCAATCATCTCGACAAACGCGTCGCGCACAGCGCGACAGGGCCAGGGAATGCGCGAGGCGAGCAGCGCGGTCAGGGAAATCTGGCGCAGCTGAGGGGTTCCGGTGACCTGGTGGGCCACCTGCGGGGAGTGCGTGATGACGTTGTAGAGGTAGTCGGTGTCGGTGCGGTCATGCGGCACGAGGGCATACACCTGCTTGCCAAAGGAGAAGCGTCCCTGCTCCTTGCGTGCCATGACGTACCCGGTGTTCGCCACAATCTGGCCGTACGCAGGGACGATGATTGCACCGCCCGCATCCACGAGCCAATCGTCGACACCAAACGACTGACAGTTGTCGGCAAAGTAGGCGTACGGCCCCTTGCGCGCCGAGCGCTCGGCTACCGTAAGGTCCTGCTGGCCTTCCTTTGCTGCCCGGCACACGTCCCCGAGCCTCACCATCTGCATCGTCATGTCCCACATGCCTCCTCAACCGCACGGCCTGCGCCGCGGAATCGCTTTTGACTCGGCACATGATACCCGCACTTGCAGCTTGATAGCCCGAGACTAGCGGATGTCGCCGCCGCGAGTGCCGGGCTGCCAGACGCGCTCGGAGATGCGGTAGCCCTTGTAGTCTTCGCTGAGCTCGGTGAGGTCGAAGGGCGTCATCTGGTAGATGTAGTTGAGCCAGTTGCGCCAGAAGAGGTTGGCGTGGCTGCGCCAAGTAAGGCAGGGCTCGTTGGCAGGGTCGTCGTCGGGATAATAGTTGCGTGGCATGTCGATGGGCCTGCCCTGCCCCAGGTCGCGGCGGTACTCCGCATCGAGCGTGCCCTTGGCGTACTCGAGGTGGCCGGTGATGAACACCTGGCGCATGTCGGAGGTCGCCAGGATGGAGGGACCCGTCACCGGGCTCGTGCCCAGCGCGTACAGGTCGTGTCCGATATGCTCGTCGAGCTGGGCGAGGTCGATGCCGGCATGGCGGGAGTGCGGCATGAAGAAGCGCTCGTCAAAGCCGTTGGTGAGGAAGTTGTACTCGTCGGTGAGCCTGGTGGCGAACACGCCGAAAAGCTTGCTGGGCAGCGCCACCTTGTTCACGCCGTGGTGGAAGTACAGGCCCGCCAAGGCACCCCAACAGATGTGCAGCGTGGAGTAGACGTTGGTGCGGCTCCACTTCATGACCTCGACGAGCTCGTCCCAGTAGTCGACGTCCTCGAAGTCCATCTCCTCCACGGGGGCACCGGTGATGACGAGCGCGTCGTAGCGACGCTCCCGAAACGCCTCGAACGTGTCATAGA
This sequence comes from uncultured Coriobacteriales bacterium, assembly GCA_902464015.1. Taxonomy (GTDB): domain Bacteria; phylum Actinomycetota; class Coriobacteriia; order Coriobacteriales; family UMGS124; genus UMGS124. The sequence continues at coordinate 15,632 of CABQHM010000059.1, read as the reverse complement.
ACTTGACGAGGTGGTCGTGGGGGGTATTCTTGCTCTCGTGGCTCGCCATGCACATGAAGTCCATGTCCACCTGCAGCGGCGACTTTGAGATGAGGCGCAGGATCTGCGTCTCCGTCTCGATCTTCTTGGGCATGAGGTTGAGCAGCACGACCCTCAGCGGGCGCATGTGCTGCTTGGAGGCAACGTTCTCCTCAAGCGCGAAGATGCGCTCGTCGTCAAGAATCTCCTTGGCAGGAAGTCCGGTGGGGATGTTGATAGGCATGGAGGCTCCTTGGGAGAAGGCACATGGCTCGTGCAGGGTCGTTTTGAATGGCTCAAATTTCCAAGGGATAAAGATACCCTCTCCGACGGCCAAGTGCGGCGAAGAACGATGCGCGGGTGCGATATGTTTTGATTGCCAGCCATCGGCGCGACTGATAGCGGCAAGGACCGCGTACGGCCTATAATTCCTGCCCAGACGACACTTCGACGATGGGAGCAACCATGCCCGTGCTCATGAACAAGGGAGACGACCCGCGCCGCGCCGCGTGGCTTTTCTACACCGACCGTACCGAGCTCGACGAGTGGGGCCGCCAGATCGTGGAGGGCCGCTGGGACTCCGCGCGCCTCGTGGTGGATCCCGAGTCGCTCGAAAGCGCCAAAAAGGCCAGCTCACCGGTAGAGGTGTGGGCGCAGGCCAAGACCCTCATCCCCGAGGACTTCGACCTGGAGGCCGCACGCGGCGAGGTGATGGAGGCCACGCAGGCCGCCATCGAGCGCGCGAAGATGGAAGCCGAGGCCGACGAGCAGGAAGACAACAAGGAAGCCGCTGACGCGAAGCATGCGTCGGAAGGTGACGAGGGCGAAGGTGCCTGCGAGGAGCTTGAGGGCGAGCAGGACACGCAGGAGGGCGACGAGAACCCCTTCGACTACGAGCCCGTCCCCGCACCCGAAGGCCTGCGCATCCATGTGGGCACCACCACCCGCCAGGCAGCCCTGAGCTACCTCATGGCGCACGAAAACGAGGAGGGCGAAGGCGACGAGGAGGCAGCAGCCGACACCGACCTGCCCGGCCTGCAGATGCTCGCCCAGCTCATCGACTACATGCGCGACTCGGCCGACGGCCTGCCCTCATTTGCCGTGTGGCACATCGACCCCTCAGGCATCCTGCGCATGGTGCGTGCCAAGAAGGTCAAGGCCATGGCTGGCAACGTGCTGAGCGTCAAGAACTAGAAGTCCCGGGATGCGCTGTGGCTGCGTTCCTCAGGGCCTCATGTACTCCAGTACACATCGGCCCTGAGCGCCTTGCCACAGCGCATCCCTGTCGCCTTTGGTTGAAAGGGAGTGCAAAATCATGCAGTACAACTTCGACGAGGTCATTGACAGGCGTGGCACGAACTGCTGCAAGTGGGACGGCGCCGAGAAGGCGGGACACTCCCCCGACGAGATCTCGATGTGGGTGGCCGACATGGACTTCCGTTGCCCCCAGCCTGCCATCGACGCCCTGGTGGCACGCGCGCAGGAGGGCATCTTCGGCTACACGCAGACGCCTGAGAGCTACTACGCCGCCATGTGCGACTGGTTCGGCCGCCGTCACGGCTTCCGCCCCCGCGAGGAGTGGGTCGTCATCACGCCGGGCGTGTGCTTCGCCCTCTCCATGGCCGTGCGCTGCTTCACGCGCGAAGGCGACACCGTGCTCATCCAGCCGCCCGTGTACTACCCCTTCGCCAACACCATCGTCCAAAACGGCCGTCGCGTCGCAAACGCCCCCCTTACCTGCAACGATGACGGCTCCTACAGCATCGACTTCGACGTGTTCGAGCGTGTGGTGCGCGAGGAGCGCCCCGCCCTCTTCATCATGAGCAACCCGCACAACCCCGTGGGCCGCGCCTGGACCGAAGACGAGCTGCGCCGTATGGGCCAGATCTGCCAAGAGGCGGGCGTACTCGTGGTGGCCGACGAGATCCACGCCGACTTCGACCGGCCAGGCCACCCGCACGTGTGCTACGCGAGCCTGGGCGAGGCGTTCGCGCAGAACTGCGTGGTGTGCACCGCGCCCTCCAAGACGTTCAACCTGGCGGGCCTGCAGCTCTCCAACATTCTCATCCCCAACCCCGAGCTGCGCCGGCGCTTCGCCGACGAGGTGTGCGCCACGGGCTACGACGAGCCAAGCTGCTTTGGCCTGACGGCGGCGCAGGCATGCTTCACCCAGGGCGACGAGTGGCTTGACCAGCTCAAAGACTACCTCGAGGGCAACATCGCCCTCGTGCGCGACTTCATCGCCCAGCGCATTCCCACCCTCAAGTTCACCGAGCCCGAGAGCACCTACCTGCTGTGGGTGGACTGCCGCGGCCTGGGCCTGACCGACGAGGAGCTCACGCGCTTCATCCAGCACGACGCGCGCCTGTGGCTCGACATGGGTTCCATCTTCGGCAAGGAGGGCGAGGGCTTCATCCGCCTGAACGTGGCATGCCCGCGCAGTGTGGTGAAAGAGGCGCTCGAGCGGCTCGAGGCGGCCGCGAACGGGCTTTCTCGCTAGCCGAGCGGCACGGACTGCACGCAACCCGTCTGCATCTGGGCGATTTGCGTGTCCGAAACATGCCTGTTCAAAAGGCACATGATAATGACTTGCGTCAAACGGTGCGGGATCGACCCGCACAAGGTATGGGGAGGATAGCCGATGGCGGCAGTTGAGCTTTTCGAAGGCGGCGCGTTTCTTGTCGACGGACGCACGCTTGTAGCAGCAGACGAGGCGCAGGCCTTCAGCGAGCAGACGGGACGCGCGCTCGACGCCCAGGAGGCACGCACGCAGACGATGGCGTACTCCATCATGGCGGCGCACAACACCGCACCCGACATGGAGCACCTTAAGCTGCGCTTCGACGCCATGGCCAGCCACGACATCACCTTCGTGGGCATCATCCAGACGGCGCGCGCCTCGGGCCTCACCGAGTTCCCCATCCCCTATGTGCTCACGAACTGCCACAACTCGCTTTGCGCCGTGGGCGGCACCATCAACGAGGACGACCATGCCTTCGGCCTCTCCGCCGCCAAGAAGTACGGCGGCATCTACGTGCCCGCCCACATCGCCGTCATCCACCAGTACATGCGCGAGACGATGGCCGGCTGCGGCAAGATGATCCTAGGATCCGACTCGCACACCCGCTACGGCGCCTTGGGCACCATGGCAATCGGCGAGGGCGGCGGCGAGCTTGTCAAGCAGCTGCTGCGCGACACCTACGACGTCAAGCGCCCCGAGGTCGTGTGCGTCTACCTGGAAGGCGCGCCCGTGCCCGGCGTGGGCCCGCAGGACATCGCGCTGGCCATCATCGGCGCGGTCTTCGGCCGCGGCTACGTGAAGAACAAGGTCATGGAGTTCGTGGGCCCGGGCGTGGCGAGCATGGACTGCGACTTCCGCAACGGGGTCGACGTCATGACGACCGAGACCACCTGCCTGTCTTCCATCTGGGTGACCGACGACAAGACGCGCGAGTTCCTGGGCGCGCACGGCCGCGAGGCCGACTACCGCGAGCTTCGCCCCGGCGAGGTCGCCTACTACGAGGGCTGCGTGCGCGTGGACCTCTCCCAGGTGCACCCCATGATCGCCCTGCCCTTCCACCCCTCGCGCGTCCACACGATCGACGAGCTCAACGCCAACCTCGAGGACATCCTGCACGAGGTCGAGGCCTCGGCCGAGCAGGTGGGCGACGGCAGGGCGACGCTGCACCTGCTCGACAAGGTGAAGGACGGCAAGCTGCACGTGCAGCAGGGCGTCATCGCAGGCTGCGCCGGCGGCAACTTCGGCAGCGTCCTGAACGCCGCGCGCGCCCTCAAGGGCAAGAACTGCGGCAACGGCGACTTCACGCTCTCGGTGTACCCCTCCTCGCAGCCCGTGTGCATGGAGCTCACGCGCCTGGGAGCCGCACTCGACCTCATGGCGGCAGGCGCCATCTGGCGCACGGCGTTCTGCGGCCCGTGCTTCGGCGCCGGCGACACGCCCCGCAACGACGGCCTTTCCGTGCGCCACACCACGCGCAACTTCCCCAACCGCGAGGGCTCCAAGCCCGGCGCCGGCCAGCTCGCTGCTGTCGCCCTCATGGACGCGCGCTCCATCGCCGCCACGGCCGCCGCGGGCGGCGTGCTGACGGCCGCCACCGACCTGCCCGAGGAGACCTGGGACGAGCATCCCGCCTACACCTTCGACCGCACCTCCTACGACGCACGTGTCTACCAGGGGTTCAGTCACGCCCAGACGCAAAGCGAGCTGGTGTACGGCCCCAACATCAAGGACTGGCCCGCCATGGAGCCCCTGGCCGACAACATCCTCGTGCGCGTGTGCTCCAAGATCATGGACGCCGTGACCACCACCGACGAGCTCATCCCCTCCGGCGAGACGAGCTCGTACCGCTCGAACCCCCTGGGCCTGGCCGAGTTCACGCTCTCCAGGCGCGACCCGGGCTACGTGGGCCGCTCCAAGACGGTGGACACCTGGGAGAAGGCACGCCTTGCCGGCGGCGACCCCTCCAAGGTCGCGCCCGAGGTGGCGCAGGCCTTCGCCGCGCTGCGCGGCTGCCCTGAGCTCGAGGGTCGCGTGCCGCAGGCCGGCGAGGTCGAGATCGGCAGCATGATCTACGCGGTGAAGCCCGGAGACGGCAGCGCACGCGAGCAGGCGGCGAGCTGCCAGCGCGTCATCGGCGGCCTGGCAAACGTCGTGCGCGAGTTCGCCACGAAGCGCTATCGCTCCAACGTCATGAACTGGGGCATGGTGCCGTTCCAGCTGGCCGGCGACCCCACCTTCGAGGTGGGCGACTGGCTCTACGTGCCAGGCATCAGGGCCGCGCTTGAGAACAACGAGCTCGCTGACATCTCCTGCTGGGTGGTGCGCGCCGCGACGGGGCGCGTCGAGAAGATCTCGCTCTACGTGGCGGACATGACGCCTGAGGAGAGGCAGATTGTGCTGGCGGGGTGCCTCATCAACTACAACAGGGAGAAGGCAGGGAAGTAGGGTTGTGCGCCGAGGGGGCGGGTGATTCTCCCGACGCGCGGCGTATCCTCGTACCGAAGACTGCAGAAACCCGAGGCATGGGCGCTTCGCGCTTATGCCTCTTTCTTTGTCTTCACTGCGGAGGCCGCGCTCTGGGAGAATCACCCGCCCCGCACGAACCACGCTTCCCATGGCGAAAAGCGTTTCGTTGGGTTCGGGGGGTATCTAAAGATCGCGAGGTGGGGGCGCGCTCTGGGAGCGCCCCGCCCCGCACGAACCACGCTTCCCTTGGCGGAAAACGTTTCGTTGGGTTCGGATGATATCCAAGGGCCGCGAGGCGGGGTCGCGCTCTGGGAGGGGCTTGCGGTGCATGATTCGCTTAAGTGGAAGCGGGCGTAAGCTCATAGCTCATGCACGGAAGGGATTTGACATGACGGTCTACTGCACGCAGTACCAATCTGACCTCATTGGCCCGCTTACCATTGCAAGCGACGGCGAAGCGATTGTGGGGTGTTGGTTCGAAAACGACCGCTATTTTGGCTATGGCGTTAAAGGCAGCATGGCGCAGCGAGACGACCTGCCTGTTTTTGCCCAGGCACGAGATTGGCTCGACCGTTACTTTGCAGGCGAGAAGCCCAACCCACGAGAGCTGCCTCTTTCGGCACAGGCCACCCCCTTCCAACTCCTTGTACGTGAGAGCATGCTCGACATACCCTATGGGCAGACGACCACGTACGGGGCCATTGCCAAGCGCATCGAAGCACAGACGGGCAAACGCCAGTCGGCGCGGGCCGTCGGCGGCGCAGTCGGCCGCAACCCGCTCTGCGTCATCGCTCCCTGCCATCGTGTGGTCGGCTCCAACGGAAGCCTTACGGGCTTCGGCGGCGGCATTGACATGAAAGTGAAGCTGCTTGAGCATGAAGGCGTCGACATGTCGTCGCTCTACCGTCCAAAGCGCGGCACAGCCATCAATCCCTCCGACTGGCTCGCGTAGTGCACGGCCAACTCTGCCTGTTCGGAAGCGCCCCACCCGCACGAGTCCCGCTTCCCTTGGTGATAAACGTTTTGTTGCGTTCGGGGGATATCCAAGGGACGCGAGGCGGGGACACACTGCAGGTCTAACGATATTCTGTTAGAATCTCTTTAGATTTCTTCAAGGGAGGGCATATGCCAAGCATCATATCGAGCACAAAGTTGCGCAATGAGTACAACGAGGTGTCGCGAACCTGCCATGAACAGATGTCGCCTGTTTTCGTGACGCGCAACGGCGACGGTGACCTTGCCGTTATGAGCATCGAGGCCTACGAGGCACTTGCGCGGCGCGCCCAACTCGTTCAGGAGCTCGAACGCGGACATGCCGATGTTGAAGCGGGAAGGACGATGCCGGCAGCCGAAGCCATTCGAAAGCTGCGCGAGGAGTTCTAATGCCAGCATCCGAATGGAATGTCCTCGTCACCGAAACGGCCTATCAAGACTTACGCGAAGCCGTGGCATACATGCGCGACACCCTGCTTTCCACCAAAGCCGCGAAGACGTTCATCGACACATTCGAGGAAGCCGTTGACGACTTGTCTACATTCCCCGAAGGCAGGCCGCTCGTAAGCGACTTCGACCTCGCCAAGCGCGGCTACCGATGGATTCCCGTAGGAAAGTTCATGCTTTTCTATACGACCGATCGAGGCACCCATACCGTAGTGGTTGAACGCCTGCTCTATGGACCCCGTGACTGGGCTAAGATGCTCTAAGGACCAGGACGAATAAATTGCTGCCGGCCCACTCGAAACCCAACATCCCGTACATACCAGCAGCATTACGGGCGGTAGTTCCCGATGCAAAACCAACAAGATAACCGGAAGCGCAAGAAGCTTGCTCCGTACGTTACCTCGTGGGTCGGGCCATCCTCAATGAGGACCGAGGGCGGGGCGCTCCCGACGCGCGGCGTATCCTCGTACCGAAGACTGCAGAAACCCGAGGCATGGGCGCTTCGCGCTTATGCCTCTTTCTTTGTCTTCACTGCGGAGGCCGCGCTTTGGGAGCGCCCCGCCCCGCACGAACCACGCTTCCCTTGGCGGGGGTGCGTTTCGTCGAATTCGAGAGACGACTAGAGGTCACATACTGTCAGTGACAATCACTTACATTCATGGTATTCTGAGCGCATGCACCGGCGTGTGTTTGGAGGTCAAAATGAACTGCGCAGCACCAACGCAGGCAGAAGTGATGGCAGTCATCGAGAGGATGCGGCAGCAGGGTACCGATGACGGGCTCTGTGAGGCTAAGTCTTGCGAGCACGAACTGGGACGAAGCGTGTGGGCAAGCGTGTCGGCCTTCGCAAACACCAATGGCGGCCTGCTGTTGCTTGGCATAGATGAAAACGCGGACTTCACCGTGCCCGAAGGATTCGATGCGAACAAAGTCATCGCCCAGTTCATCGATGGCATCGGTGACGGATCGGCCAACGGGGCACGTCTCACGAATCCGCCCACATATGAGCTTGCGCGCGTTGAAGTCGACGGCAGGCAAGCCGTCGCCATTCGAATCGAGGAAAACAAACCGCAGAACAAACCCTGCTACGTCACAGGACGAGGACTGCCGACAGGGGCCTATCATCGCGTCGATGACCACGATGTCACAATGAGCACGACTGACGTCTTCGAGATGGTCAACCTCATGACGCCCAGCGCATCAGAGCGTGAGGAAATTGAAGATTCCTCAATGGCGAATCTTGATGGAGAGCTCGTTCGAGCATTTCTGGAGCGAAACAAGGGCAGCAGACTCAAAGGAATCTCAACCATTGACGAACAGCTACACTGGCTCGGCGTCACCTCAAAGAGCGGAAAGTTGTCCCTCTGTGGGCTTGTGGCGCTCGGCCAATTCCCCCAGCAGTTTTTGCCCACCTGCTCTATAGACGTCATTGCCTGGCCCGGATCCGCATTCGATATTGAAGCCAATCTCCGCTACATAGACCGCTTGATTTGCGAGGGGCCGCTCCCCGTCATGGTGTGCGATGCTGTTGCATTTGTAATGAGAAACCTGAGACACTGTGGCGTCGTACAAGGCGTCGGCCGCATAGATATCCCAGAGATACCCAGGGACGCCATTCGCGAGGCAATCGCAAACGCCGTAATTCATCGTGAGTACTCCCCCCAATTCCGCGGCGGACCGGTCAGGGTCAACATCTATTACGACTACGTTGAAATTACCAACCCAGGAGGCTTGTGGGGTGGGAAAAACCTTTTGAACATCTCTGACGGCAACTCACGCTGTCGAAACCCAACACTCATGCGCATGATGAGAGACGTTCCCCTTAGCAGCGAGATCGGCACAGGAGTCGAAGGCATCGGACGCGGCGTGTCCACCATGACAAAAAAGATGCGCGACCAGGGACTTCCCGCACCGTCCTTCAAGGTGACACCCGACCAGGTTACCGTACGGCTTTTCCGGCCGAGCATCTGGCCGCCGGAAGTCGACCGATGGGGCAACGTGACGTTTCCGGAGAATCCGCCGCTCAAGATACCCGAGATTCGCATCTCCGAAGACGCACCGCGCATAACCTCCCTGCCCGACTATGCCTTTACCGGGGAATGGTCGCCTTCGTGGATTGACAAGGACGGCTTCGCACCCGCAGGGTTTGGACCAAGTGCTGCCGAAAAAGCCAAGGGATTCCATCCGGCAGGATACGACCCCATGGCGGAATGGCAGGAGAATCTCAAGGCGTACATACAGGAACAGGAGAAGCAGACCGACGCGCAGATAAAAGCTGACGAGCAGGGCCGTTACTTCATGATGACCAAAGACGGTTGGGTGCTCGACATCCTGCGCGAGCGATACCCTGAGCCGCTCACCATCCATGAGATTGCCGAGCAAGGTGAAAAATCGTTGCCTGTCACACGACGTGCCGTACGCGAGCTCATCGATGCCGGAGAGGTTCTGGCAACCGCCCCCGCAACCAGCCGCAACCGCAAATACCTCGCAGCGGAATGCGCATAAAAGTGCGTTGTTCATAAGCGCCGCCAAATGAAACGTGCATGAGCAAATCGCCGCCTTATCCGCCCTCATGCATGGTAACGATGCACGCTACGCCCCCAGCTCCCTCTCTCCCCACTCCTTCATGGCGCTTAGGATGGGGACGAAGGATTGGCCGCGTGGGGTGAGGGCGTATTCCACATTGGGCGGAACCTCGCCGTGGTCGATACGGGTGAGGAAGCCGTCGTCTACAAGCTCGCGGAGCTGTTTGGAAAGCGTTGACTCGGATATGCCACCGATGCAGCGGCGAAGCTGGCCGAAATGGCGTACATCGCGGAATGCCACGTAGAACAGGATCTCGATTTTCCACTTGCCGCCAATCATGCGCTGGATGGTTGAGATTGCCTGGCAACGCTGCACCTCTTCACCGGTTCTGCGTGCCATATTCCCCCCTTTTGTACTCCAAATAAAGACAGTACTTCAAAGATTATCGCACATCGCCCATGATGACCGCACGACCCACCCGCGAACACATGGGAGGAGCAGCAATGCACTACACGGGAACCATATGGAGGCCGCCCTACGAGGCCGACTCGCTGATACTTGAGGCAACGGCCGGATGCACGCACCATCGGTGCAAGTTCTGCACGCTCTACGAGGAGCTTCCCTTCAAATTCCGTATGGCGAAACTCGAACACATCGAGCAAGACCTCGTCGAGGCGCAAACCTGGTATCACAACCCCCAGCGCAAAGGAGAGTCCAGACTCTTCAACCTACCACAACCAAGACGATGCCGAGTATTCCTGGCAGGGGCAAACCCGTTCGCGCTCAACACGCCCCGACTCCTCAAGATTGCGGGGCTCATCCAGAAACACTTCCCCAGCTGCCACAGCATCGGCTGCTTCGCGCGCATAACCGATGTCGCGCTCAAATCCGACGACGAGCTGGCGGCGCTGGCGCATGCAGGCTACGACGAGCTCACCATCGGCGTGGAGACAGGAGACGCCCAGGCCCTCGCTTTCATGGACAAAGGGTATACGCCCGCCGACATCGTGGAACAGTGCCACAGACTCGACGCGGCGGGCATGCGCTACGCATTCTTCTACCTGGCAGGCATATCGGGCAGGGGACGTGGCCTGGAAGGGGCGCAGGCAAGCGCCGAGGCGTTCAACCAGACGCATCCCTGGCTCATCGGCGTGAACATGCTCACCGTCTATCGCAACTCGCGCCTCTACAGTGAGATTCATGCAGGTGCCTGGGCAGAGGAAAAAGAGGTCGAGAAATACCAGGAAATCCGTGAACTGGTGGAGAATCTCACTATCCCCGTGCAAATCGCCCTGATGGGCGCATCGAACCCCGTGCAGCTCGCAGGGCGCTTGCCCGAACAGCGCACGCAGCTCGTCGATACGCTGAACCGTATTGCGTCTGACGTAGGAGAGGGTGCGCTGCGCGCGTATCGGTCGAATTTAAGACACCTGTAAGGCAAAAAAAGCAGGGGTGCCGGCATGGCATCCCTGCTTCATCGCTCATCTATTCAGCAAACGCTCGACAAGCTCGTCTTACTTGCTTGCCTTCTCCTGCTCAGCGAGGTAGTCCTCGTAGGCCTTGGCGCCAGAGGCGGCCTCGAAGGCCATCTGGGCAGCCTGGAGGATGGCGTTGGAGGTCACCGTGCAGCCAGCGATGCCGTCAACGCCCTCGTAGGTGCCGGCCTCGAGGATGGCGTTGGCCACCAGGGGGCCAGCGTCCAGACCGATGCCGCTCGTCTCCTTGAGGCGGGTGAGCTTGAAGTCGGCCAGCTTGCCAGCCTCGAAGGTCGCCTCAACGTTCACCTGACCGCCGATACCGCGAGCGGTGCCGGCGAAGGTGCCGTCGTTGTAGCCGCCCTCGGCCGCGGCAAGCGCCTGCTCGGTAGCCGAGATAATGGCGTTGGAGGTCACCGTGCAGCCAGCCAGGCCGTCAACGCCCTCGACGCCACCCGCAGCCACGATGTTCTGTGCCACGATGGGGCCTGCATCCAGACCGATGCCGCTCGTTTCCTTGAGGCGCGCAAGCACGAGGTCCACAAGCTGGCCACCCTCGATGACGGCCTCGACGTTCACCTTGCCGCCGATACCGCGCGCCGTACCCTTGTACAGTCCGTCAACATACGTTGCCATACGTCAGTCTTCCCTTCTTTTTTCTGGTAAATGCCTTGAGAAGACTTACGCTTGCGGGTCGAGGGCGGCGCAGTCGAGAGCCGCAATACGACCGGTCGTCAGGGCCTCGCAGATGTTGCCGATGAGGTAGGCGAAACCGTTGATGGAGCCGAACTCGCCGCAGTTGTACAGACGAGGGATGACGTTGCCCTGAGCGTCGAGCGTGCGGTTGTAACCGTCGTGCCAAGGGCCACCCTGCGTGTTGATCGAGGAGCAGCACATCTCGATGGCGTAGTACGGGCCTTCCTCCGAGAGTGCCTGCATGGAGTCGGCGGGGCGCTCGAAGTCGGCGTCCTTGCCCTTCTTGCAAGCGGCGTTGTAAGCGTCGAAGGTAGCCTTGAGGCCCTCGGCGTCGCAGGTCTCAACCTCGTTGGAGGGGTTCACGCCCTGCATCTTGGCGGCAAGCTCCTCGATGGTGTCAGCCTTGACGATCCAGCCCTTGTCGAGAGCGTAATCGTTCCAATCCTCAGTGGGCTGCAGGCCCTGGACGGCGCAGTAGGTGTCGAGCAGGCCCCAGTAGCCGGTGCCCTGGTACAGCTGCACCTTGTCGTACATGTTCTGGTCGAAGACCATCCAGAAGGGGAGGTTGGGGTACTCGTCGGCGTTGGGGTACTTGCCCTTGTTGTGCGTCCAGTCGGTGAGCGGGGTCTTGCCGATGTTGTGGTTCATCGTGGTCTGCTCGTTCATGAAACGCGAGCCGTACTTGTTGACCCAGAAGTACGTGGTGGTGTAGGGGTCATAGCCCTTCTCAGGCATGGAGACGGCGCAGCCGACCTCCTCGGAGGGCAGGCGGTAGGCGCAGGCGCTCCACTCGCAGCCCTCGAGGTGCCACATGGCGGCACCGGCAGCCGAGCAGATGTCGATGCCGTCGCCCGTGTTGTAGGGCGTGCCCCAGCACTGCTGGAAGATGCCGGCGTGGTTGTACCAGGCCTGCTTGATCTTGCTGTTCTCAAAACCGCCGACGCACATGATGACACCGTGCTTGGCCTTGATGGTCTTGGTGGTGGCGCCACCGTCGTCGGAGTACTCGACGCCCAGGACCTCGCGGGTCAGCGGGTTCTGCACGAGGCCCGTGATGGGCGAGCCCAGGCGCACCTCGGCGCCCTTGTCCTTGGCGACCTGAGAGAGAGCGGCGAAGAACTCATAGCCGGCGCCGGGATGTCCCTCGGGAGTGCGGTAGAACATGATGGCGGAGTCGGTGGCGTGACGAGCGGTGCCCTCGCGGGTGCCCTCGAAGAAGCTGAAGCCGAGCTCGTCGGTCAGCCAGGGATACATGTCCTGCACCATGACGTCGCAGAGGTGATCGATGGCGTCCTCGTTGGGCACGCAGTAGAAGCTCATGCGCTTGGCCTTGGTCTTGATCTCGTCAAGATCGCAGCGGAAGGTGTCGTGCAGGTTGGAGGTGGAGCAACCAAAGTTGCCGCCGTCCTCGATGGGGCTCTTCTCGAGGACGATGGTCTTCATGCCCTGCTCGCAAGCGCTGATGGCGGCCGTGACGCCAGCTGCGCCATAACCGGCAACAACGATGTCGCACTCCTCATCCCAAGCCGGGACCCAAGGCTGCGTGGGGTCGACGGCCTCGCCGGCCAGGGCAGCCTTGGCGGCCACGGTGGCAGCACCGGCTGCAACCGCGACGCCGCCGGTGATGAAGTTCCTGCGGGAGAGCTCACTAGCCATGTTCAATCCATCCTTTTCGACGTGGGACGCCCGCATGCACCCTCCCTGTGGGTGCGGGCCACGTGATGTGTGGCCCCGCTGGGCGCGTTCCCATCTGACGGCTTGCACATTAGCCCGGCCAAGGTGCCCAAAACATCGCTTGAGGTGTTGAAGTTGGGCAGAAGCACCCTTCTCAACTTCATTGTTGAGATATCTAGCTGGTGGTTCTTCAATTTACAAGATTTGCAATGTACAATGCCGCACGAGTGGCAGGGATCTCTCACCCTCCTTAATGAGAGGCTCTCACCCACACAAGGCAACGATTGACCCACACAAAAACCGGGAGGGAACGCCGGCGTGAAGCCCACTGCATTCATTCGCAGCTCCATGGAGATGATCGCGTCCAAAGACGGCCGCTGGCTCGTGCTGTTCTCTCTTGCCATCGGCATCGCCTTGGCATGGACGTACACACCGCTTTTCCTGACCCCCCTCGGTGTGGGCATGGGAGCGGCGCTCTTCGGGGCCGATGGCTCTGCTGTGGCCTTCTTTGCGGCAAGCGCGCTGACATACCTCGCCAACGCCGCCTTCAGGACCAATCCACATGCAAAGGCGGCGCTGGGTTACGGCGCAGTGCATGCCGCCATGGGCGTGATAGGCGGCATACTGCTCGTCGGGTCTTCGCTCATGGCAGCACCTGACGCGTTCTCTCTGCCCGGCACCATCTCCGACAGCATCGAGCTGGGCGGCGAAGTCAAGGGTGCCGGCATGCCTTTGATGCTCGACGCCTGCCTCACCGTGCTCATGGGATGCATCGGCGCCGCGCTGGCGGCCTTCTCTTCGACCTGCGCCGTGCTGCAGGCGTCGCGTCTCCTCAAGCGCCTCTCCCCTGCCCGCTCGGTGGTGGCGTGCACGGGCGCCTTCATGGTGGCGGCAATCATCATTGTATGCGCCGCCTTCGTGTCGGGCGTCGCCGCATGTCTGCTCATCTGTTTCGTGCCGGTGGCCACCCTGGTGTTGGGCCACATGGCAGATGACCGCGTGCCTTACGCCGACTTGTCGCGTCCAGGCGAGAAAAGCCTGACGCTCGTGCCCATCAAACAAAAGGACGCTTGGCGCTACGGCGCCATCTCCCTGGGCCTCTTCCTCATGGGCGGATGGGCCCTCAACAACGCCGGGCAGTACAACCACCTGCCCAAGGAGCTGCCCACATTCGTTATCGTGCTCCAATGCCTGGCAGTGCTCGTCGCGTTTGCCCTGAGCGCGTCGGCGTTCCAGTCGCGAAAGAGCCCCATCGGCTACGACCTCATCTGCCGCGTAAGCGTGCCGCTGTGCGCCTTGTCCATCCTGCTTGAGTTCTTGCCCGAGAACAACGCCGGCTACCTCGATGACCTGGGCGTATGTCTGACTCTCGAGGGCCTCCTGCTTGCCGACCTCATGTGCTGGGTCATCCACGTGTGCACGGCGCGAAACTCGCAGACCCAAGACGCGCGCACCTTCTGCATCATCCGTGCCATGACCTGCGCAGGCGCGGCGCTCGCTTACATCGTTGTGCGGTGGTTTGTATGGGCCCCGCTCGACAAGCCCAAGGTTGCCATGACTATCGGCTTTCTCATGCTCATCGTGACCATCGTGTGCCTGCCCACGGCGGGGGCGAAGGTCATCAGCGTGGCCGCCAGCCAGCCCACAAGCCTGCGCGACCTCGATGAGGAGAAGCGCGAGCGCCTGAGCGGCCTCATCGTCTCGCACGGGCTCACGGCCCGCGAGGCCGAGGTGTTCGCCCTGCTGGTAGACGACCTCGACGCGGCCACCATCGCACAGCGCCTCAGTGTGTCGAACGCCACCGTGCACACCCACATCAGCCACGTCTACACCAAGTTCGGCGTGCATTCCCGCAAGGAGCTCGAACGCGTGGTGCAGGCGAAGGAGGGCTGAGGGGCACGGGAATAAACGGACAATCCCATACGGGGATCGCCCGAACTCGCCGGGGCAGCCGGCCCGAAGGCGAGCAAGACCCCGGGCCGTCCTCCTCAGCCGCCCATCTCGTAGACGACGTCGGCGATGGCGGAGACGCTGCGCCGGTGGCTCACGACAACGAACGTCCTCCCCTCGTGGTTTGCCAGGACGGAGCGCATCACGGCAGCCTCGTTCACGGTGTCGAGGTTACTCGTGGGCTCGTCGAGCAGGTTGAGCGGCGCGTCGTAGAGGAAGAGACGTGCCAATCCGATGCGCTGACGCTCCCCGTCGGACACGCCTGCACCGCTGCCGGAAAGGGGGGTGTCCAGCCCTTGGGGAAGCCCAGCAACGAAGTCGTCGAGCGACGCCGCGTGCACGGCGCGCATGACCTGCTCGTCGGTGGCGTCTTGCCGCACAAGCGCGATGTTGTCGCGCACGGTACCGCAGAACAGGTACGTCGACTGCTCGAGGTAGCCCACTGTGGCGCGCAGCTCCGAGGTGGGGATGGAGCGCACATCGCGGCCCGACACCTCAACTCTGCCCGAGTCGGCATCCCAGAAGCGCATGAGGAGCTTCAGCATGGTGGACTTGCCTGAGCCCGATCTGCCCGTCACGGCGACGATGTCGCCGGGCCATGCCTCGAGGTTGGCCCGGCGCAGGGCCTCGTGGGCCCTCGGGCCGCCCTCGGAATCAGGGGCAGCCGCACGGTACGAGAAGTCCACGTCGCGCAACGCCGCGCCGGTGAAGGGGTGGGCCTGCGCGGCAGCGGGCACGTCCGACGGCCTTGCAGGCACAGCGGCCGACGCGGCGGTGCCTGCGCCTATGACCGTCCGCCCCGCAGGCGCGCCTGCGGGCGCGCCTGACGGCCCAGCAACCTCGCGATCAGACGCACCCTCCCACCC
>CABQHM010000058.1 GCA_902464015.1 uncultured Coriobacteriales bacterium | reverse complement strand
CCGGACCGGTCCGAACGGGGCGTGAATTCGTTATAGGGGCTTTTGTTACAGCCCCTTTCCCGGAATCATTTGAGGTTCGGTGGAACGCGAAAGCACTGTCCTTACAGTGAGTCGATGAACCCACGCAACAGGTCGCTCACCGTGGTGTCATTCTCCAGGGCATAGCGCTTCACCTTGAGAGCCTGCTCGCGAGAAACAATGATGCACAGGCGCTGATCCTTTGCCTTCTTGACCCCAGAGACAGGGTTGCCTGTAGCCGTCGTTGCAGCCGGCACCGGTGCGGCCGGGGGAACGGCAACCTTGTGACCAGATGCACCTGTCGTCATGCCGAGGCGCGACAGGCGCTCAGCTGCTTCCTGCTCTGCCGACTTTGCGGTAATCTTTGCCATGCGCCTCATCCATCCTCATCTATATACATACATATAAGCACATAGGCATATTGACATATCTTGCAGGTCAATGCCCATGTGCTTATATGAATAGCAGTACCTCTGCATATATAGAAAAGCTCAAAACCTACTCGCTCATCCAACCCATATCGGTCAGGAGCTCGTCGACAAATGACTCGTAATCGCGCGCGGGAGCCGACGTGGGGGCGAACTCCACGATAGGCTTGCCAGAAGCGTGGGCTTCCTCAACCTTCACGGCCTCACGAATCTTGGTGGAGAACAGCTTGCAGTTGAGCGCCGACGCCATGGTCTCGGCCTCGACGATGCTCACCTTGGCATTGTTGGTCTGACGATGGTACTTGGTGAGAAGAATGCCGGCAACCTGAAGACCGGGGTTTGTGAACTCGCGCACGTCGGCAATGGTCTGGGCAAGCTGAGTGATGCCCTTGGTCGCCAGGAACGAAGACGTGGTGGGGATGACAACGTAGTCGGCGGCAGTAAGTGCCATCGTGACGAGCAGGCCCAGGGAAGGGGAGCAGTCAATGACGCACAGGTCGTAGTCGTCGGCGACCTTGGCAAGCGCCTTCTTGAGACGAGCGGGACCATTGAGAACTCCCAGCAGCTCCTTCTCGGCAGAGGCAAGGGTGATCTCGGCGGGAAGAAGGTCGGCGCCTTCGCGATGCACAATCGTCTCGGCGATGTCGGCGTTGCCCATGAGGACCTCATACACCGTGTCGCGGTCATAGGTCGTCTCGCCGAGCACGTCGGTGAGGTTGCCCTGGGGATCGAGATCGACGCACAACACGCGAGCCCCGCGCGCCGCAACGCTCGATGAAACGGCAGCGACCGTCGTTGTCTTGCACACGCCGCCCTTCTGATTGCACACCGCAACTGTCTGCATAACTACCTCCGAGTCATCTTTGAAATCTGTCGGGCCATCATAGCCACCCTCGCGGACAGATATTACTTTTCACCTATGCATATCAGAGTAAATCCACATGACCACATGTATGCGTATATGTATCACTGTATATATACATACATGACTAAGTTGAGAGCATTTCAATTATGTACCTTATACCAGGTATTTTTATCTCATGCTCGGATGCACTGACACACTCGTTCTGTCTTGCGGTTGCTTCATATAAAGAAGTACGACTATATGCATATAGCCTTAATATATGTATATACATCTACATATACGCATACATATGTCAGACTTAAAGCCTTCAGCCACCCAGGCGCACAACGGGAATGGGCTGCTTTCGCAAGCCGAAAACCACTCGCGCCCGATGGCAAAAACGGTAATAAAGCACTACGGCAAATGCATCCCCAAGGTGAATAAACCGCGACGTTATGGGCGTTAGCGGAGGTTGTAAAACGGTAATAAACCACCACGTCACCAGCATCGGCAAAGGTGGGAAAGCAGTAATAAACCGCGACATCAAGTGAAACGCTTTTAAAGCCGCGCTGCACCACCAAAGAACGATCGAAGAGTCACCGATCCGCCTTCGGCAGCAAAGGAAAAGACAAGTCGGCCACACATCCGAAGGATTGCTGGCGCACAAGCCCTGCAGTCCTTTGCCCGTGGTAATAAACAGCAACGCACAGTGTGGCGGGTAAATCAGCAAACCTCGACGATATGGCCTTGTTTTCATGCTGAACTCAGTAATAAACCATGACGCCCATCAACAGATGCGCCACCGCTTGCAACGGTAACAAACAGCAACAAGGCAACGTCTAAAACAGTAATAAAACGAGACAATCCAAGTCTTCCAATTAGAAACAAATATCCAATGTACCAGCAAGTTTGTCGCAATAAGTCGTAGTAAACCGCGATGCTACCATCATACGAGAACGGTAATAAACATCGACACGCAGCTCCCTTGATGCAAGCGAAAAGCCTTCTCACGAACGCCCTCAGCATCGAAAACGGTAATAAACGACGACACACTGGCGCGGGCAAATTCAAAAGGTCCGGGGAATAAACCGCGATGCCGCGCTGGAGAAAACCAGTGGCGCGCAACGGTAATAACCCGCGCATCCCATCAGTGGAAGATCAAAAGACTCTCGGCATCCAAACCAGCAGGCAAGCACCAATGAAAACCACGTGCCGTACGTAATAAACCGCCACGCCCAACAACAAACTGCAACACCAAGAAGCAGTAATAAACAACCACGCGCAAGCAAAGCTCAGCGCACGTAATAAACCGCCACGCCAATCGCATTCTTTTTAGCAATCCATCCCTCAACTAAAAAATAAAACACCTGGTAGATGGCCTAATTTTTAAGCGTGGAGATTCTACGAAAATCTTTGGGAAATAAAACGCGACGCAACGGTAACAAGCCGTGAAACAACGGAAACAACCCGCGATTCAAAACGAATAAACCGCGATGCTGAAACTTCGAAAACACAGCCTTCTACGTCGGAAAACGCCCACCGCAAAAAAGGCTGTATGTCTTTGTAAGTACCCGAAGGTACTTACATAAGGCTTCAAACCCAAAGGGCCGAGAATGAAGAAAAGAGCAAAAACAAGTAGAATCATATGCGCAAAGGAGCGAAAGATGACTGACGAGTACAGCAAGATAAAAGGCGAAGCCGACCTTACCGAGTACGCCAATCAAAAACTTGAACATGTACCAGGCGGTTTAGTATGCCCGTGTTGCTCAAGCGGAAAAGGAGCAAACCGTACACCGGCATTTTCCATCAAGGGTCAGCGTTGGAAATGCTTTGCCTGCCAAACAGGTGGAGACATCTTCGACCTTGCTGGCGCAATCAACGCCACGCAAGACAAAAAGGAACAGCTTGCCCTCGTAAAGGAATGGATGGGTGTTCAATCACCCTCTGCGGTCTCTGTGAACTTCCCCGATCGACCACATGCCCGTCCGCAAGCATTGTCTCCCCAAACCACCGACACCCTTGAGGCCAACAAGGAACGAAACGCCCAGTACATCAAGCGTTGCCAGGCAAACATAGACAACCTTGCTGTATGTGACTATCTCGCTTCGCGCGGCATGAGCCCCGAAATCGCACGGCAGGACGGGCTGGGGTACGACCCTGCCACAAAAAGACTCATCATCCCTTGGAAAGGGTCTTCGTACTACTGGATTGGAAGGGACATCACTGGTGCCTCTTCGAGGAAGTACGACAAGCCCAAGTCAGCAGAAATCGGACCTCAACCAGTGTGGAACTCAGACGCGCTGACGCGCCCAAGCTATTTCGTCGTCGAAGGGCCCATGGACGCGCTCGCACTTTCCCGCCTGGGCTTTCCAGCCGTCGCGCTTGGTGGAGTTGGCATTTCGTCCCTTATCGAAGAAGCATCGCGCACCCAGTCGCGGTCCTGCGCCATCCTCATGCTCGACAGCGACGAGCCGGGAACGAAAGCACAGGAGAGGGCCCACGTTGCTCTTGAAAAAGCAGGCCTCATCTACATGGATTACCCTGGGGACAGGTTTGCGAAAGACGCCGACGAGATGTGGGCGCGTGATCCGGAGAAATTGCGTGCTGAACTGCAGCGAGCCAGCGAGGACGCCGGCGAACTCGCCAAGCAGGTAAACGCGGAACGCCAGGCGCGGCTCTTCAAGACGCTGCGCCCCGCCAATGTGGTTAAAACGGCGTTCGACCTGCTCGAGATGCCCAAAGAGACCCCATGCATCCCTACAGGGATAGCCGGGCTCGATGAGATGCTCGATGGGGGCCTGCGCTGCGGCCTGCATGTGCTGGCAGCGGCTTCCTCGCTGGGTAAGACGACCCTCGCGACGCAGATTGCCGATGCAATCGCCCTGGCAGGCAACGACGTTCTGTATGTCACGTTGGAACAGTCGGCGCGAGACCTTGTCGCAAAGTCGGTTGCACGCCTATGCTATAGGCAGACAGACGGCATGCAGTGTTTCGCCACGCGCGAGATGACCGACCTGCAAAAGCGTGCGACCTGGTCGCATCAGCGTCGCGAAGCATTTGAGCAGGGCGTGCAGGCATATGGCACAGCGGTCGCCCCTCACGTGGAAATCCTCGAGGGAGTTGGTCGTACCTGTGCTCTCGACATCGCGGGCTATGCCGCCTGCATGGCCGAGCAGGGTAGAAAACCCGTCGTGTTCGTTGACTACCTGCAGCTTTTGACCAGCGATGTCACGCAGGACGAGCGACTTTCCATCGCGCGCAACGTCTCCGACCTGCGCCAGCTTGCCCGTGATCTCGACACTCCCGTCGTGTGCATCTCAGCCGTGCGCAGGGATGCCTACCTCATGCCGGTAACGCTCGATTCGATGAAGGAGTCGGGAGCCATCGAGTACGGTGCCGATACCGTGCTGGGCCTGCAGGCTGCAGGCGTCGACATGGGGCAGACGTCTGGGTCAGACCGCAAGGCAAGAAGCGAGGCCGACAGACTCAGCAGGGCGGGAAGGGCAGCCGAGCAACGTAATGTCGAGCTTGTCGTGCTCAAACAGCGCGACGGTCGCGTGCACAGCGCCGATCAGGCAATTCGCCTGACGTTTATCCCGCAGGCGAGCATCTTCGTGTAGCTGCCCGTCCAGCGCTACCCCCAAGCAGGTATCTGGGGAAAGGGCGGTGGCGCGTGCGGTTGGTGTGTGTTGTGGGTGGTCGCCTGGTAAAATCCCCTCAACTAGTCAGAAGGAAAGGCGGGCGGAACAGCGTGGCGAACGAGATCTTGAAGTGGAACGAGGACACCCTCAATGCGATCGTCAGGGCGCGCGACACAGGCGCCAAGCTGGCGGGACGTTTTACGGGTGACGTCCTCAAGAACCTGCGAGACAACTACGCCACCGCCATCGCCAAGGTGCCCGCGGAGGTCTGGTCCTTCCCCTACAGCCCCACGCCGGTGCCCGCCATGTGCGACGAGAGCATCTACATGGCTGTCGAGCATGGCTGGATTTCGGAGAAGGAGGGCATCGAGGCCGTCGGCGATTGCTGGAAGCCCTACTCGGGCTCGCTTCGCAATGTGAACGGCGACTGGATGGCCGTCACAAAGGCGCTCGAAGACGGCACGATTCGTCACCTCACCAAGGACGGGGACGAGCTGTGGCCCACCCACAACCGTCAGGCAGACCTCAGCGAGGCCGTGGCGGTGCTGCGCGAGGCAAAGCTCCAGCTCAACCTGCCTACGCCCGCCCTGCGCGACGACATCTCGTCTTCGGCCACCAAGTACCAGATTCTCTGCGCGCTTGTGTTCATGGGATATGGGCCTGCCATCTACCCACTCATTCGCCAAAAGCTCGAACGCACCCGCACGCTGGGAACGCCGCAGGTCACGGTAGCCAACGACAAGGTTTCCAAGGCCGTTTTCGGTCGCGGTAAGGAGCATGTGGAGGCAGCGGGATACTTTGCTGCGGCTGAAGGCCCCTCTCTGCAGCTTGTCACAGGCAAGGGCATGTCGGTGGGTGTGTCGCTGTCGAGCGCCTTCCCGCTTGAGGCCGATCCCGCGACGTACATGCTTTCCGACGTTGACCGCTTCTGGCTCGACGGTCTCTCGTCGGTGGCATGGGACGGGCACAGCACGTTCTACGGTAGCGACATCCTTGCCCTCATGGGATACGTCCGTCCGCGCGCCGCCACCTGTCACGAGACCATGCGCGAGGCGTACGACTCGGTTGTCCGCCTCATGAACACGCGCATCACCATTGACACCACCGGCGAGATGCGCGCTTTCGACAGCTCGGCTGCTCCGCAGATCAATTCCGAGCCCGTGGTCAACGCCCATACGGCCCTTATCATGGGCAAAGACGGCGAGATGGAGGACTTCCGCATCGAGCTCAACGTGCGCAACGGCGAGCCTCTCTCGGCGCTGCCCCTGGCCGTGTATGCTTACAGCAAACGCCAGCTGCTCACCTTTAGTCGTGACGACTTCCGTTTCGACGGCCTGCGCCTGTCTACCGAGCACCGCCGCATGTGGCTCTATGTGCTGCGTCGCCTGCGCGAGAAGGGCACCTCCAACACCATCGTCTTCAAGACCATGTTTGACGAGATGGGTCTCGATCCCGACCGCTCCAAGAAGTCGCGCATGCTCAAGCAGCTGCGCGCCATGCTTGACATGCGCATCTCCGAGCACCGTCTCATCAAGTCCTACGGCTGGAACACCGGCACCGCCAACGTCGCCCGCTCCGTCACCATCGAGCCCCTCCCCGAGTCGAGCAAAGCCGGCAAAGCCAAGGCCGCGAAGTAGGGGAGAGACGCGTCTGCCGCCGCTCCACACGGGCAGAACTTCCGTAAATGTGTAACCCTTACACGTTTTCCCATGGTAAAATGTGGGAGCTTTACACATTTACGGAAGAAATGAGCTTCCATGGAGCGCGATATTCTTTATAAGTTGGACGAATGGAAGGCCTCTCCCTATCGTAAGCCCCTTATACTCAAGGGTGCGCGGCAGGTTGGGAAAACCTGGGCGCTCAAGGAATTCGGATCTACCAGATACCGCAATTGCGTGTACGTGTCGCTTGAGGAGATAGCTCCTGGCGTGCCGGGCGAGTATGCCCAGCTGTTTGAGACCACGCGGGACCCCAAGCGGGTCATCACCAACCTTTCTTTTGCCGTGGGTCAGCCTATCGACCCTGGTGAGACGCTGGTCATCCTCGATGAGATTCAAGATTGCCCGGCTGCGGTCGGCATGCTGAAGTATTTCTGCGACGAGGCGCCCGAATATCACATTGCGTGCGCCGGCTCGTTGCTCGGAGTGCGCCTCACGCGTGATACCAGCGCTTTTCCCGTGGGCAAAGTTGATTTTCTCGACATGTACCCGCTGTCTTTCTCGGAGTACCTGCGTGCCGTGGGGGCGGGAAACCTCGACGCGTACATCGCAAGCCTTGAGGGCTTCGGTGCCTTGCCCGATCTTTTTGCCAACCAGCTGCGCGAGAACCTCTGCCGCTTTTTTGCTGTCGGGGGCATGCCGGAGGCTGTCGTGCGATGGGCTCAGACGGGCGACATGGCGCAGGTCGACACGGTGCAGTCAAACCTGCTTGACTCCTATGAGCGCGACTTCGCAAAGCATGGCGGGAAGTATCAGTTTGCGAAGATCTCGCTGGTGTGGAACTCGCTGCCCGCTCAGCTTGCTCGTGAGAACAAAAAGTTCATGTGGGGCCTGGTGCGTGAGGGTGCCCGAGCGAGGGAGTATGAGGATGCTGTCGAGTGGCTTGTTGATGCAGGCTTGCTGCAGCGCGTGAGGCTCAACGCGGCTCGCGGGATTCCCGTGTCGGCCTATGATGACGGGTCGGCGTTCAAGGCATACGGGTTCGATGTTGGGCTGCTGAGGCGACACGCGCGTCTCGATGCAGCCGCTTTCGCCGACGACGAGCGCCTGCTGTCTGAGTTTAAGGGGGCTTTTGCCGAGGACTATGTGCTGCAGTCCCTCGTTCCCCAGCTTGATGTGTTGCCGAGGTACTGGACAAATGAGAAGCCGAAGTACGAGGTCGACTTCTTGCTGCAGGTCAAAAACACCCTCGTGCCCGTTGAGGTGAAGGCGGGGGAGGTCGTGGATTCGCCGAGTCTGCGCTATTACACCAAGAAGCACGCAGACACCACGCCCCTGCGGGTTCGCTTCTCGATGCGCAACCTCGCATACAACGATGGCCTGCTCAACATTCCGCTTTATCTAGTACACCGTGCGATTCCCCTGATAGAGGAAGCATTGGGGCTCGCAGAAGAGGCAAAACTTCCGTAAATGTGTAATCATTACACGTTTTCTCATGGTAAAATGTGGGAGCTTTACACATTTACGGAAGAAATGGGGGGCAACGGCGCCATGAGGCTTGGGCATTTAGGAAAGGCTCGGATGATTTGCCGCACGTAAGTTGTCCCAAGCCCCTGTGCTCCCCGACAACTCGACAGGCTCGACGCCCATTTCGTCGAGTCACTCGACAAACTTGCGTCGAGTGACTCGACGTTTTATTATCGAGCTCGTCGAGTCATCGAGGAGGATGATGTTATGGCCATACCAGTGAACATTGACGACCTTGTCAACCTGCGCACGGTTGAATCTACGCGCGTCGAGTTCAAGGCGGATTTCAATCCAAACCCCATCATCCATACCATTTGTGCCTTTGCCAACGACATCGACAACATTGGCGGCGGCTACATCGTCATTGGCGTGGAGGAACGCGACGGCAGCCCCGTCTCCCCTCTTAAGGGCATCGAACAGGAGCGCATCGATGACATTCTCAAGCGCCTTGTCGGCCTGTGCCATTGCATCGAGCCTCTGTACAACCCGGTTGTGGAGCCGGTTCTTTTCCAGGGTGTCTACATCATTGTCATCTGGGTGCCCGGAGGATGTGGACGCCCTTACAAGGCTTCGAAGGACGTCCTGTCTGACAAGTCGAGCAAGTTTTACTACATTCGCAAGTTCAGCAGCACAATTGTCGCATCGCCGCAGGAAGAAAGGGAACTTTTCTATGTGGCATCGGATATCCCTTTCGATGACCGCCCCAATCTGCTGGCCGAGGTGGAAGATCTCGACCTGGGCCTCATGCGAGAGCATCTCAAACAAATAGGAAGCAGTCTGTACGAACAGACTGTGGACAGCGGATTGATCGAGATTGCCGATGACCTGCAGCTTCTTTCAGGTCCGCCCGAGAGGCGAAGGCCGCGCAATGTTGGCATTCTCATGTTTTCCGAGAGGCCGGAGCGGTATTTCCGTTACGCGCGCATCGAGGTCGTCGTCATTCCCGACCCTACGGGCGAAGGCATGGTTGAGAGGGCGTTTACCGGCCCTATTCAACGTCAGCTGAGAGACGCGCTCTCGTATATCGAGAACTTTGTCATTGCGTCTAAGACATACAAGCTTGATGACGCCGCTGAGGCGTGTGTGGTGTACAACTACCCATTCCGTGCGGTGGAAGAGATTCTTTCGAATGCCGTGTATCACCGCTCCTACCAGGTTGCTGAGCCCATTTGCGTGCGTGTCACGCCCCAATCCCTGGAAGTGACGAGCTACCCGGGCTTTGATTGTAGTATTACCGACGAGGACGTGGAGGCACATAGGTTCCGTGCGCGTATCTATCGCAATCGCAGGATTGGCGATTTTCTCAAGGAGCTGCATCTCATCGAGGGTCGCAACACTGGGTTTCCTAACGCTTTCGCGGCCTTGCGCCAGAACGGCTCCGATGAGCCGACGTTCGAGATGGATGATGCGCGCGGTTATCTTTCAGTGACCATTCCTATCCATCGGGCATTTCTGCCGTCGGGAGGCGCTGTGGCTAGGGCTGAAGAGTATGAGGCGCGTGTTCTGGAGGCGTTGGCGGCCGGCCCCCTTACGCTGACCGAGCTTGCTCGCGCCATGGGATACAAGGGCATCTCTAAGAGGCTGAGCACGACGGTCGATGCCATGCTCCGCACGGGCGCGTTGAGGCACGTGGCGGGGGAGCGGGGAAGGATGAAATTGGAGGCGGCGGCAGGCTGAGGAACAGGGCAAGCGGAGGAGTGCCGCTGGTGGGCGGAGATGGAGGGCAAAAGGTCGACTCCTCGTTTGAGTAGATTGCGGGCGGGCGGTTCAACCGTCCTTCTTGCTCTGACAACTCGACAGGCTCGACATCCATTTCGTCGAGTCACTCGACAAATTTGCGCCGAATGACCCGACATGCTCTTTGAAATGGTGGTTCAGTGGCAACCCCTGCATCACTTTGGTCCCCTACGGGCGGTGTCTCGAGCTCTGTAAAACTTGCAAAAATTGCCTAGAATTGCAAAAGAGCAGGTAGATTAGGAAGTACCTAGAAACATCCCGCGCCGTCAGGTTTCCGCGACTATCTCGCGACTCGCATCGAGGAGATATAGCCTTGATCCCGCCATGCTGCGGGTCTTTCCGTCCTTCTCGCGGAGTACAATCTGCACCATTCGAGCAACCGTGTGATTGGAGCCGCCATGCCCGTTCTCTTCCTTGAGTATCCCAAGTGCTCTACCTGCAAGAAGGCCAAAAAGTGGCTCGACGAGCACGGTGTCGACTACATCGACCGTGACATTGTGACCAATAACCCCACGGCGGCCGAGCTTGCCGAGTGGCGCGAGCGGGGAGACTTGCCTGTGCGCAAGCTCTTCAACACAAGTGGCGTGCTCTATCGTGAGCGCAACATAAAGGCCCAGCTTGACGCGGGGTTGAGCGACGAGGACGCGCTTGCCCTGCTTGCCGAGAACGGCATGCTTGTGAAACGCCCGCTTGTGGTGGGCGATGACTTCGTGCTCGTCGGTTTTCGCGAGCAGGCCTGGCAGGAGCGCCTGGGCTAGGCTCTTCTCCTACTTCACCAGCGCCTGCGCTGCAAACACGGCGGCGATGCTCAAGGTCACGCTCAGTACGGCGTACAGCACGGCGAGCGGGGTTTTGCCTGCTTGGATAAGGCTGTTCGACTCAAGTGCGAACGTGGAGAACGTGGTGAAGCCGCCGCACAGGCCCACCTTGAGGAAGAGCAGCAGCTGCGGGTTCATGGCCGTGCCCAGCTTAGATGCAAGTGCGCACACAAGGCCTATCACGAACGAGCCCACGATGTTGATGACGAGCGTCTTGATGGGAAAAGCGGCGACGGCGCCTGTGGGGATGAAGCCCACGAGGTAGCGCAGCGCCGATCCCACAAAGCCGCCGAGGCCGACAAACAGGCAGTTGAGAAACATCCGGTCCTTCTTAGGTGACGTTGGGCGAGGACAGCAGTGCCTCTCCAGCCCTCACGGCATAGGTCGAGTTGCACTCATAGAAGATGGTCACCAAGGGCCAGGGGCGCTCGTTGACCGACGTCGTGTACGGGTCGTTCACGTGCACGTCTCCGTCGTAGCCTGACCAGCCGGTGATGAGCACGTAGTGGCCTAGGTCGGTGAACTCGCCGGCGCCAAGGTTGCACACGAGAAGCCAGCCGTCGTTGAGGTAGCCTGCCGCCTCGTCGATGGTGGTGACGTCGGCCCAATCAAGGCCGACGTGCTCGCAGAAGTATCCCACGAACTCGCCGTGCGTGCCAGCTTGGGCGTCGCACAGTTCCGACTCCGTCGCGAGCAGCGACACCATGTAGGGACTCATGTCGGTGCGGCCTGAAAGGCCTGCATAGAGCATTGCCAGCGAAGTGGGGCAGCAGCCCTTGGTTCCCAACGGACCGCCGATGTACTCCATGTAGCCCCAGCGCTTGTCCCACTGCATGAGGTGCGGGATGCTTCCGTCGGCAGGCAAATCGTCTTCGGTGAGACCGCCGGCTTTCGTGCCGGGGTAGGAGGTGCGGAAACCTGCCACGAAGGATCGGGCGGCAGGGTCGTCGGCTGCGAGTTCGAGCAGCTTCTCTGCCAGGTCTTGGTCAAGCTCGCCGAGGGCCTGCGCATCGCACAGGATGCTTGCGACATCGGGGTCGCTTGCCTGGGAGAGAAGCGTCTGCGCCGCTTGCTCGTCCACCCATGCGGGAAGAGACGTGGGGATGTTGAAGACGGGCATGTCCCCTGCGGCCGCGCCTTGGGCACCGCCGGCGAAGACTGCCTGCTCGTCGGCAAGGGCGACTTTAGCGCGACCGGTAGGCATCAGCGAGCCGAGCCCGGCAATCGTTGCCGCGACCGTGCTTGCTATGAATGCCCTGCGTGTACAAGTCCTGCCGTCCAAGCGCATATCTCCTTCGGTCTTCATGACAAATCGTCCTCAGTCTAACATGGACGGCCGCCCGGAAGGCCCGTTTCCGCAGCTAACCATCGAGAATACCCTGTTTCCTGCGCTTCTGCGTCGTTTGCCCGGCCCTCGCGCCCCAGCTGCTGAGTCCGAAATCGTACATATGGAGTCCTCGTGCATGCCCCCGCGCGCGTGTGGTAAATCCGAAAGTTGACTACTATGAGTCTGAAATCGGACATATAGTAGGGAGGGACCATGGAACCGACGGAGGAAGCCAAGCGTTCCTACGAGGAATTCAACCAGTTCCTCAGGGAGTTCCAAGACGTCTACGATGCTGCCGCGCTCAAGCTCGGTATATCGCAGAGCGCGTTCGACGTTCTGTGGGCGTTGTGCGAGTGCGGGGAAGGCTGTTTGCAGCGCGACATCTGTGCCTATGCCTACCTGGGCAAACAGACGGTCGGCTCATCGGTGCACAAGCTCGTGGCCGACGGCATCCTCCATCTTGAGCCGGCCGAGACCGGTAGGGGCATGCGCGTGTTCCTCACGCCGCAGGGCAAGAAGTTCGTTGATGAGAACGTGATGCCGCTGCTGCAGGCTGACGTCGAGGCTTTCATCGACATCCCCCCAGACGAGCGCGAGGTGTTGGTCGGCGCGGCACAGCGCTATCTGCGCGGGCTCAAGGGCCGCTTCGACGCGTTCGAGCCGACGATGCAGTATCCCGCGCCCGCCAAGGCGCATCCCCGTACCAAGGATTCAGGCAACAAGGAGTAGTTCAAAAATGCCAATCGATATTTCAGAGCACTTCACGCTGGGAAAGCTTCTGCGCTTTACTGCCCCAACGGCCGTCATGATGGTGTTTACCAGCATCTACGGTGTCATCGACGGCCTGTTCGTCTCCAACTTCGTGAGCAAGGAAGCGTTTTCTGCCCTCAACCTCATCTACCCGTTCATCATGATGATTGGCGCGCTGGGCATGATGTTCGGTACCGGCGGCACGGCGCTCGTGGCTAAGACGCTGGGCGAGGGCAAGAAGGAGCGGGCAAACGGCCTGTTCTCGCTCATCATCTACACCATCCTTGCCGTGGGTGTCGTGTCTGCGGTGCTCGGTATCATCTTCATGCGCCCGGTGGGCCAGCTGTTCAAGGCGACCGGCTCGCTGCTCGATCTGGCCGTCCTTTACGGTACCATCTGTGCGATCGCCTTGCCCGCGCTCATGTTACAGCAGGCATTTCAGAGCTTCTTGCCCGCAGCGGGCAAGCCGAAGGTCGGCCTTGCCGTCATCATTGGCGCAGGCGTGACAAACATCGTGCTCGATGCCCTGTTCATCATTGTCTTCGGATGGGGCCTTGCCGGTGCGGCCATCGCTACGGCAATCAGCCAGGTCATCGGTGGCGGTCTGCCTCTTCTCTACTTTGCACGCAAGAACCCGAGCAACCTGCGTCTGGGCAAGCCCGTAGTTGACCTGCGCGCTCTGGGCAAAGCGTGCACGAACGGTGCTTCCGAGCTTGTGGCAAACCTGTCTATGTCGCTCGTCTCGATGCTGTACAACTACCAGCTCATGACCTTCATTGGTGCCGACGGCGTGGCTGCCTACGGCGTCATCCAGTACGTCATCTGGATCTTTGTATCGTTCGTGATGGGCTTCTCGATGGGCTCGGCGCCGCTTGTGAGCTACCAGTACGGTGCGCAAAACAAGGCGGAGCTGACGAACCTGTTCAAGAAGAGCGTGAGCGTGGTCGCCGCCCTCAACGTGATTCTCACGGTGCTCGCCGTGTCGCTGGCCCGCCCCATCGCGATGCTCTTCGTGGGCTACGACGAGGGCGTTCTCGAACTCACCGTGCAAGCACTCTCCATCTACTCGTTCACGCTGCTACTGGCGGGTTTTTCCATCTACGGGTCGGCGTTCTTCACGGCGCTCAACAACGGCCTGGTGTCGGCAGTCATCTCGTTCGTGCGCACCCTGGTCTTCGAGTGCGGCGCCGTCATCGTGCTGCCCATGATTATGGGCGAGATGGGCATCTGGTACGCCATCCTGGTGGCCGAGGCCATGTCGGTGCTTTTGACCTGCGGCTTCCTTGCCGGACTGCGCAAGAACTACGGCTACCTGCAGTAATGCCAAGCGATTGCTTCGGCGGATAGTGTTTGGCTGAATGCGAGGCCGACGGGACATGCGCACCTGCATCCCTGTCGGCCTTTCTGCTTCTCTATATACCCGGGGAGGGGTATACTGGTTCCGAAATAACATACATTTCACTCGTTGAAATGTATGTTAAATCAGCAAAATACCTGGATACGCATTTTTGATTTTCCTGAAATGTATGTTAATGAATGACCGCTTGGTTGACGCGCACGTGAAAGGGGCTCGTATGAACGTTGCCGACAATGCAACGCATGTGGACGCTGAATCCAGCACCGAGGCGAAGCGGCGTCGCAATGCCCGCCGGCATACTCGCTGCGTCATGGTGCTACCCGACGATCTTTCCGGCAAGCGCGTGCTTGACATCGAGTGCCGCAAGGGCCTGGGCGCGTTCAAGATTGCCGACCGGGTGGGCGAGGGTGGATTCGTCGTTGGGACTGATTCTTCGGCGGAGAAAATCGCCGCCGCGCAAGAGCTCGCGCCCCAGCAGCACTGGGCGGGCGATGCCTGGCGGCAGCATATGCGTCTCGTCCAGGCTGACCCAACCGACCTGCTTGCGGCCGGTATCAAAGACGCATCCATCGATGTCGTTGTGGTCAACAGCGTGCTCAATTTTGCGTCCGACCGCCTTAAGGCGTTCAGTGAGATTGCCCGAGTCCTTGCTCCCGGTGGGTATCTCTATCACGACGCAGTGCTGGCTCTCCAGCCCCTGCCGCCTCTCAGCAAAGCGGGTCCCGCCGCTCCTGTTGCCAATGTCTTTGCGACGGCTCCCACAAAAGAGGAACTTGTACGCATCTTGCAGGAAGCTGGCTTCTCTAGCTGGGAATTCCTCAACGAACAGCCCCTCGAGCCTCAGCGCGAAGACGCAATCGAGTCGCTCTCTGGCCTGACTTTTGAGAGCGCCGTGGTCCGGGCGTTCGCGTAACGCCTCCGCCTGCGCTCATTTGTCTGCAAGCATCGTGCCGCGGCGTCGTTCCTAATCCCCGTTGCCTCGCCAGCGTGCCCTCTTGCCCCTTGCTTGCTTTCCGTGCTGCGGCGAGGGTGTGCAGACTCTTCCAACGGGGTACAAATCACCTTATGCTGTGCAGTTCTACGCTGTGTCCCCTGCTCGAATCTGCTCGAAAGGCCTGCCTCGCGTGAAGATCCTCATCGTCATTAACGACTACCTCAACAAGTCAAACGGCATGTGCATCTCCACGCAGCGCTTTGTCGAGGAGTTCCGTGCGGCGGGTCACGAGGTTCGCATTGCCACGAACGACCGCTACGGCGCCCTCGACTACCCGCTTGGCGTCGTGCGCATCCCGGTGTTCTCGGGCATCATCGAGAAAGAGGGCTTCACGTTCGCCCGCGCCGACATGCGCATCATTCGCAAGGCCGTGGCCTGGGCCGATGTCGTGCACGTCGAGGATCCCTTTCTCGTGTGCCGTCTGGCCGCCAGGGAGGCGCGGCGTGCGGGCAAGCCGGTGACGGGCACCTTCCACCTCTACCCCGAAAACATGACGTATGCCGTGCATCTGGGTGAGATCGACCCTGTGAACAGGTGTTTCTTGCGGTCGTTTGTCTCTGGCGTGTACAACCGCTGCCTATGCGTGCAGTGCCCCACGGCCCAGGTTCGCGACAGGCTGGCCGAAGTCGGGGCAACAGCCAAGCTCGAAGTGATTTCGAACGGTATCGCGCAGGCGTTCATCGATGCGGGCAAAAGGCGGCTGGAGGCAGGCAGGGTCTCTTCTGCCCACCAGGCCGGTGTCGCCGATTTGCCCGGCGTACTGCGCGTGTTGAGCGTGGGGCGCTTTGCTCCTGAGAAGAACCAGGCAACCCTCCTCGAGGCGATTGCCCAGGCCAAGCATGGCGGGCAGATGCGCGTGACGCTTGCCGGCAAGGGTCCCATCGAGGCCGAGCTTCGCAAGAAGGCGGCCGACCTCGGGCTCAATGTCGATTTCGGCTTTTTCGAGCAGGACAAGCTGCGCGATCTCATGTGCGCAAACGATGTCTACGTGCATTGTGCCGATGTGGAGGTCGAGGGCATGTCGTGCATGGAGGCGTTTGCGTGCGGCTGTGTGCCCGTCATTTCCGACGCCTCCCTCTCCTCAACGAAGGCCTACGCGCTCACCGAGCACAACATCTTCTCGCATGCAAACGCCGTCGACCTTGCCGTCAAACTCGACTGGCTTTACGAGAATCGCTCCGATCTTGCAGCTTTGAGCAGGCAATATATCGAGTATGCGCAGGGCCTTGGTGTGCACAGCTGCGCCGAGAAGGTCTTGGCGATGATGGGAGAAGCTTGCAATCAGGCGGCCCGCAGCCAGGCGGGATACATGGGCCAGGCGCCTTGTGGCCAAGCGGGGCACACGGGCCAGGTGCCTTGCCGCCAAGCGGGGCACGAAGGCCAAGTGGGATGTCCGAGCCAGATGACCCACGGCCGGGTGGGCCATGCGAACCAGGTGCCTCGCGACCAGGTGGGACACGCAGACCTGGCTTCCGCCTCTGAGCCCATCGGCCCTCACGCCGTTGCCGCCAGGCTTCGCGTGCGTATCGCCCGTGGCATGCATCACAAGCTAGGCCGCAATCGAAGGGGTGGCGACAATGGACGCGCTTAACGCGCCCTTTCTCTATATCGTGCTGGGCTACTTGTCGGGCAGCGTGCTGTATTCGGAACTGTTCATGCGTTTCTTCCACGGCAAGAGCTTGATGGAAGTCAGCGCGAACCGCAATCCTGGGTCCTCCAACGCCTTTATATACGGGGGATTTTGGTGCGGCGCCCTGTCTGTGGCGTGCGACATATTGAAAGGCCTTCTTCCCGTTTGGCTCTTCTGCCGCGCGTTCGGCATGGCGTCGCCCGCGCTCTCCCTTGTCATGGCGGCGCCGGTTTTGGGTCACGCTCGCCCCTGCTTCTTCGGCTTCAAGGGCGGCATGTGCATCGCCACGAGCTTCGGCGTGCTGCTGGGTCTGCTTCCTTGCGACGGCCCCTTTATCATGCTGGCCGCGCTCTACCTGGGGCTTTTGCTTGTCCCGGGTATCGATAACAGCGTGCGGTCCATTCTCGCCTTCGTTGTGCTGCCGGTCTTGGGCGTCGTGGGTGCCTGCCTGGGGCGCCTTGTGCCCGGCGTCGTGGTCGGCATGCTGCTGGTGTCGCTCGTTGCTCGCAAGAGGATTTGGCCCGACCTTGCCAGCGAGGACCAGGCGCGCTTCTCCCATCTGCGCCTGCCAGGGGATGCGCACTAGTTCGGAGGCACCTGCCATCCACGAGTCGCCTGCTATCCACGAGGCGCCCACAGGCCAGAAGACGCCCTTCATCTACGGGGGACTCGTTTTCCAGGGGCGCCCTCCGGCCCCACACCAAGTGCAGGACGAGGAACACAGCTCCCGAAACGATGAAGGCAGCAAATGAGGCACAGGTCGCTGTGGCCCATGGGATGCATTGCTTGCTTTGGCTCGCGGTACTCCCGCAGGTCTTACTGACGCTTGTGGATTCTCCCAGATAAAACGCCTTGTATCCTGCCAGGGCAAACAGGGCGAACGATGGAGTGCAGATGATGAGTGCGGCTGTCATTGCGTAGGGTATGGTCAGTCTCCTTCTCGAATGAAGCTCTTGCAGGCGTTACGGGGCCGGCGGGTTTTCTGCTGCCATGGCCCCGCTTGTCACCGTTAGGTGCACGAGGTTGTGGTTGTATGAGTCGCATGAGGCAACAGCGACTGCCCCTGTATCGTCGAAGAGGCGCGAGAGCACGTGCAGCACGGGGTAGCCTTCCTCTATGCCCAGGTAGCGGGCGCATTTGCCGCGCGCCGCCACCACCTCCACCGTCTCCTCCGCACGTGAAAACGTGAAGATGGCGCCAGTGGCAAGGGTGTACACGTACAGAAGCTTGAGCGTCTTCTTGAGGCCACCTTCTTGTGGCGCGGCGGTCGACGTCGTTGGGGCTGAACACCAAAGGCGGACGGATCTTCAAGATGTTGCCGGCGGGCCCGCACAGCGAGGTCAGGACGTGGTGCTCATGCATGGCCTCGATGAAGTCGACGGCATGCTCGTAGTCGGGCTCCTTTGTGCCGGGCTTTACGACGTCGACGCCGATGAAGAAGCCCGCCCCACGCACATCTCCCAGACAAGGGTGACGTTTTGCCGCATCGATGAGGGCGTTTTTGAACAAAAGGCCCGTTTCCAGGGCGTTTTGCTGGATATGCTCGCCCTCGAGTCTACGAGCAGCGCGGCAAATTTGAACCCGTGCCTGCGCATAGCGGCGATCTGCTCGGCCACGCGCGCGGCCATCCATGCACCGATGTCGTTTGTTCCGAGGCGCCAGGTGTCAGGTGTGGGAATCATGCGCATGTCGGGCAGCATGGGCTGGTCAGTCCCGATTGAGGGAGACAGACCCGTTATCAGCGCTGTGTTGCCGTGATATGCCTCCGATGTCACGATGACGCCCGTGCCACCCGTGGCTGCGCGGGCCACGCGCACGGCGAGGTCGTTGGCCTCCGAGCCCGAGCATTCGAACATGGCCCGGTCCACTTCAGGGGGCAGCAGGGCCCGAGATGCTCGGCGTAGTTCACGATACCTTCGTGCAGGTAGCGTGTGTGCGTGTTGAGCGTCGAGATGGGTTGCCCCATTGGGCCCGATGACGCTTTGGATGTAGCTTCCGTCCTGGGCGGGCAGGGGATTGGCCACCACGAGGGGCGTGTAGTCGTTGATCTGCCGCAGCCACGCCATCTCGCCCTCAAGCTCCTCGAGCGTGTGGTAGCCCGGGCGACTGATGCGCAGCACGGCGTCCTTCGACCCGGTGATGGGATTGCGCACAAGATAGGTGTAGTTCTCCGAAAAGGTGAGGAGCTTGGCCTCGTCGCCGTCGAACTCGTATCGTCCCAGCGCCTGCTTGGCAACATCGTCGAACAGCGCGGAGTCCTGCATGAGCTCTGTGGTCTGAGTCTCGCTCATGATTACTGCCCCATCGAGGTGGTCTCGGGAAGCGTGGAGCCGCCGTCAATTACCATCTGAGTTCCTGTTATATAGTTTGCCTCGTTTGAGGCGAGGAAGGCGCAGCTCGCCGCACTCATCGGGTGTGCCTGGGTGTCCCAGGGGCACGGCATGGGCAATCGCCGAAATGGCACGTGTGGGGTCGTCGGGGTCCGATTGGCATGCCATACCTTCTACCAGGGGCGTTTGCACATATCCGGGGCAGATGCAGTTGACCCTGATGTTGTGCGGGGCCATTTCGCGTGCAAGGGCCTTCGTGAACCCAACAAGGGCGGCCTTCGTCGTGGCGTAGGCGACCTCACCGGGATCGGCCACCATGTCGCCCGTGACCGAGCTGGTGATGACGACGGACCCGGCGTTGTTGCGCACCATGGTGGGCAGGGCCGCGCGGCAGACGTTCCAGACACCCTTGATGTTGATGTCGATATGTGCATCGCGCCACGCGTCGTCGCTGGTAAGGAAGTCGCTGAGCGTGCAGATGCCGGCGTTGCAGTCGAGAATGTCGATTGTCCCGTACGTCTTGAGGGTGAAGTCGACAAGGTCCTTGCAGGACTGGGCGTCGCTGACGTCGTAGCGAAAGCCGACCGCTTCCCTGCCAGCTGCCTGCAGCTCCTCGGCGAACTGCAAGACGTCGTTGCCTCGGGCGGAGAGCACCACGCACGCCCCCTCCTCGGTGAAAACACGGGCGATACCTGCCCCAATGCCCTTGGAAGCTCCTGTGATAATGGCAATCTTCCCATCAAGCTTACCCATGCTGACCAGCTCCCTTTGATGCAAGCGATGGGGGCCATGGCCCCGGTACCTCCCTACAAGATGCCGACCATGGTGGGCCGCCCGTGTTGCCGAGACGCTGATGGGGGATTTCGCGCACATTACAGGACTGTGGCAAGCGGTGTTCAGGCCATTTACGAGCCATTTAGAGAGAAGCACGCGATGGTACGGACGGTTTGCAGCAAGGTTGAGCGCGCATATATGGAAGACACGCAGTGATATGGGCAGGCGTACCTATATAGAGACTGTCGCGGCAGCATGGACGTTTATGAGCAGGCAGTCGGAGGAGCGCGCGTATATAGAGGGGGACGGGTGAATGCCCATGAGGAAGGTTTTGTCGGCACAGCAGGATTTATCAGGTATGGGGAGTATGAAGAAAGGCGGGGTGTTTATAACAGGCGAATTCACTGTGAGCCCTGTGCCGCGGGACCCGGCGTCTCCGCGGGACCGGAAGCGCACCTAAAAATCTATTATTCCCCAATTTGTGTGCGTCTCATGTACCG
>CABQHM010000057.1 GCA_902464015.1 uncultured Coriobacteriales bacterium | reverse complement strand
GGGTGCGGCGCGAGGGAGAACTATACACGCAGGCGCAGGCGGGGGGCAAGCGTGGGGGCGTCAGTACATGAGACGCACACAAATTGGGGAATAATAGTTACTTAAGCTCGTTTCTGCACTGCGGGAGAGCCCCCGCCGATAGCCGCGACCCAACGGGCAAGTTCTCCCTGCATGCCAAGATCCGCAGTCTCATGTCGCCCACGTCGCCGGATTCGGCTTCCCCCCGCATACACAGGCGCCTCGCCTTACTTCCCAGAGAAACAGGCCACGCGACAGACGGAGCTTTCTTATGTATAGGGACCCTCGCAGCTCATCCTCACCTCTGAGCCCATGCAAGCTTGCCGAGCCTCTTTGCATATATCAGGAGCTCGGATCTGGCCGACGGGCTGGCCACACAAGGTGCCGCACGCGTCGATTGCCAAACGCGATGGCGCGCAATATTTCGCCGTACCATGGCCAAGACTGCGACACGGCCAATGCGACGGGCTGGTTTGCCTGCTGTTCCTTGCCCGAGCGGTCTCTCCTTGCCGGCACAGAAAAGCCCGCGCCCCAAGGTAACCTTGAGATGCGGGCTTAAAAAAGGCGGATGCCGGTTCTTATTTGTCTTACTTTGCTGCAGCCTGGCAACGGGCGATGTTGGCCTTGATGCACAGCACGATGCCCACGGCAAGAACGCCGGCGATTGCCGTGACGCAGGCGGCAAAATCACTGAAGTGCAGGGCCGGGATACCCATGAGCAGACCAACCACGTAGGGCACGAGCCAGAAGAGCCACACGCAGATGCTCAGGCGGTGGAAGCTCTCGCGAGCCGCTTTGTCGCCGCGCAGAACCACACGGGTAGCCCACAGGGCGTGGAAGAGCATGAGGGCGATGGCCACAACGCCGGTAATGGCATGCAGGGGCGACATGGAACCGTCGCCACCGCTAGCGATGACAGACATGATGGTCGTACCGGTGGTATCGAAAGCCAGACCCAACCAAAAGAGGGCGAGGTGGCCCTTCTTGAGAGTACCGGCGCGGCGCTCAGAAAAAACGCCGAAGGTGTAGGCGAAGAAGGCAAGGGTGATGGTCAGCGTAGCAGCCAGAAGAAGCGGGCTCATAGGAAGGATCTCCTAACGTAAGGTTAAGGTGGGGTGTCTGAACCAAGGGGGCCGATCGGCTTTGGCCGCCCCTTGAACGACACTCATATTCGCGCCCGGCGAGGTGAACATCAACGCTGCCATGTTCAGGCAGAATGCGAACACATTTGCGTGACAACACATTCACAATTGTATATAATACCTGGTAGTTGGCTTAAAATTTTGGAGCATTAGAAAAAATCGACCGCCCTGAACACCCTGGCTGGCACCTGAACATACACGGCAAATGTTCAGTGGCACACGGCCTGAACCTGAGTTCAGCCACGTTCCTTCGACTGCGGCCCATCTAAACACAGGCGACAGCTTTCGATGATCCTCGCCCTCGTCGATTCCAAGTGCCTGCTAGTGTGCGCCTGAACACAGGCGGTTATTTTTCAGCGAGCCTTCACGGCGGGTGAAATGGGGATCAAGGCTTGGTGCGCCTGAACACAAACAGCGCTTTTCAGTGGACCCACAAGACTCCCTACGCACGGGGTTCCAGACGACTCTCGGAACAGCCAGTCAGGCCACCTCTCCCATGATCGCCCCGTGGTGAGCTCCGGCAACTTTCCGGATAGCTTGCCTGCCAGCGCCAGATTAGAAACGCGAGAAAACCAGCCATCCCACGTACACGACGCACACAATAACGGAAGCGCTCCAGATGAACGCGTTTGCAAAGCCGTCAGCACGGCATACGTCGAGGCACACGCGCGTCTTGAGGGGAAAGAACAGCTGCATTGATCCCTTGGGGGCTTTGTTGAGCAGGTCGAGGATGAGATGGCTGCACAAACCGATGCCAAATGCAGGCGCAATCTGCGGCCAAAGCAAGCAGCCCGCCACATACCACAGCGCGCAGCCCACAATTGAGTGCGTGAATGTACGGTGGGCCGTGAGGGAGCCGAACAACGTAACGCCGGCAAAAAGAGCTGCGCCCACGACAGAAGCAGGCCCCATCTCGGGGGCAATTGCCTGAAGGACCGCGACCCTGGGGAGCACCTCCGCTAGAAAGCGACTCGCAAATGCAAGCGCCGCTACGCACACGCTTACAATTGTCCCTCGTACGAGCTTGGCCCCTCGCACATCTATGTCGCTGATCCATCCACCGAGAGCCCCGCCAAGCAAAGCGCACGCTAGCGGCGCGATCGACACAGGCTGCAGCACCAACAGCGAGGCCGCCATACCCGCGCTCACATGAGTCTTTCCAAGCATGGCCGCACCTCCCCTGTCGTCTCTCCCAGCGAACACGTTGACGCGGCGGACTCACAGCCCCCATGCGCAGCGATCATCATACACGTCAGGGGCCTTGCACACGAACAGCCGCCTGATGGGTATGGCGCGCGTTTCAGTCTAGGGCAGCAACAAAAGACGCCCATCCCCCTTGCCCAGAAAGCAGGGACGAAACGCACGCACTCGTCCAGGAAGTAAGACAACGAAACGCACGCACATAAGCGCAGACGGTCATCAGCGGGGTACAATGCCCCTGAGATAGCCAGCCAACAGGAGGTTTGCAGCCTATGAAACTTGCCCAAGCCCTGGCCGATCGAGCGGCCGCACAACAGCGCATCGAGCAGCTTCGCTCGCGATTGGCAGCCAATGCGAAAGTCCAGCAAGACGAAGAGCCAGCCGAGAATCCCCAGGAGCTCTTGGCTCAGCTCGACCAAACAACGGTGCAGCTCGACGAGCTTATCGCCCGCATCAACCTGACCAACGCGCAGACTACGGCCGATGGGCAGACTCTTACCCAGTTGCTCGCCCATCGCGACTGTCTGCGACTCAAGGTCGGGGTCCTGCGCGATTTCCTGGACAGCGCCAGCGCCACGGTGATGCGCGCCACTCATTCCGAAATCAAGATTCTGCCCTCCGTGGCCGTGGCCCCGCTCCAGAAGCAGGTCGACGCCCTTTCGAAGGAACTGCGTGAGCTGGAAGGCAGGATTCAAGAGCTCAACTGGACAACTGAACTTATATAGATATACGAAGGCCGCTTCGTCGCAATGACATAAGCGGCCTTGCAGGCGGCGACCATTAGCTGCCTGCAAATTTGTCTGTCCCAACAGTCGGTATCCGCAGGCGGGCGAGCGCATCTCCCGCGGCTGAGAACGAGCCGCACCCATGGCAGCGCGGCTGGGCCAGCGCCACGACACACAAACGCCCAGCACAATGCACATGCGCAGCTTTCTATTGAGCATGTTTACTACCGTCGCGCTGACGCCTGTGGAGAGGGTGGGTTCGGGGATTCGTTGGGACAGACGCAGCCGAATGGACGCGCGGTGCCCATGCGCCCGTCAAAACTGCACCGAAACCCGTTTAGCCGCCACCAGGGGCGGGAACCCCTGGCGCTCTTTCGGCGTCGGGCTACGCGACATGGCCGCGCCCGGCCCAGTGCGGCCAGACTTGTCCTCTACCGCAATCTCACGCACCTGCATGACCCCCGCACGTCCCTGCGCGGCCATGCTTGGCAATAGTCGGGGCGGCGCAGAGCCAGCCGCACGGGAGGTTCTGCGCCTCATGCGCGAAGAAACTGCGGCCCCATGCAAGGAACCCGATGCTTTATCCCCTCGGGCCCCACACTCGAGCCATGGAAACGCCCCGTACCACTCGGCGCAGGTGCCTTGCCTTCTCGAGAACTCGTCAGAGTTTCAGGAACGCCTGGGCCTGTCGTCCCGCTACAATGGCCGAAGAGGCTATTTGGATACACAGGAGAGGACCTTTATGGCCAACATGAAGAAGCTCGGCTTTGGCTGCATGCGTCTGCCGCTGACCAACCCGGCAGACCCCACTTCGATTGATATACCGCTCGTGAGCCAGATGGTGGACGAGTATCTCGCCGCCGGTTTCACTTACTTCGACAACCTGTATTTCTACCACAAGCGCGCCAGCGAGGGAGCCATGCGCAAGGCTCTCGTGGAGCGCTACGACCGCGACGCCTACGTGTTGGCCGACAAGCTGCCCAGCGCCCTCATCAAGCAAGACGGCGACCAGGAGCGCATCTTCGAGGAGCAGTTTGAGAAGTGCGGCGTGGAGTACTTCGACTACTACCTGCTGCATGCCCTCGGCGGCCAGAACACCATCAACACCGACCGCGCCGACTCGTGGAACTTCCTGCGCAAGCAGCGCGACGCCGGCAAGATTAAGTGCCTGGGCTTCTCGTACCACTACAACGCCGAGTATCTCGACGAGCTGCTCGACCGCTGGCCCGACGCCGAGTTCGTGCAGCTGCAGATCAACTACCTCGACTGGGAAGACGGGGGCATCCAGGCTCGCAAGAACTACGAAGTGTGCCGCAAGCACGGCAAGCCCGTCTTCGTGATGGAACCCATCAAGGGCGGCGCGCTCGCGGCCGACCTGCCCGCCGAGGCCGTGGACATCCTTCGAGCCGCCGACGCAGGCGCCTCGCTGGCTTCTTGGGCCGTGCGCTTCGCCGCCAGCCTGCCGGGCGTGGAAATGGTGCTCTCCGGCATGTCCAACCTCGAGCAGCTGCGCGACAACGTCTCCTACATGGCCGACTTCAAGCCGCTGACCGACGACGAGATGAACATGCTGCACCGCGTGGGCGACCTCGTGCGCCAGAACATCGCCGTCCCCTGCACGTCGTGCCGCTACTGCGTGCAGCACTGCCCCAAGAACATCGCCATTCCCGAGTACTTCTCGCTGTACAACGCCGAGAAGCGCACGCGTAGCCGCGACTTCTCCACGCAGGGCATGATCTACCGCGGCTGGAACAACGACCACGGCAAGGCAAGCGACTGCATCGAGTGTCGCGCCTGCGAGCGTGCCTGTCCTCAGCATCTGCCCATCGTCGATTACCTCAAGCTCGTCGCCGAGACGTTCGAGGGGTAGCGGCACCCCAGAAATCGAGCGAGGCCCCCGGCGCTGTCAAGTGACGTCGGTGGCCTCGAACTGTTTGACCATGCGGGAGCCTAGCTGCAAGCCAGGCAACCCATGATGCATCATGGCGGGTATAGCACTGTTTTTGGAGGATTGCATGCTGTTCGGCACAATCGACGAGGCCCTGCGCGCATCGCGCGGTAAGACCGGCGCGTACGTCGCGCCTCAAAATGCGCGCAGCTATGCGCAGACCTACCGCGAGATCCGCGCCGACTTCCTCGAGGAGGTGGGACAGTTTGGCCTGGATGTAGCCCCCGAGGAGCAAGCAGGTCTCAGCCCCTTCTCGGCAGAGGTGGACCAGATGGCGCAGGCGGGCCTTCATGTGGAAAACGCCCGCAGCAGCCTGTGGCTCAACTGGATTTCGCCCGCATGCCTGGCCTGCCGCAAAGCAGTGGGCACTCAGACGTTCCTCACCTCCACCCAGTGCCCCAAGAAGTGCTTCTTCTGCTTCAACCCCAACCAGGAAAACTACGCCTATTACCAGACGCATGTGCGCAACATAGCCGCCGACCTCGAAACCGAGCATGCCCATGGTGTGCGCCTGCAGCACCTGGCCGTGACGGGTGGCGAGCCACTTCTGCACAAGCGCGAGCTTTTCGCGTTCCTCGAGCGCGCACGTATGCTGTACCCCAACGCGTACACGCGCCTGTACACCTGCGGCGAGGGCATGGACGCGCAGACGGCGCGCGAGCTGCGTGAAGCGGGCCTCAACGAGGTGCGTTTCAGCATCAAGACGCAGGAGTCAGCCGCCCTGAGGCAGCGCACGCTCGACGCGCTGGAAGGCTGCGTGGGCATGTTTGACGCCACCATGGTGGAGATGCCCGTCATGCCCGACGAGCTGGGAATCATGCAAGATTTGCTCATTGAGCTGGACAAACGCGGCGCGACCGGCATTAACCTGCTTGAACTGTGCTTCCCCTTCAACAATGCGGCCGCATTCGCGCGACGCGGCTACCGCATCAAGCACGAACCGTACCGCGTGCCTTACGACTACTGGTATGCGGGCGGCCTGCCCATCGAAGGAAGCGAGGAGGCCTGCATCCGGCTCCTGTCGTTTGCCATTGAGCGCGAGCTGCGCATGGGCGTGCACTACTGCTCGCTCGAAAACAAGCTCACTGGCCAGATATACCAGCAGAACGCGCCTTTCAAGCAGGCCTTCCCACCGCGCGAGTACGCGCAACGCGGTCACTTCCTTGCGTGCGCGCACCTCTTCGGACCCGATGCCGCAGCAGCGCGGCGCATTCTTGCTGGCAGCGGACAAGCCGTGGCTGCCGGCAACTCGGCAACCCCCGGCCAGGCTGACATTGCAGGCAACGCGGCGGCGTTCGGACGGGCCGACAGCGCAGGCAACACGGCGGCCGTCGGGCAATCGGACGAACTCGAGCTTGCCCCCAGCGACATTGCCCTGCTCGCAGGCGAGCTTCCCCATGCGCTTGTGGCCATCGGCCTGGGCGTGGTGGAGGACCGCCCAGACGGCCGCGTGCTGCGCGAGCTCGACGCGCGCTACACCACCCCGAGCCTCTTCGACCTGGCAGACCTGCAGGTAGATACGATGTAGGCACGGCAACGTGTCTTGATTGCGGCACTGCTGGACGCCGTGACCCTCGCCCCGCATGCCCGCCCCTCAGCACGTCCTCACGGGCCGCTCGCCAGTTCCCTCCTCGCCCGCCAAAAAGCCCCCGTGCCCAGCGGCTCTGTGAGAGGCGCGGACACGGGGGCTTGTGCGTGACATCGGGGGATGTCGCAGCCTTGCTGAGGCGTCAGGGCAGACCTAGATGGTCTTCTCCTCAAAGCCATCCTCGAGGGCGCAGGCGCGAGCCTTCACGAGGAAGTTCGGGCCGGTCTCACCATCAGGGTAGCAAGGCAGGGCGCTCACGAGGTCATCGCCGTACTGCGCGCGCAGCTCGTCGACCGGGCCAAAGTGCAGGGCGCGCATCATGCAGCTTGCAACGCACGCGGGCTGCTCGCCCTTGGCCACCAGGTCGCGGCAGCCGTCGCACTTAACAACCTTCTCCAGGTCCTCGATGTAGACCGGGTGGTTGTAGGGGCAAGCCTCGACGCAAAGCTGGCAGGCGGCACCTGCGCAGTTGATCTCGGGGTCGTGGTAAACGAGACCGGTCTCGGCGTCCTTCACCGTACGGCCGGTGGGGCAGGCATCCACGCAAGCGGGGTTGTCGCAGTGGTTGCAGGTCGTGGCCAGGTGATAGTAACCCGGGTTGGGATACTCGCCGCACTCGTAGGTGTGGACCTCACGCAAGAGGTAGCCCACATCCAGGCGGTTCTTGTCTTTGCAGGCGATCTGGCAGGTATGGCACCCTGCACACGCCGTTTGGTCGAAATAGAACCCGTACTGTGCCATGTTCAGCTCCCTTTCGCCTTACCTAGTCAAACAGGATCGTCTGCGGGACGTCCTTGTCGGCGGGGAGCGGATCGCCGTCCCACTTCTCAACCTGGACGTTCAGCGTGTTGTAACCGTCAACGCCCATGCCCGTGGCAACGTTGCCGGTGATGTAGTTCTCGCTGCCGCCGTGGTCAACGGCGTCGTTCTCGTCGACGCGCACCCATGCGCCGTGAGGCAGGCCCACAACGCCGGGCATCATACGGGCGGTCACGCTGGCGGGACGCAGGGTCTCGCCGTACTTGGAGGAAATCTTCACCGTGTCGCCGTCGGCAATGCCGCGCTCCTCAGCGTCCTGCTTGGAGATGAAGAACGGGTTGGCGCAAGCCTCGCGCAGCCAGGGGATGTTGTCGAAGATGGAGTGCGAACGACGCTGGTAGTGCGGGTTGATGCACTGCAGCGGGAACTCAGTCTTCTCGCCGGCGATGTCGCCGTCGACGAAGGTCTCCTCGAAGCCCTGAGCGCAGGCACGGTACTTGGGGATGGGCGAGTAAGGCTCATCGGAGTAGCCGTTGGAGTTGAGGCAGTCAGCCCAGGTCTGGCAGTAGAACTCGACCTTGCCGGAATTCGTGGCGATGGGGTTGGCCTCGGGATCCTCGCGGAAAGCCTGCTTG
The DNA here is from genome assembly GCA_902464015.1 of uncultured Coriobacteriales bacterium. GTDB lineage: Bacteria > Actinomycetota > Coriobacteriia > Coriobacteriales > UMGS124 > UMGS124. The sequence goes on along the minus strand of CABQHM010000057.1, from coordinate 12,624 downwards.
TCGATGTAGCCGTAGTTGTCGCCCACGTGACGGTCGACGCGGTACACGCCGTCCTCCATGAACTTGGCGATCGGGACGCGGCCCTCCTGCGGCTCGCCCTCAACGCCCCACTCGTCGATGTCCTCCTGCGCGATGGAGCATAGGTTCTCCCAATCGACGCCGTTCTCCTTGACGACCGAGCAGGTGGCCACGGCGTTGAAGAGGCGCTGGGTCTCGCTGACGGTGAAGAAGTCGTCCTGCGTGAGGCTGAACTTCTCGCCGATCTTGATGCAGGCCTCAGTGTCGCTGAGAGCCTCGAAGTAGGGGTCGACGACCTTGCGGTTGATCAGCATGGTGTCGCGGTTGATGTAGCCGTCCCACACGAAGCTGCCCTCGCGCTCCCAGTTGGTGGTAATGGGGAGCACGATGTCGGCGTACTTGTTGGAAGCGGTGAGGAAGTGGCCCTGGCCCACGACGAACTCGACGGAACGGAAGGCCTCGATGCCCTTCTTGGCGCCCTCGCAGGTGGTGAGCTTGGCGCTGTTGGCGGTCCAGATCATCCTGACGTCGGCGGTGATGTTCTCGATACGCTTGGTGAGGTCGTACTCGCCGATGACATCCTTCCAAGACACGCCGTAGCCGTTGAGCGTTTTCCACAGCGTGGTGGGGTTGAAGGGCTCGCCGAGCACGGCGCCCCACATCTGGGTGTCGCTCACGGAAGTGGACGAGCCGGTGCCACTCGTGCCGCCGGCGCTGCCGGCGCTGCCGGCCTTGACAAGGCGCGGACCAAAGTTGTTCGTGTGGTTCCAAGCGGTCGGGCCAACGCAGTTGCCGCTCTTGCCGATGTGGCCGCCCATGGCGCCCAGGCAGATGGCGGTCTGAGGAAGCTGCTCGGTGTTGTAGGTACGAGCGCTTGCCCAGCTCGACAGGATGGCGACATTGTTGTCCTTGCCCAGGATACGGGCGACCTCACGCAAGGTCTCGGGGTCGACGCCGCAAATCTCGCTGGCCCACTCGGGGGTCTTGGGCACGCCGTCGTACTCGCCGCGCAGGTAGTCGAAGAAGTTCTCGTCGGTCGTGGCGTCGGCGGGCATGTGGTCGGCGTCCTGGCCCACGCAGCAGCGATCCAGGAAGTCCCAGTCGATGAGCGGGCTGGACTCGCTGTCCTCCTCGAGCATGACGTAGGCCATGGCCATCATGGCTGCCATGTCGGTGGCGGGGCGAATCGGCACCCACTGGGCGTCGAGGATGGACGTCGTGTCGGTGTAGATCGGGTCGAAGATGATGAACTTGACGCCGGCGTCCTTCCAGGACTTGGCGAAGTTCGTGGCGTTGCCCAGGGCTGCCCAAGCGGGGTTGTAGCCGAAGGCGACCACGTAGTCGCAGTTCAGCATGTCGAGACGGTCGTTGTTGACCGTGTAGTCGTTGCAACCGTCGCCCCAGCCGAGCACGCCAGGAGCGAACCAGCTGCCCCACGAGGAGGTCGTCCACGAGGAGAGGTAGTTAATGTTGAGCTTATTGAGCAGGCCGGTCATGCCGCCGCCAAGGGCGAGGATGGAGTTGTCGCCAAACTCGCCATTGATGCGCTCGACCTCGTCATGGATGTACTGGGCAGCCTCGTCCCAAGAGATGCGCTCCCACTCGTCGATACCGCGCAGCTCGGCATGCGGGTCCTCGGGGCTCCAGTTCTTGCGCTTCATGGGGTACTTCAGACGGTCGAGGCCGCGAGCCTGGTACTGCTGCGACCAGCCGCGCAGGCAGGCCCTCTGCTGACGGTTGATCTCGTCGTCGGTGTTGATGTCGTCGGTCCCCTGGCGAACGATCACGCCGTCCTTCGTGCAGACCCTGACGAGGCACTTGCCGCCACAGTTGTGCCAGCAAGCGGCGGAATGCCACTCACCCTCCTCATCGGCCTTCATCTCGTCGGCCAGGGCCATGCGCAGGTTGTTGTCGGCCGAGCCGCTCACTGCAGACAGACCCAGGCTTGCCGCTCCCACGGCCGCAACGGAGCCAGCCAGGAACTTGCGCCTGCTGAGCCCGGATTTCAGTGCATCTTGTACCAATGCCATAAAACTGTCCTCCTATCCCCTTTTCTTACAAAACCAACGTGCAATGCTCTATGCCGCGACGGAAGCGACAATCTCCAGCATCTCGTCGAGGACCGACACGTCGAGCTGCACGAAGTCGGCCACAGCCTGCGCAAGCTGCGGATACACTTCGTGCGTCTTCGACGAAGCCATGTCCTGTGCATACGAGAAAACCCAGTTGAGCAGGTGCTCGCGCTCGAATGCCGCCTGGTCCTCAAGCACCTTCGCGAGCTCGCGCGGCTGCCCATCTTCCAGATGGGCAACGGCCCGCGCGGCCGTCAGCTCGAGAAAATGCATCATGAGGGCAATGTGGTCATCCGGGATGCGCGGGTAGCCAGCCGGGATGTAGAGATACCTCTCATACCAAGAGCGCACAGCAAGCGTGGACTCCTGGAACAGGGCGCGCTCGCGCGTGGTGTACACAGACTCCCACGGCGCGGCCACCATATTGTCGGGAGCGAAGAAAAGTCGCTCGTATTCGTCATGTGCCTGCTGCATGCCCTGCTCGCCCTGGGCGGCAAGGTCGGCGCAGCGAGAAAGCGCCGCGCGCAGCTCGGCGGGGGCGGGGCTGGCACCGTCGTCGAACATGTCGACCACGGCTAGGCTTTCCTGGCTGCTTGCAGCCGTGAAGAGCTCGGTGCTGGGCAGGGTGCCCAGTAGCTTATGGAAAAGTGAGAACAGATACTCGCGCCCCTTGAGGAAGCCGAGCAAAACGGCGCGGGTCTCGTCGTCTGCGTTGCCCTGGGCCCCTTCGACCGCATCGGGCTGTGCCGCAGCGCAAGCCGCATGCGTCATCGATTCGGCCTGCTCATCAGCATTGCCGCACATATAGTATTCCCCTCGTCCCCTTCGGCCGACCATTCGACCGTTCCCCGGCAAGCCTCGTTCCCTCCCAAGAAACAAAGGCGAAATAAACCAGAATCACTCTAGACAAAAGCCGGTGCAAATGCAACAAGCCATAGCGATTCGCTTTAGCACTCCACCGCGCTGGAGCGAAAAGCCCACGAAGAGCGCACATTAGCGTTGGGTAACAACCCTACTCGCGCAGCGCCGTGATGGGCACTACCATCACGCCATCAGGGCGGGTGTAGGCAAATGAAGTGAGCCCACAGATAACAACCAGAACACTCGGGGCCTTTGCATGAGGGTCTTCTTCGAAGACGCTTCTTATCTTGAGCAAAGATTCCGCTGCAGCATCGATTTGATTTGCACCCAGCTTGATCTCGAAAGCACCCCAGCGCCCATCGGGAAGCTCGAGGACGGCGTCTATCTCTCGATCGCTTCCATCACGATAGTGATACAAACTGCCGCCATTTGCCTGAGCATAGATTGCCAAATCACGCTCGCACAGTGACTCAAATAAGAAGCCAAGCGTATTGAGATCTTGCATGAGCCTTTCGGGCGTTGCCCCGAGTGCCGCCGCAGCAAGCGACGGGTCGGCAAGATGGCGCTTGGGCTTTTTCCCAACGCGAACCGAAGAGCGCATGTTGGGATTGAACGCCGGCTGGTCATACACCGCAAAAAGCCTGTAGAGCGCCTGCATGTAATCGGCCACGGTCTCATCAGAGAGGGTATCATCGTCAAACTGGATCATGTCACGGCGCAGTGTGGCGTTGCTCGCCAGCGTGCTCTCATTGCGAGCCAATGAACGGAGAAGCAGCCTCATCTTATAAGGATCGCGACGCTTGCCGTCGATTCGGCTCGCATCTTGCTCGGCAATTTGCTCGATATAGCTCGTTGGGACCAAGGCACAAGCACTCTGCGGTGCGTCAACGTTGCCAGGCCAGCCGCCTCGCACAATAAGGTGACAAAGCTGCGTCAAGGAGACATCGCCCGTTTGTGCGACCCGGACAGGCTCATCAAACAGACGGCGTACAGACACGACACCCGTCGAATCGCCCGACTCAAAGAGCGACATGGGATGCATGCGCAACGTGCCGATGCGGCCTGTTCCACTATGCATGATTCCCTTACGCTGCGGTGTAGAGGAACCGCTGAGCAGGAAGCGCCCTTTGCGAGACGTCTGGTCGACCTCATAACGCACGGCATCCCAAATGGGAGGCACGTCCTGCCACTCATCCACAAGATGGGGCTCATCACCCGAGAGCGCTATGCTGGGTTCCATCTCGGCCATACGACGGTTTTGAAAATTGCCCGCTGGGTCGCCAACGTAGTAAACGCTGCGGGCCTGATTGAGGAGAGCCCAGGTTTTACCGCACCATTTGGGGCCTTCGACGCACACCGCGCCAAAAGCTTCCATGGCGTTAGCGATTTGACCGTCAACCAAACGCGGTCTATAACCCTCAGGTGTAAGCATACTAAGCTCTCCTCACATCTACGTTGATCAGGCATAGTGTATCACGACCGGATGTTTTCAGGGAGTTTGACCGGATGTTTTCAGATGTTTTGACCGGTAGTTTTCAAGACTTTTGACTGGTAGTTTTCAGAGAATTTGACCAGCTGTTTTCGGCCGGTGGTCCATTCGAGTCACGGGACATGCGAGCGCTAGCTGTGGGATGATTTGACAATCCGGAGCTTGGCTGGGCATATACAATCTTGCAAACGCAGGTTTTCACCACAAGGAGTCTGGCCGCATTGAAGGATACACAAGCCGAGAGCACCACCCCCAAGCAGGACGACAGGACCCCTGGCAGACCTTCCAGGCGTGGGGCCTTCGATCCGCGCGAGCTGTGGCGCCTCAACGAGCTTGAGCGAATCGTCGAGGACGCTTGGAACACCGCCGCTTCCATGGACGGAGCGGCCGACGATGCGCTCCCGTCTGCAGACCTCGACCTATGGCTCGCTCCTCAAGAGCGTGAATATCTGGAGCTCGAGGCACGATTCGTAGCCGTGCTGGAAGCAAGTCCCGCCTTCGAGGAACTCTCAGGCTACGCATGGCGCAGGACGCGCAAGGACGAATCCGAAGAGTATGCAAGTCGGTTTGCCCATCCTGGCAAAGACCCGGTGCTCGCGTCCTGGCTTGCCGAACGATCCAGCACGGCTCAGCGCCTGGCCCGCTCGACAATCGAGAAGGACTACCAGCGTACGCACGACTGCGAGCGGCACTGGCTGCGCGACCTCAAAACGTCCGACGCCTACAAAACCCTCCTTGTGGAGACACTCTCGTCTTGGCAGCAAGCAACAAGTGACAGCGGCGTTCCGGCAGGGATCCTGCAAGCCTATCGCAACGAAATGGCCCAGCGCACCGGTGCCAGGACCGACGACCTGCTTCGATCCGTGCGAGACTCCCGCCAGGCGCGCACAAAGCTTCTCCTGCACAAAAGCCTTGTCGAGCAGTATCCGCCGAACCGCGACATGTTCGCCTTGCTCGGCGGTGAGCAGGCATATTGCGACCGGCTCGTGAGCGAGCTCGCACGCAAGGCCGCCGACGACGAGTTCCAGCTTTGCGCATATGGCAAGCATGGCTTCATGAGGATGTCCGACACCAACCTCGAAGTCGCCGTGCGCGTCATGGGTGACAACGGCGCCTGGCGTCGGTCCCTGGCCCGCACGCTGGGTGCCAAGACCCAAAAGAAAAACCAGGAGCAGGACCTTTCGGAGCGCGCGTATCGCGACCTGTTGAAGGCCGACCGCGAGCTTAATCGGCTTGGGTCGTCAATCATCGGCTCCGATGTTCACGACTACGTGATGAACCAGCTTCTCGCATATCGGATGCCCTCCTTCGAGGCCGCATTGTGCCGCTCTTTTGATACGGACACCTATATTGATGCGCTGTGCACGTCTGCCAATCCGAAGCTGCGCGCGTTGGGCGCAGACCTGGCTGCAGGCAGAGAGGGCGAGCGAGCGCTTCAGGCGGCCTTGAGGCGCGCGTACGCCGAGGCAGCGGTATCCGCCAAAGCCGATCCCTACCTGGGATATCCCTCGCGTCGCCTGCATCCCCGCAAGATTATCATTCACGTTGGCCCCACGAACGCCGGCAAGACCCATGATGCGCTCACGGCGTTTAGAGACGCCAAGTGCGCCCTCTACCTTGGGCCGCTGCGCCTTCTTGCCGCAGAGGTGGCCGACACGTCGAACGAACGCGGCTGCCCCTGCTCGCTCGTGACCGGAGAAGAGCGCCGCCTTGTGGAAGGGGCCCGGCACGTCGCTTCCACCGTCGAGATGTTCGACCCCCAGGGCATGTGGGACGTGGCTGTGATCGACGAGGCGCAAATGCTGGGCGACCCCAACCGCGGCGGGGCCTGGAGCCGCGCACTTATCGGTGTCGATGCCGATGAGCTGCACATATGCTGCGCGCCGGAGGGCCTCGACATCGTACGGCGCGTCTTGGACGGATGTCGCGAGCGCTTTGGCGACACCTATCGCGTGCAGCGCCACGAGCGCCTGAACCCGCTGTTGCCGTTTCCCCAGCTTGTGCGCTTCCCCGAAGACGTGCAGCCGGGCGACGCCTGCATCGCCTTCTCAAAACGCGACGTCCACGCCGCAGCGGCGGAGCTCCACAACGCGGGCCGCACCTGCTGCGTGGTGTACGGGGCGCTCCCCCATGCCGTGCGCCAGGCCGAGGCGCGTCGCTTTCGCGAGGGCGACGCCGAGGTTGTTGTGGCAACCGACGCCATCGGCATGGGACTCAACCTGCCGGTGAAGCGCGTGGTGTTCCTGCAGCATGACAAGTTCAACGGTCGTGAGCGCGTGATGCTGACTCCCGGCGAGGTCAAGCAGATCGCCGGGCGAGCAGGGCGCTATGGCTACACCGAGGCCGGCGAGGCGGCGTCTGCCATAGACCCCGAGTTTGTGGCCGATGCCCTGGCTGCGAAGGTGCGCTCCGTCCGCAGCGCGACGCTCGCGTTTCCCCGAACTCTGCTGGACATCGACGCGCCCGTCTCCGCGCTCTTTGACGCCTGGTCAAACGCGAAGGCGCCGGCGCCCTTCCGCTGCGCCGACTACTCGGAAGAGGCCATGCTCGCAGAGAGGGCAGAGAAGACCACGACCGACGCGCGGACGGTGTATGCCTTCGCGACGCTGCCTTTCAAGTCGGGCAACGCGTGTGCGCTCGACCTGTGGGAGGCAATACTGCGCGCCCATGTGGCAAAGGCGCCGCTGCCCGACTTCGACAAGGGCTGGGACCAGGACGACCTCGAGTCCATGCAGACGGTCTACGACAAGCTCGACCTGGTCGGAGCCTATTTGCTGGGCCCGGGAGATGGGCATCCCACTGCGTCGCTCGTAAGCGTCGACGACGTCGCCCTTCTGCGCGATGAGGTCTCAACCGACATCTCGTCCTTCCTTGCGCGGCAAAGCTACGAGGGGCGCCGCTGCTCGTCGTGCGGACGCCCTCTTCCCTGGGGACACCGCTTCGGCATATGCGAGCGGTGCTTTCGCCGCCAGTCGCGCAGGAGGTTTTAAGAGGCGCACGCTCGTTGAGGCTGCACGTTGGTCGAATCGCGGGCCCAGGCGGACAGGAGGCTAAAGCCGCCTGGGCTCAAATGACGAGGACATATGCCTAGGAAGCAGCCTGCTTAAGGCAGCTGTTGACGGCGGTGAAGATGGCCTTGGAGGTTACGGTGGCGCCGGAGACGGCATCGACGCCCTCGGTGCCGTTGGCGGCCACGATCTTGGCGGGGAGTTGGTTGATGGCCATGAGACTGATGCCCGAGGTTGCATAGTTGTAGCCAACCGTGACGGAGGCGATCTTGCCACCCTCAATCGTGACGGTCACGGGAACTTCGCCGTCGTAGCCCTTACCCGAGGCGGTGTAGGCGCCATCGGTTAGGGTGCCGTCTGTCAGGGTGCCGGACTCGGCTGCGGGAGCGGCGGCCTCAGCAGCGGAGGCGGCCTCAATGGCGGCGTCAACCGAAAACTCGGCGGCAGCGACGGCGTTTTCGACAGCCGTTCTATCGATCTCAACCGCAGTCTTTACGGCTTGGCTTCGGCAGCCAATGATAGCCGCAAGAACCGCCTTGAAGTCATCCCCCACGAGCGCGCTATCGTTTTCAATCTCGATACAGACAACCCCGCCGTCCTCGTAGGTCACGGTCACGGGCACGATACCGCCACTGCACCTGGCAGAAGCGGTGTAGGTGCCGTCGGCAAGGGTGCCGGCCTCATCAGCGAGTTTGTCGGCCGTGGGGCCCGCAGGTACCACGTCGGTCGTGCCGGCTTGTTCGAGGCAGTCGTCGACGGCGGTGAAGATGGCCTTGGAGGTGACGGTGGCGCCGGAGACGGCGTCGACGCCCTCGGTGCCGTTGGCCTCGACGATGGCGTCGGGGAGCTGCTCGATGGCCTGGGAGCCGATGCCCTGGGTCTCGGAGTTGTCGCCCACGGTGACCTCGGCAATCTTGCCGTCCTTGACCTCGACGGTCACGGGCACGTCGCCGCTGATGCCCTTGCCCTCGGCGACGTACTCGCCGTCGGTCAGGCCGGCAGCGGGCCGGTCGGCCTGCCCTGCAGTCCATCCCCAGGGAAGGGTCTCTTCGGTGAAGACGCCGGCATGACAGGTAACGCATGTTGCGACAGACCTCTCTGCGTGGCAGGTTTGGCAGTCGAAGTTCCCCAGGAGAATGGCGTGTCCGTTCTTCAAGTCGGCGGACATGTCGTGGAAGTCAAAGGGCTCACCGCACCAGGAATATCCGGCCGACGCCTGCGCCATGTCGAGTTCGCGCACAACGGCGCCATCGTGGCAGGAGCCGCATGTGTCGAGGGGGACAACATCCATATGGTCGGCCAAGGCGTTGATGCTGGGGTCGGGGATTGTCCAGCCCTCGGGAACCTCAGCCATGCCGTCGTGGCACTGGGCGCACATCATAACGGGAGCCTCGCCCACAACGTGGCAATCGTCACAGGTGATGTTAACGCCGGCGTGGGCGTCGATGGCAGGCATGTCATGGGGGTCGATGACCTGACCCTCTGTAGACTGCCACCTGCTGGGGGCATGGTTTGTCTTTTCGAGGTTGTCGTCATGGCAGCGGTAGCATGTCCCGAAGTCAACCTCATCTCGCGGCAAGACCCCCTCGCGCGCCGCCGCATCAAACGGGCACGCCGTGGCCTGCACCAGGCACTCCTGCACCGCACAGAGAATAAACTCGCTCGTCAGAGTCGCACCGGAAACGGCATCGACTCCCTCAATGCCGTTGGCGGCCACAATGGCTGAAGGAAGCTGCTCCAAAGCAGCCGTGCCAAAACCAAGGTACACAAGATTATCAGCAACCTCGACGGCGGCAATCTTGCCGTCGGTCACCTGGACGCACGCCATGGGGGAATGATCCGTCCAACTACGCATGGAACTTTCGTAATAGCCGTCCTTATAGGGACCGGTCTCCTCGTCACCATACGTTATGCCATACGACGCAAGCGCATCCCCGCTCGCCTCGTAGTCTTCTTCAAAAGCAGCCTCAATCATTTCGGCCGTTGTAAACCCATTGCCCACTTCCAACAGGGGAACCACGCCGTCCACAAGCGACACGGCGCCTGCGCTCTGGGAAAGATCGAACACAAAGGCAATTACGGAGACATAGCCAGAGGGAAGAGAAACAAACCCCACGGCACAGCCCGCCCGCAGCACATAGCCGCTAAAGCAGAAGAACGTCAGCGGTTGCTCTTCCACGTCGTAATGCAAACAACCGACATAGCGCACTGCGGTCGTCAACAAGGCATCGCTGTACAAGAGCTGGCTGGCAAACCACTCGCCGCGCTCCTGCAGCGCGACCTCGTCCGTTGTCCGGTTTGCCCACTCCACATCGTTGGCATCCATGAGCGCCCGGCACGCATACGCATACACGGTCGTTCCATCGGCCGCCTCGATACGACACAGGCTCCCGCAATCGACCGTTCCATTAAAGACGCCCGATTTCTGCAGCTCAGCATCGACATCGCTTGAAGCAAGTTTCTCGAACGTCGCATCCGAAGGAATGCGCAGCACGAAGTTGCCCAAGACAACGCTGGTGAGCTCGTCGCCGCTCTGGCTGTCTTGCGCCTGGGCTTCGGCGGCACCCGCCATCCCGCAAGACATACACACCACTGCGCACAGCACCGCGAAGAAAAGCGCAAGCCAGCCCCGAGCGGAGCCGCGCGCACGCGTGCAACTCTTTTCGCAACAAGCAAGACCGAGGGCCTTCACCTTGATTCCCCCATTCTTTTTGAGCGTCCCCTTGCCAAGCATCCCTTGCAAACGCAGATACCGCAACATTACGCCCTCGACAGGCCCGTATGCAAGCCCTTACAACCCAGCTGACCTGCTGTTTTAGTTTGCCGCAACTCACCTGCCTGGATTGGGCCCGCGGCCAGCGCTGTCCTCTTGCCATGCACGCAAGCCGCCAAGGGCGGGTCCATGGGAGATGGGAGAGAACGCCAATGGCCCAACGCACACGAATCCCAGCTCGGAGCGGACATCAAGAAGCTTGGCTTTGGCCTCATGCGCCTGCCGCAGCTGCAACCCCAGGCAGAGGGCGAGAAGGGTGCCATCGACATCGAGCAGACCAAACAGATGGTCGACGAGTTCCTTACCGCCGGCTTCACCTACTTCGACACCGCCTGGGCGTACGAGGGTAGCGAAAAGGCCATCCGGCAGGCGCTTGTGGAGCGCCACCCGCGCGAGAGCTACCAGCTTGCCACCAAGAGCGCCGCATGGATCAACTGTGCCAGCAAGGAGGAGGCCGAGGCGCGCTTCGACGAGTCGCTCGCCCGCACCGGCGCCGGCTACTTCGACTTCTACCTGCTACACAACCTGGGCGAGACCCGCACGCACTTCTTCGACGACTTCGGCCAGTGGGAGTTTGTGCAGCGCAAGAAGGCCGAGGGGCTCATCCGCCATGTGGGATTCTCGTTTCACCCCACGCCCGAGGAGCTCGACGAGATCCTGCACGCCCACCCCGAGATGGAGTTCGTGCAGCTGCAGATAAACTACGCCGACTGGGACAACCCCGCCGTGCAGTCGCGCCGCTGCTACGAGGTGGCGCGCGCCCACGGCAAGCCCGTCATCGTGATGGAGCCGGTCAAGGGAGGCTTGCTCGCCAACCCGCCCGCATCCGTGCGCGAGGTGTTTGAGCAGGCAAAGCCGCAGCTCTCCCCCGCTGCGTGGGCCATCCGCTTCGCCGCCGACCTGCCCGGCGTCATCACCGTGCTCTCCGGCATGAGCAACCTCGAGCAGATGCGCGACAATATCGCTGCCATGGCAGACTTTGAGGGCCTGGGCGACGAGGGGCGCGCCGTGCTCGATACCGCTCGCCAAAAGCTGGCCGAAATTCCGCTTATCCCCTGCACTACCTGCAACTATTGCGCCAAGGTGTGCCCTATGGACATCGGCGTCTCAGGCACGTTCACGGGCATGAACTACCTCACGATCTACGGCGACAAGGACGCGGCGCTGCGTCAGGAGGGCTGGCTCGTGGGCAAGCACGGCCACAGGCGCACCACCGAGTGCATCGGCTGTGGCGCCTGCGAGCGAGCCTGCCCCCAGCACATCGCCATCCGCGCCGAGCTCGCCCGCTGCGTGGAGGCGCTGGGGATTGAGAGGTAGGGGGCGGGACGGTTCCGGGGTCTTTTGGCAGCAAAACGAGGTTCGGAGTAGTTTTCCCGAGTGCATTGGCAGGAAACGAGTTTCGGAGTAGTCAAAACGCGCCTCGTGCATCTCACGACCCTTTTCCAGGGGGATTTGAGGTCTTAAGACGATATGAGCAGAGCATCAACGAGCCCCTGCTGCATGTCGTCCCAAGCTGGGAATCCCGTGGGTCGGGGCCGATAATGTCGGTGTCCACCCGCACGCAACCGGCCAGGTTGCCACAGACAGGAGAGGGGTCGCATGTCTGATTATACGACCTCCATTGGCCTCGACGTCCACGCGCGCAGCATCAAGGGGTGCGCCTTCAACCCCTACACCGGCGAGGTCGAACGCAAGACGTTCGCCTACGACCCGGCCGCCGTCGCCGACTGGGCCCTCTCCTCCGAGGCGCCCAGGGCCGTCTACGAGTCCGGCGTCACGGGCTTCCACCTCTGCCGGGAGCTCCGCGCCCTCGGCGTCGACTGCGTCGTGGGCGCCGTGTCGAAGATGCTCAGGCCCGCCGCCGACAGGAGGGTGAAGACCGACAGGAGGGACGCCGAGTCCCTCGCAAAGCAGCTCGCCATGCACGAGGTCCGCGAGGTGCACGTGCCCGACGAGGAGTGCGAGGCCGCCCGCGACCTGTCCCGCGCCCTGGCCGACGCCCGCGACGAGGTCGTCGCGGCCAAGCAGCGGCTCTCCAAGTTCCTGCTGCGCCACGGCCACTGCTGCCCCAACAGGACCCCGGAAGGGCGGCCGCTGGCCACCTGGACGGCGGCACACTGGGCGTGGATCAAGGGGGTTCGGATGGCCGAGCCCGCGGCCGCGGCGGCCCTGGAGCACTACGTGGACCGGGCCGAGGCCGCCGTCGAGGAGAAGAGGGCGCTCGAGGCCAAGGTGAGGGCGCTGGCCGAGGCCCCGAGGTGGAAGCCGACCGTCGACGCGCTGAGGTGCATGAAGGCGTGCCACGGTCTGGGTACTACGCGTGGCTGGACGCCGGCGGGCACCTCGACCCGCTGGCCGAGCTCAAGGACGTCGTGGCGGCCCTGTGGGAGGGCAGCGGCGGGG
>CABQHM010000056.1 GCA_902464015.1 uncultured Coriobacteriales bacterium | reverse complement strand
CTCCTGAACGGGGGCGAAGGGCATGGTCTGCCCCGCATCGCCGGAGTTCATGAGGGCGGCGAGCTCGATCTTGTCGATCTCGGCCGTTGTCTGCGGATCATCTGCCTGAGCGGCGGCCTGCGGCGTATCGGTTGCGCTTGCGCTCGCGTTGGCTGTCCCGGCTTGTTCGTGCAGGTCGTCCTCGGGGTCGTCGTCCAGGTTGAGGGGGGCGGCGTTCGGGTCGATGTGGGGATCCTCCACGCTCTGGGCGCCCTCGTCATCGATGAGGTTCGCCATGGCCGCGCTCGCATCGGCGGCTGCGTCTTCGGGCTCCTCTTCGGCCTGTTGGGTGTCAGCGGCAGGGCAGGCAGGAGCGCTTGTTTCGCCCGCCTCCGCAGTTTCGCTGACAATATTGGTATCTACCTGGGACGTTGTGTCGATGTGCTCGACGTTTTCGTCCTTCAGGGCATCTTCTTCAGTCATCATTGGCGCGTCACCCTCATTGAAACGTCGCCTATCTGCACCATGTCGCCGTCGTGCAGTACGACGGTGCCGGCAATCGGGCGGTTATTGACGCTTGTACCGTTCATGCTGCCCAGGTCTTCCACGACGAGCGCCGGCCCCTGGATGGAGAAGCGCGCGTGCTTGCCGCTCACGTAGATACCGGGCAGGACGATGTCGGCACCGGGGGAGCGGCCCACGATGACCGGCCCCAAGATGTCGACATGCGTGCCGCGAATGCCCAAGGGGGCGTCGACGACGTCGACCGACCAGACGGCGGCATCGCTCTTCTGGCCTTTGACCAGGCCGACGCCCGTCTTCATGATGCAGAAGAGGAAGATGAAGAGTGCGACGACAAGCAGTACGCGCCCGATGAAGAGAACCACGGCAGGCATGGTTAGACTTCCTCAAACATGAGCGTCACGAGGCCCATCGTGATTGTGTCGCCGTTGGCGAGGTCCTGCTCGCTGACGCGCATGCCGTTGACACGCGTGCCGTTGGTGCTGCCGAGGTCGGCGATGCGCCAGCCGGTGGCGTTGCGGGTGAGCTCGGCGTGGCGGCGGCTGACGTTGGAGTCGCCCAGCACGAGGTCGGCGTGGGCCTCGTCGCGGCCGATGACGGTGCTGTCGCAGGCGATGCGCCAGGTCTTGCCGCTTGCCTTGTCGGTGAGCTGGCAGGCGACGGGTGCGGGGCGGCCGGCGGCGGGCACGGGCATGGGTGCGGGCGCAGCCCCGGGCATGGCGGCAGGCTCGGGTGCTGTCTGGCGCGGGGCGGCCATGCCTGCAGGCTGGTTTGCGCCAGACAGGGGCTGGAGGGGAGGCAGCGGGGCTGCCATGGGGTCGGGCATGCCGGGCATCGGTGCCGCTGCGGCCTGGCGCTGCTGGTTGGCGCGGCCCTGCGGCATCACGGCTCCCGACTTTGCACGTCCGCGCACATAGTCGCTCTCCTCGGCGCGCACCTGCTCAAGCACGTCGGGGGAGACGATCTCGGCGATGACCTCCATCTTGCCAGGCTTGATGTCGCCCACGGGGATGAAGCGCACCGTGGGGTTTGCCGTGAGGGCCAGGCCGGCGTTTTGGGCCTCGTGTGCCAGGAAGTCGACGAGCTCGTCGGTGACCTGCTGGTAGAGCGGGCCGATGAGGGCGTCGTCGGAGGGGCTGACGAGGATGGTGTAAAGCGTGGGGGCGACCTGCCTGCCGTCGAGCTTGGCCGAGCAGCTCTTCATCTCACGCACCGCGGTCTTCGCGAGTTTCTTGAACGGGAAGGGGGCCATGGTGTTGCCGCGCTCAAAGATTTGCTGCATGCGGCCTTCGAAAATGTCAAAAAGGTTCATTGGGGCACCTTTCCTTTACGGGACGTTCGTTGCCGGGGCGTCGGCGCATTCGAGGTCGGCCTCGAGGTGCGCCGAGCTGCCAAAGGCAAGGATAAGCAATGCGACAAGTATAGTAGACCCGAGGACACAGGCCAGCTCCCCCTGGGGAAGGCTTGTCCATACACCCTCATTTTCCATACGGACACAACCCAGTTGAACTGCCAGGATGATGAAAGTTGCAAGCAGTGTGGAGAGGTAACAGCGCACCTTTGTGCCCTTGTGGCCGACGGCCGACTGCGCGGCGCAGGCCAAGGTCCAGGCTCCCGCCGTGAGGAGGAAGGCGATGCCAGGCGGGTTCTGTGCCAGAGCCACCAGGCATGCCTGCGTGAGGCATCCCAAGGCCGCGCTGGCTGCGGCGGGGCCGGGCGGAAGAAGGTAACCGCAAACGAGAGGCGCGATGGGCACGGGCATGGTCGGCGACAGGCACGACAGGAATGTGCCTGCGGTCTGGAGCGGTTGGGTTCGGCCGACCCACACCCACCAGAGGATTGCCGCGACCAGCAGCGCCGCGCCAAGTGGGATGTGGCCGGCGGCTATGCAGACAAGCGCCGTGCACACGGGCGCCGCGAAGCTTCCTATCTGGGGTGCGAGAAGGCTCAACGCTGCAGTGACGAAGAACGCCGCGATGCACGCTTGCGTGCCCGCCTGGCCTGTTGCGGCCCAGAGTGCCAAGGTGACGATTGCGGCGGGGCAGAGCGCTCCTGTCAGACGGAGCGCGAGCCGCGCCGTGTGTGCCCCCGACGCTCCCAAGATGCCTGAGTCGGGGTCGAACGACCTGGTGGGGGCTGCTATGGGGGGAGTCTCGTTGTCGGGAGCGGCCTCGGTTGGCTGCGAGTCGTCGAGCACGTCGCGCACAAGTCCGGCCAGGCTTCGGCGGCCCTGTCGGGGCCTACCGAGTGCCGGCAGGATCTGTGCGGCGAACTCGGCGGCACTGGGGGTGCGCGCGTCGGGGTCGGGCTCGAGGGCGTCGAGCAGGGCGTCGGCCGCGCGCACGTCGATGGAGTCGCTCAGCGCGCAAGGGTCGGGGGCGCCTGCCAGTACGAGCTCTCGGCTGCGGGCGAGTGTGTCGGCGTTGAAGGGAGAGAAGCCGCACAGGGCCTCGTACATCACCGCGGCAAAGGCAAACACGTCGGTGCGCACATCCACCTCGCCGCCTTCTGCCTGCTCGGGGGGCATGTATCCGACTGTGCCGCCGCGTGCCCCGGAGTAGCCGGTCATGCTTGACAGCGTGGCCATGCCGAAGTCGGCGAGCTTCACGCGGCCCGACATGTCCACCATGATGTTGTCGGGCTTGATGTCGAGGTGCAGCACGCCGTTGTCGTGGGCGAACTCGAGTGCGTCGCACACGCCCTCCACTACGGCGGCCGCCTCGTCGGCGGTGAGCAGGCCGTCTTCGGTGGCGTCGAGCAGCTCGGCGAGGCTTGCGCCCTCAACATATTCCATGATGATGTAGGCGTGCTCGTCGTCGTTGTCGAACTCGATCATCTGGACGATGTTGGGGTGGGGCAGCATGCTGGCGGTGCGCGTCTCGTCAAGCGCCGCCCGCAGCAGGGCACTGCGCCGGGCGTCGCTGAGATAGTCTGGCACGCCTTCGACGAGGGAACCTTGCGGCGCCTGAGGCTTGAGGCGAATCGACTTGATGGCCACGCGGCGCATGAGGCGAGGGTCCCAACATACATAGACGGTGCCGAAACCGCCCTCGCCACGCGTTTCGAGCACGCGGTAGCGGCCCAGCAGGAGTTGCTCGGCCGGGGCCTGTGCATCGGTGGTGGGCAAGGGCATCCTCCTTGGGTGGTGTGAGCGGTTGGGGGCGCGACGCCATATGGTCCGCGCGATAACCATCTATTGTACCCGTTGGGCGTGTGCTCCCGGTGACGTGGCCCCTGCTCCTCCCCTTGGTGCCGCGTCTTGGGTAGGATGGCGGTGTCGAACATTTACATTCAGAGACACGAGGGGATCCCGCCCATGGTGTACCGCATACTCAAGATCATCAACCGCATTCTCTTTGGTCTCATGACCCTGGCTTTCCTGGTGTGCCTGGCCTACACGCTCACCGCGCCCGTGGTGCAGGCGAGCATGCAACAGGCCCAGCAGTCGGCCGAGCAGATTGCCGCAACGGCCACCGACGCCGTCCAGGCCGAGCTCACGCGGCAGACCGACGACGCGCTCAGTGGGGTGCGCGCGTCTCTCGATGGGGCGGCGCAGGCGCTTGCGGGTATCTGGGCGACCTTTACCGCACCTGACGGTACCGCGCAGGGGTCGGCTTTCTCGCTGCCGGGCTCCAATGACCAGCCGACATACTCGGGCCTGGCGGCGTAGGGGCGGATCGGCCCGCGAAGGATTGGGTCCAGACGGCAGGGTTGCTGCGCGTATTTGTGTGCAAGATGTGAAGTGCTAGATTGTGCTTGATTGGATAGGCTGTCATCTTCTATAGTTCTTCTTCGCGCGGGCGTGGCGGAATTGGCAGACGCGTATGGTTCAGGTCCATATGGCCGCAAGGCCGTGGGGGTTCAAGTCCCTTCGCCCGCACCACTTGAGATTGAAGCCTCGACCGAAAGGTCGGGGCTTTTTTCTTTTCTTTCCAACCTCCCCTGTAAGGTTGGAGCACGCGCATGCTATGATGTGCGCCCATGGAGGGATGGCAGAGTTGGTTTATTGCAGCGGTCTTGAAAACCGCCGAGCGGCAACCCCGTTCCGAGGGTTCGAATCCCTCTCCCTCCGCCAGATTGTTTGAACGAAACGGCCCCGCGCGGGTCGTTTTTTTGTATCCGGGGACGTTTTCGAGAAGCTTGAGAGGATCGCCATGAAGCAGTGCCGCCCCTTTCCCCAGGCAGTGATCACCAAGAAGGGTGCCAGGTTCCTGGCCGAGGGCAACGTGTGGGTCTTCGACGCCGAGGTCCTGCGCGTTGACCCCGCGCCTCTTGACGGCCGCGAGGTTTGCAACGGTGACGTGGTGGACGTGGTGGACGAGAAGGGCACCTACCTGGGCACGGGTCCCATCTCGCTTGAGTCGAAGATCCGCGTGCGCATCGTGTCGCGCAACGCAAATGACCGCTTCGACGTGGAGTTTTGGCAGCGCAAGGTGCGCTGGGCCTGGGAGTACCGCAAGACCTGCATGGGCGCCTCGGCGCTGCCTGGCTGCGGGCCTGACACCAACTGCTGCCGACTCATCTTCTCCGAGGCCGATGGTTTCCCGGGCCTTGTGGTCGACCGCTACGAGGACATCCTTGTGGCCGAGGTGCTCACGGTGGGCATGGAACGCTTGAAGGCCATCATCCTGCCGGCGCTGGTGGGCGTGCTGCGTGAAGACGGCGAGCGTATCGTGGGCGTCTACGAGCGCAACGACTCCAAGGTGCGCGAGAAGGAGGGTCTGCCTCTCTACAAGGGCTGGTTTGCCCTTGAGGGGGAGGTCGCGCCTGAGACCACCTGCCGCATCGTGTGCGAGAACGGCATCAAGTACGACATCGATTTCGAGAACAGCCAGAAGACGGGCTTCTTCCTCGATCAAAAGTTCAACCGTCGCGCGGTGGCGCGCCTGGCAAAGGGTCGCCGCGTGCTCGACTGCTTCACGCATGTGGGTACCTTCGCCCTCAACGCCGCAGCCGCCGGTGCCGAGTTCGTGCACGGCGTGGACGTGAGCGCCACGGCGGTCGATTTGTGCCGCGGCAACGCCCATCTGAACGGTCTCGACGCGACGACGCGCTTCACCTGCGCAAACGTGTTCGACTTCCTGCCGAGCCTTGAGACGCGCGAGGGCATGCGCGAGGCGGGCGGTCCCTTCGACCTCATCGTGCTCGACCCGCCCGCATTTACCAAGAGCCGCGCGAAGATCCGCGAGGCTGCCGGCGGCTACAAGCAGATTAACGCCCGCGCCATGAAGCTCCTGCCTCGTGGCGGCTACCTGGCCACCTGCTCGTGCTCGCACTTCATGGGCGAGGACATGCTCAAGAAGGTCGTGGCCGAGGCGGCACACGACGCCGGCGTGCAGCTGCGCCAGGTCGAGATTCGCCAGCAGGCTCCCGACCACCCCATCGTCTGGGGCATCCCTGAGACCAACTACCTCAAGTTCTTTATCTTCCAGGTGGTGTAGCGGGGCTTACAAGCCCAAGCAAACAAGCGCCCCGACGGACCGCACGGTCTGCCGGGGCGCTTTTTGATGTTTGCGGAGTTGTCTACGCTCATCTAACGTAATACAATTGTCATACATATTATGAATGGAGGTCATGATGAGCGAGTCGTTGGTGACGGGTTTGGGCGAGGCGCGAATACTTGTGTCCCTGCGCGTGCCTCGGCAGCTGGCTGAAGCGGTCGAGAGGTACGCAAAAGACAATGGCTTGCGAAAGACGGATGCTTACCTGCATTTTTTAATGGATGGACTTCAGGGGGAGCAGGCGACGAAGACCGATGAGCGCCTGTCGGGTATCCAAGCTCAGCTTGAGCAGGTGCTTGACCTTTTGCAGACGCCAGGTGAAGGCGTTGCCGAAAAGGAATCTGAGGCTCGGTCGCTTGAATTTGAGTCGGCATGCCGGGCTATTTCCGACTCGGCAAGGGACTATCCCGCCATTCGCCGGGCATACCTGTTCGGCTCCTTTGCCCGCAAGCAGTTTGGCCCCCAAAGCGATATTGACGTCCGTATAGAGGTTGACCGCTCAAACGGCTTTAACCTCCATGACTTGACACACTTTATGAAGCGGATCGAGCAACAAACGGGTCGTGAGGTGGACGTTGTTTCGGCCGATGTCATCAAGAACGCCAACCTTGCTGCTGCAATTGAGAGGGAGAAGGTGCTGGTCTATGAGCGCGAAGAGTACTGACCTGGCGCGTGTCCAGGAAGTTTACGACGTTACGGCAAACGCAAGAACAGATGCGCAAGCTCGTGTTTACAAGGGAGCGTTTCCTGAATCCTACTAACGATGTGGATGACCTTATCGCTGAAGGCCTCATGAATCGTGCCTTCCGCATTACGGAAGAGGCGGGCAAGATAAGCACCGATGTCGCCGCCCGTTATGGTTTCGACACGCGCGGTGCATCCGGGGTTCACAATCGTTTGGCCACGCGTATATGGAAGTTGATCGCGAGATTATTTGGCAGGTGCTGCACGAGGACTGCGACGCACTGCTTGTGGCGTGCCGGGCGTATTGCGATGATATGGGAGTGGATTTGGAATAGGGCCCCACTGCGCCCTCTTTGGCAGCAAGGGTGCCCCAATGGGGGCTGGGGCACCCTTGTAGATGGACGTTAGCTGTCTTCCGCGCTCAGTGCGGCGAGAGGGTCGTACTCCTTAGGGTTGTACCAGGTCACGTGGTCATCAGTTGGAATGACGGCGTCAGCGGGGCGGGTGCAGGTGCCGCTGGTGACCCAGTCGGGGAAGGTGCCGCAGGAGGCGAGCAGCTCGTTCATGGTGACAAACTCGAAGCCTTGCGCCTGGTAGGCCTCGATAATTTGTGGGAGCGCAAGAACGTCACGGTCGCGGTTGCCTCCGGCGTCGTGCATGAGGATGATGGAGCCGTTGAAAGCATCGGGGTTGGTGGCCAGGGTTGCCCCCTTCACCTCGGTGCAGTTCGAGACGATTTTGGCCGCACCGTCTTCCAATCCGTATCCCTGGTGCTCGATATCCCAGTCCTGCGAGTCAAGCCCCCAATAAGCGGTGTAGGCAAGGTTGCCGCCCGAGCGCAGGTAGGCGAGGAAACTGCTTCCGTAGAAGTTGCCGTAGGGCGGACGGATGACGTCGGATGAAATGCCACAAGCTTGCGAAACAGCCGACAAGGAACGCGCTATCTCGTCAGCGCGGGCGGCATCGTCAAGCTCGAGGAGGTCAGAGTGAGAGTATGTGTGGCTGGCGACCTGATGGCCTTCCTCTATGCACCGACGAGATAGGGCTGCGTAGTCCTCCCCCGCATCTACTTGAGAGCCAAGGTTGAAGAACGTTGCCTTTGCCCCGTAGCGCGAGAGGATGTTGAGATACTGCGGAGTGTAAGTCAGGTCGGGACCGTCATCAAATGTTATGGAGACAAGACGACGTCCGTCAATAGGGTTGATCTTATCGCCCATTCCAATGATGAGGTCCTTCGGCTCTTCGGTTATGCCCAAGTCAACGGTTTTTCCCGAGTGAACCCCCGTCACAATGCTTGATACGCCAGCCTTCCCCCATTGAATCACATAACCGATTTTTACAAGGAAGTATTTGTCTTCGGGCACTTGTGCCCCACAGGGGATGTCGGTGTTTTGCGCGACGACTGCCTCGGTTGTGTCACTCCCATTTGAGAACTCGAGGATATCATTTTCAGCGAGGCGGTACTTGTCGACATCCGTCTCCTCGCCGTTCACGCGCAACGTGTAGCGCTCGCCGCTTCCTTGTTCCAAAATCTCAGGGACTTCGCCTTCGGCGCATACGGCGACTAAGTTGCCGTTCAATGGGTGGGCATATCCCAGGTTGATGATGTCCTGGGCTGTCGACCCCACGGGGGCCATGCGCACCGAACCGTTTACCGTGCACGCCACTGCCCGATGCGCATACCAGGCAGTGCCTGCCAGGCCTAAAACCGCTAGTCCAGCAATCCCAATACCTGCTGCCTTGAGGGCCTGCCTGCGACTGACTTGATGACGCTGCGCGGCATGAGCGGCGTAGTAGTCGCGGCTGGTGTTGAGGTTTTCTCGATAACTTTCCTGATTGGGGCGGGACTCGTGTTGTTCCCTGGTGTTGTTGGGGCGCATGACTAGCGCCGCCAGTGGTTGAAGGCGGATGCATCCGATGACCTCCGCCAGCCTGCAGAAAAGTTTGCGCCCATGGTGTCCTCCGTTTGTCTTGCCTGCGCGTGGTATGGCATCGCTGTGCCTTGTTGACTGGAGACGTTAGCCGAGCTTCGATGCATCGCCAAAATGAGAGATATGGGCTTGCGTATGAGGAAATCGGATTGACTGATGCAAAAAGTGCATTATTATTTTGGCTGATGAAGAGCGGTTTTGCATTGGGGGTGGGATGTTCGACTACATCCGGGAGTTTCAGACGCTGGCTGAGCACCTCAACTTTACGAGTGCGGCGCGAGAACTGGGGCTGTCTCAGTCTGGGTTGAGCCGCCACATGGCCGCCCTCGAGCACGATTTGGGATTCGAGCTTCTCACACGATCCCCCGTGAGGCTGACCCCGGCGGGTGCGCATTACCTTGAGCGAGTCGGTGGAATCCTCGATGCGCACGACCAGCTTGTACGGGAGTGCGCGGCGCTGTCTAAAAACCAGACTCCCGCGCTGCGCATCGCCATGGCGGAGTCGAGCGGGCAGCCGGCCTGCATGGCCTACGCCATTCTTGCCTCAATGCATGAAAGCGACGAGGGCTTCTCATATGAGCTTGTGGTCAATCGGGCGAAGACCGTAGAGCAGCTGGTGCAGGAATCGGCGGCAGATGTGGCCTTGGCCTACTGCGCCCCGGGCGACGGGATAGACGAGGGCCCCGCCGCGGCTTCATCTCCATGGGAGGCGCCGATGGCCGATGTCGCGTACGACTTTATGTACAACGAGCCCCTGAGCGCCTGGGTGCATGAGGACAACCCCGTTTTTGAGGGGGACGCCACGCTTGAGGACCTTGCCGCGTGCAAGCTCCCCATCTCGTCGAACCGCATGTTCAAGACGTGGACCGATGGCATCTGCGCGCTGTTCGAGCGCAACGGCTGCAGGCCAAAAACGCTCACCAAGGACGCGAGCGCGCTCAACGAGTTCCTCGTGGCGCTCAAGGAAGACGAGGTCGTGTTCACCTCGAGCTTTTTGCGCTATATGGTTCCCGGCACCAACCCGAGTGCTTGCGAGGTCGTTCTTGCGTCGGGCACCACACTTGTGGGGCCGGTCTACCTTGTCTATCGCAGAGATGACGACAACCCCGTCCTCAAACGGTTCGTCTCGCTGTATCGCCGGGAGGCGCAGAAGCACCAGGCGCAGGTCCGTTGGAGCATGCAAGGATAAGGAGCGTCCCTTATCCCCTCCTTGCCTGCTTGCTTCCTACCAGTCGATCGGGATGCCGCTGGGGCCGATGATCTGGTTGGTGAGGTCGTAGCAGTAGCCCAGGGGGTCGGACTCCAGGCCGATGGACTCGTGCGACGCGGCGAGGTCGTAGGTGTAGTCCTTGAGCTTGAACACCTGATGCCAGCCGTATGAGATGTGGTTGATGAGCGGGGTCCACATGGGGTTGATGAGGCTCACGGGGCCTGAGGTGCCCAGGCGCTCGAACGCGCAGGTAAAGCAGCCCTCGACGTTGGCGTAGGAATACGGCTGGTTCGACAGGAAGTTGCCCATCGAGAAGACCACGAGCGTCTGCGACCCGGTGGGGTTGCCTGCCGCGTCGTAGCCCTGGTACCACTCGATGGGCTGGATGACGTGGGGGCCGAAGCCTAGGATGAGGTCGACCCCGAGGTTTGCGAGCAACTGCGCGTAATGGCGCTGGGTCTCGTTGGGCGAGAAGTCGTTCTCGCTGCCCCAGCTCATGGCGACGATGACCACATCTGCCAGCTCTTTTGCGCGCGAGACCTCGGAGGTCATCACCTCGTCGCCGGCCTCGGCCACGCTCCAGGGGGCGTCTGCCGGCACGACGTAGCCGTTGAAGTAATCGGAATAGGAGAGGAACGCGAAGGTGATGCCTTGCCGCTCACACGTGCGGATGCGGTCGCGGTCCTCTTGGCTCGAGAACGTACCCGTCATGAGCATCTGGGGGAACTGCGCCCAGGTGGCGCACGAGTTGTAGATGCCCTCGAGGCCCATGTCGAGGCAGTGGTTGGTTGCCGTGGTGCACAGGTTCCAGCCGAAGCCCACCACCTGCTCGGCGATGCAGCTCGGCGAGTTGAACACGGGGTAGCCCGAAAGGCCCAGGTAGTCGCCGCCCAGGATGGTCTCGATGTCGATGAAGTTGAGGTCGTGGGAGGCCACGATGTCGGCCACGCCCTGGTACATGGGAGTGAAGTCATACCAACCGTCGCCTGCCTCGCCGGCGTTGTAGTCGGCGGCCTCCACCACGGGCATGTTCATGAGGTGGTCGCCCACGGCCGAGAGGGTCACGCGGCGGTATTGCTCTTCGCGCAGCTCAGGGGTGGGTTCTGCCTCATGCACCTGGGCAAGCGTCGCAAAACGGTGGTCGCCGGTGTTTGAGAGCAGGCGTGTCGTACCCAGGCCTGCCAGCGCGGCGAGCACGACGAAGGCGCCCGACGCGGCGAGGAACTCCCGGCGGGTCGTCTTTTTGCGGGAAGCACGGACTTCGAAGGTGCGCTCGGTGGTTGAACTCGCGGGGCGGTTTTCGCTGTATGGGCGTCCCGTTGCGCGGCCATACGCGCCGGCGCCTACGTTTGCGGCCCTTGCGTTGTGAGACGCCTTGCCTCGAGGGTCGGGGTTAGGTTGTGAGAAGTGCTGTCCCGACATGGGCGCCCCTTGAACGTAGCTGGTATCGTGTGACATCAAGGATACCAGCAATGGGAGGAACCTGTGGCGCACAGCGACGACGAGAAGTTTATGGCCCTGGCCTTGGAGGAGGCCGCGCGTGCCGCCGAGCTGGGCGAGGTGCCCATCGGCGCCGTGGTGGTGCACGAAGGCGAGGTCATCGCGCGCGCGGGCAACCGTCGCGAGACCGATGCCGACCCCGCCGCGCATGCCGAGTTCAGCGCGCTCATGGAGGCGTCGCGTGTGCTGGGCCGTTGGCGCCTCACGGGCTGCACCGTGTACGTGACGCTCGAGCCGTGCCTCATGTGCGCGGGCCTCATGGTGAACTCCCGCATCGACCGCTGCGTGTTCGGCGCGCCCGACCCCAAGGGCGGGGCCGTGGGCACGCTCTACGACGTGAGCCATGACGAGCGGCTCAACCATGAGTTCGAGGTGGAAGGCGGCGTGCTTGAGGCTGAGTGTGCCGAGGTCCTGCGCGTCTTTTTCAAGCGTCGCCGCGCTGAGGCGAAGGCCGCCAAGCTTGCGGCGCGTATGGCGCAGGAAGGTGCGGCCTGCCTGCCTGCGGGCGCGGAGCCGCCGCTCTTGGCAAGTGAATGCGCCTCTCAAATCGATGGGCTCTCCGCGCAGGGGCCGGCCTAGCCCTAGTGTGCCTCCAAAAGTGACGAATCTGAAAGAAATGGCCGTCAACCAGGACTGTTTTCTATAGATAACACTCTCTTTTTATGCATCCGGGCGCGGCATGTGGCTAAACGCGCGTATATCGGTCATACTGCGATGCATGGATATCACATTTGCCGAGCTCGGGCTAAACGAGCAACTACTCGAGGGTGTAGCCGCCTTGGGCTTCACCAATCCCACGCCTGTGCAGGCGCAGGCCATCCCCGTCGTGCTCGAGGGGCGCGACGTCGTGGCGTCTGCGCAAACGGGCACGGGCAAGACCGGCGCGTTCACGCTGCCGGTGCTTCAGCTTGTGGGCAAGGCCGCAAAGGGCGAGGTTGCCCCGCGCGCCCTCATCATCACGCCCACCCGCGAGCTTGCCCAGCAGATTGACACTGTGGCTGACAAGCTCTGCTCCGTCACGGGCCAGCGCGTCGCCACGGTCATTGGCGGCGAGCGCTACGACCGTCAGCTCAAGCGCCTCAAGGCGGGCTGCGACGTGCTCGTGGCTACGCCCGGCCGACTCATCGACCTCATGGAGCGCAGGGAAGTCGACCTGTCGCACGTGCAGATCCTCGTGCTCGACGAGGCCGATCGCATGCTTGACATGGGCTTTTGGCCCAGCGTGCGCAAGATTGTGGCAAGGCTTCCCCGCACGCGCCAGACCCTGCTGTTCTCGGCCACCATTTCGGGCGATATCCAGCAGAGCATGCCCACGATGCTGCACGACCCCGTGCTCGTCGAGATTTCCCGCTCCGGTCAGACGGCCGACACGGTGGAGCAGCGTCTTGTGCCCGTGGTGCAAGGCCAGAAGGTGGGCCTGCTCACCCATCTCATCGAAACCGGGCACCCCAGGCGCGTGCTCGTGTTCTGCCGCACCAAGCAGCGCGTGGACTCCGTTGCCGCCGCGCTTGAGCGCGAGGGCCTCAAGGTGGGCGTCATGCATGCCGACCGTGCCCAGAAGCAGCGCGAACGCGCGTTGGACGGCTTCCGTTCCGGCGAGCTCGAGGCGCTTGTGGCCACCGATGTCATGAGCCGCGGCATCGACGTGTCCGACATCGACTGGGTCGTGAACTTCGACGTCCCGCTCGACCCCGAGGACTACGTGCACCGCATCGGCCGCACGGGTCGCGCGGGCGAGAGCGGCGTGGCGTTCACGTTCCTGGCACCCGACGAAGTGGGCCCGCTGCGCGAGATCGAGTATTTCACCAAGCAGCTCGTGCCCGTGTGGGAGCCTGCTGACTTCACGTTTGCCCAGGGTCGCATCGTTCCCAACGAGAAGCGTGCGACGTCGCGTTCGCAGCGCAGCGTCTTCAGCGGGTCGCGCTCCCGTGGCAGGGGCCCGGCCGGCGGACGCTTCGGCAGGCATTCTTAATTGGTAGGCGCACGTTTTCCGTTCCCTACCTGGTATCGAAAGGCGAGAACCCCCTTGATGTATGACAAGAGCGAAACACAGGGTGTGCCCATGGACCGTCGCCGCGTGCTTTGCACGGGCCTGATGGCCCTGGGCGGTGCTGCGCTCGCAGGGCTTGCCGGCGGCTGCTCCCTCCTCGGTATCGAGAACCCCAACGCCACTGCCAGCCAGGAAACGACGGACCCCGGCTTTCTTGAGCTCGAGGGCCTCGAGGTGCAGTTCAACGTTGAGAGCAGATATTGGCAGTGGCTGATGATCGACGACATGTCGAGCAATCTCAACGGCCACCTCGTGGTCGCCGTCCCCGTGACGGTCGTCAACCTCGGTGAGCTGAGCAGCGTGATCAGCGACATGTACTGCAAGGCGTACGGCCCCGACGGTTCTCAGCTGACCAGCCTGTCGAGCAGGTATGCCGACGACATCCGCAACACGGGCAACATCGCGGTGAACGGCAGCACCACGTGCAAGATCTACCTGCCCTACAACGGAGCGGGAACTTACACGGTGCAGTTCGACAACCTGTTGGGCCGCAAGCCTTCGGTGAGCTTCGAGATTGTGTATGACCCGCAGTGCGGCGTCGGTCCCTTCCCCACCAACATCAGCGGGCTTGACGCCGCCCAGGCGATTCCGCAGGGCGAGTCGTTCGACGTCGACGGCCTTACGCTTGCGTTCAGCACCGACGTCTCCGCCTACGAGTGGGCCACCGTGTCGGCCCCGGGCGACGAGTATTGGGACGGCAGGGGCGCGGTGGGAATTCCGCTGCGCGTGACGAACAACTCCGGCAAGACGGTGAGCTTCTCCAACGTGGCGTACAGGCTGTACTCGTCGGAAAGTTACCAGCTCTCCGATGCTTCCTGGTGGTTCCCGAACTCCGTGGTGAATGCCCTTGGGTCGTTGGTGCCCAACCAGACGGCTCAGGCGCTGCTCTACCTCGACTACGAGTACAGCGAGGTTACCTGTCATTGTGTTTTCAGCAACGGCGGCATGCCGGTTGTTGCCGCGGTGTGGGTGCCGTAAAGGCGCAGCCTGCTTCTTGTTGCGATGTGAGCCCTGCTTCCGCTCGTGCGGGGGCGGGGCTTTTTGCTGCGGGGTAGGTTGGGGGCGGTGTTCGCCTGTGGCGCGTTTGCCCCTGAAACGCAAAAGGGACCAGGCAACATGCCCGGTCCCTTGAATGTGCGCGTGGCGGAGAGCTAGGGATTCGAACCCTAGAAGGGACTTTATGGTCCCTTACTCGCTTAGCAGGCGAGCACCTTCGGCCTCTCGGTCAGCTCTCCGCGTGCTGAGGGAGCATACCGCAATATTGGTTGTTTGCACAAGTCCAAATGGGCCGTATTCTAGCAACTCTGCACAATTCCTTGAGATTTAGGCGCGAAAACGCCCTTTTGGGCGACGTCCGAGCCGGACACTCAGTCGTGCTTAGCAGAAAAAGCTGCCTGGCACGGCTATGTCGCCCTTGTCGGCCGTTGCGCGCAGGCGGTCCCAGGAGAAGACGGTCGCGAGCTCACGGGCCGAGAGGGGCTCGGGGGCGTCGACGAGGCCCGTGAGGTGGGCGAGCCTGCCGATGAGGACCTCCGGCATGCCGAAGTGGTCGCGCATGAAGCCCAGGTCGCAGTCGCGCTCGCGCTTGGAAAGGCGGCGCGTGCCATCAGGTGCCATGAGCATGGGCAGGTGGGCATAGCGAGGCTGGTCAAAGCCGAGCAGGCGCTGCAGGTAGATCTGGCGCGCGCACGAGGGCAGAAGATCGCGGCCACGCACCACGTAGTCGACGCCCATGAGCGCGTCGTCGACGGTGACGGCAAGCTGGTAGGCGTGCACGCCGTCGCTGCGACGCACAAGAAAGTCGCCGCATTCCTGCGCCAGGCATTCGAGCTGGTCGCCGTAGACCTCGTCGGTAAACTGAATCGTGCCTGCGGGATCTGCGGCTTCGGGTACGCGCAGGCGCAGCGCCGCCGGACGCATGCGGGAGCGCTCGCGAACCTGCTCGTCGGTGAGGGTGCGGCAGGTGCCTGCGTAAATGGGCGTTCCGTCGCTTGCGTGGGGAGCCTGTGCGGCATGCAGCTCGGCGCGCGAGCAGAAGCACGGGTAGGTGAGGCCCATGCGCTCGAGGCGGGCAGCGTACTGCTCGTATATGGCCGCTCGCTCGCTTTGGAAGACGGGGCCCTCGTCCCAGTCGAGGCCGAGCCAGCGCAGGTCGTCGATGAGCGCCTCGGTGGCACCGGCGGGGGTCTTGCGCGGGTCGAGGTCCTCGATGCGCAGGGTGAGCGTGCCGCCCTCGGTGCGCACGGCGAGCCAGGCGATGAGCGCACACCACACGTTTCCCAGGTGCATGCGGCCCGAAGGCGTGGGAGCGAAGCGGCCATGGGGTGCTTGTGGCATGGTTTTCCTCGGTTCGGGTGACGAAATGACGTTGCGTGCATGGGCAATGATAGCCGTGCGGGGCTTGCATGTGGGCAACCTTGCGACGAACACGCTCATATTTTGTTATTACCTCGCATGATGAGCTCAGGTGTGGGAAACTTGGAGGTGAGACAAAAGATGAGAAGAGGTAACCACTCGTGAGCACAAATCAGCAGACAGATGTGCAGGCGCCCTGCATGCATCCTGCGCCTGTGCCGGAGCCGTCCTTCCTTGTGTCGCAGGACGGTGCCGCTGACATTGCCGGCGACGCCGGTGCCGTGCCGACCAAGGCAGGTCTCATAGAGCGGGCCTTCAATGCGCTGCAGGGTCGGTTTGCGCCCGTCGCGTCCACCCCGCAAGTCGACGATGACGGCTTGTACGCGTTGCCGAAAGGCTCCAAGGTGCAGAAGGTCCCCACGCCGACGGGCACGCCCGAGGGTGTGGGCTATTGCCTCGTCGCCCAGGGAATTCCCCTGCCCGCCGCCGGTGCCTCCTGGCTCGTGTCGTTTGCCGCAGGCGACGATCCCACGGTCGACGCTAAGCCCATGCGCCGCCTGCCGTGCATCCTGACCACCTGCCATGCGTGCCGTGTGCGCATCCTGGCGCTTATCGATGAGTTCGGCCGCGTGTTCGCCACCGGTGAGGCGGTGTCGATGCCGCCCGCGCGCACGCCCGACGTGCAGTTCAAGCGCTATGCGGACCGCGAGGGTGCGGGATGCGTGGAGGTCGCCCAGGAGAAGGCCCCGGCTTTTCGCGCCTGTGAGTTTATGGAAGCCACGGGAGGCATCGCGCTTTCGAGCTCTCGGGTGAACCTGGGCTGCGATGCCTCGGGGCTCACGCTGTGCGCGGCCGCTGCCGTGGCCTTTCTCGTGTTCTGGCAGTTCCCGCACGACGGAGGATACTCCCTGACGGGCCTGGGCGTGCGCGATGCGCTTGGCAAACTGCGCACCACCGACGTGTTTGAGGCGGCGCAGGGCATCATCGACATGGACGACGAGGCTCAGGGCCGCCCTGGCGTGCTCGTGCCGGGCCTGGTGTCCTATGCAGCGCAAACCCTGCGCGAGGCGGGCTTTGACGGCGTCGATGCGGCTTCGCTGGGTGAGACCGCGGGTCCTCAGGATGGAATCATGCCGGCCGGAGTGCCCTTCTTGGGGTCGCTTGCGTCCCAGCCTGCCGGAGACGCTCCCCAGGCAAGCCAGGTGGTGCAGCACATCGCCGCCATGATCGGCGGTGCCCTTGCTGCCAGCGGAATCCCCGGCCTCACGGTGCTCGGGGCCGCTCCGGGTTCTGTAAACCCTGCGGCGCCTGCCCCTCAAATCAAGATGATGCGCACGACGAAGTACGCGGACACGTTCTATGTCATCTTCGACCCCTCGCAGGTAAACGCCGAGGGGGCTCGCATGCTGCTGGAGGCCGAAGGCCTGTTCAATCGTCTCGTGGGCATGCAGCGGGCCTACGGTGCGGAGAAGCTGCAGACGATGGGTCCCGCTGAGACAGCCGAGCTCGACGCATGGTGCACCGACCATGCCCTTGCCGCGGCCGATCCGTACCTGGGCGGCAATCCCATGCATGCCCAGCCTGCTCCTGCCGGAGCGGGAGACCTCGACGTTCGCATGGCGTTCGCGCGGGGGTGCGAGTGCCTGCGCCTGCCGTATCGCCTGGAATATGAGTTTGATTACGACGCCAAGGGACACACCCTGGTGGTGGAGATCGCATCGATGCCCGCCTGCGTCATGCCGGGTCTGCGTTGGGACAAGGAGCAGGGGTGCTGGCAGCCATGTGACGAGGAAATGCGCCAGGGGCTTGCGAGCCGCTATGCCGCCTTCTCTCTTTTGGCATGCGCGGCCGTCGGCTTCTGGGCATGCCCCGATGTCGAGCAGGTTTGGGTGAACGTGCGGCGTGGGTTTGGCGCCGCTCAAAAGCTTGCCGGCGCGTCGGCCGATGGCGCAAAGCCCGAGCCCTTCCTCATCCTGCCTGGTATCGGTGAGATCTGCGCTCCCACTGAGCCTGAGTGCGTGCTGTCTGCCCGCCTGGGCCGAGACCAGCTCAATGCCATGCTCGTCGACGCCGATGGTCGCGCCCGCTGCCAGGCCGACCCGTTCGAGGCGCTTTCCGGTGCCTCCCATGTCTTCAGCCTTGACGCGCATCGCAGACTCGTGGGCGTGAAGCCCCTCTTCAACTTGGGCGACGAGCCTTTTGCCAGCGAAGAGGCCGTGCGCGAGGTCGAGCTCGACCAGCGCGTTCTGTCCGAGGAGGGCGGGGCCGAACTGGCGGCCCGCCGCGTCTGCGACCTCGGCATTTTCGAGGGCGCGAGTCGCAAAGAAGAGGCCCGCCGCATCATGGAGAGCTTTGAGGGCGACGACAGCCTTGCGGCGATCGCCCAGGCCCGCGATGCCTATGAGCGCACGGAGAACCCCCTCACGCGCGCGGCCCTCATGCGCGTGATCGAGGGCATTGCGACCGACGCCATCGAGGCGGACTCGCATGACGAGGCGGCCGTGGCGCTCGACGACATCTACGGCCTGCAGGCCCAGATGGCCCGCGCCGCGCAGGCGGTGGGCAAGAATCCCCGCGAGGCGCGTCGCATCCTGGAGGAGATGGTCGACTCCTCCGACATGAACGGGTGGTTCGTCGACTCCAAGACGCGGTGCTTCCGCTATTTCGACTCGTACGCCGCGCGCGCCTTGTACGGCTTGCGCTGCGCAGACGACCTGGCGGGCCGCGACTTGGCCTTGTGCGCCGACGAGTACTTCATGGCACACTACCGCCTGTCTTCCCTGCTCGACGACAACCTCGACGCTTCCGAGCAGGCCATTGCGCACGCCCGGCGTTGCGTCGAGCTTGCCCCGAGTGTGGCGGCGAGCTACCTGCGCCTGGCTCGCTGCTATTTCTCGTCGTTTGACTATGTGAGTGAGATCGCAACGCTCAAGAGCGCTTTCAAGATCATGTGGAACCCCAAGGACCTGGGACTTGCGTTGTACTGGCTGGGATACGCCTTCTGCATGACCGACGAGCTTGACGCCGGCATGGCGTGCTACCAGCGCAGCGTCGCCTACGACCGCACGCTGGCCGATGTCGCTTCCACCGAGCTGCGCGACCTGGCCGAGCGCCGGGGCGTCGAGATCAAGACGTTCACCGAGCGCGAGGCGAAGCTCGTCTTGCAGGGGGCGGGCATTGACCTCGACCTTTGTCAGCGCAACATCGACTTTCTGGTGAAGGCCGCGGGCACCGTGCTCGATGCGGGGAACAAGGGGCTTGCCTTCAAGTTGCTGGGAGCCTCCGCCATAGGCCGGCACGACGACGCCATGGCCCCGGTGCTCAGCTCCCTGGAGGTATGAGCGCCTGTGACCGAAGCGATGGGGTGACGATATGGATTTGACAAGCAAGGTCATGGCCTTTGGACGCAAGGCGCGCTTGGAAGCTGAGCGCGCGGCGCGTGCCGCCGTGCCTGCCGTGAAGGACGCCGCCGAGCGCATGGCGCCTGCTATGAGGGATGCCGCCGAGCGCATGGCACCTGCTATGAGGGATGCCGCCAATCGTGTGACGCCAGCCGTGAAGGACGTCGCTGGCAAGGCTGCCGAGAAGGCGCGCGAGGTGGCCGCTCAGGCACCCGTAGCCGCGCGGCATGCTGCCGAAACCGTTGCCCATGGGGTGCAGACGGGTGCGCAGGCGGCCTGCGATGGCGTTCAAGCTGCGGTGCCTGCCGTGCAACGGGCTGCGGCACGCACCGCGCCTGCTGTGGTGGATGCCGTCGAGAAGGCGGCTCCCGCCGTGGCCGAGGCGGCAGTGGAGGCCGCGCAGTCTGCGGCCTTTGCCGCCCTCAAGGGCAAGTGCCCTGCAAGCGCCGTGGCCAATGCGGCTGCCAGCGCGGCGAAGACGGCGGCGAGCCGAGCGGGCAAGACGGCGGCCAAGGCGGTCGCCGAGGTCGCGGTGAAGAACGCGGCGGACATGCGCGAGGCTGATGCGCATGCCCACACGGTGCACAACACCCGCACCGGCCAAGACGTCATGGTCGAGGCTTACGTCAAGGGGCCGGGCGGCAAGCGCGATTATGCCCGTGTGTATCCTAAAGGTGCCAAGGATGACTTTGGTCCTGTGGGCAACAAAGCGGTGGGCGCATTGCTTATCATGGCAGGGCTGCCCATGCTCGTCTTGCCGGGCCCGGGCGCCGCGGCCATTGCTGCCGGCATGTACTACCTGCGTAAGGCTTCCGACCATGACGACGTGGTGCACGTCGACGCCGAGGTCCGAGACCCCGCTCCCTCGTCGCAGTCATCGGATGAGGGACAGCCGTGTACGTGCGATTCCAATACGACCGATCAAGGCCCAACCATCAACGCCTAGAGAGAAGGAACGACCGACAATGAGCGAATTCATCCCCGAGGACCTGGTTGCGGGTGAGCCCGTCATTTCCGTGCGCTGGCGTCTGCACAAGTGCGCCCTGCCGCTCAAGAGCAGGCACCTACATGCCTTTGAGTCGCGCGGCCTTGCGGCGGGCCTCAAGAGCTGGGCGAGGCAGCACATCGAGTGGACTTTGGCCGAAGGCGCCCTCAAGGATCCCAACGGCGTCATGACGTTTGTGGTGGACGACCAAGGCCGCGCCCTCATGGGTGTTGAGCCCTATGTCGCGCTTGAGCCCATGGACGCGCGGGCCCTCATTGAGCGTGCTCGTGCCTGTGCCGATGACCCCGTGCCTGGCGAGGTTGCCTGGGTTGTGCGCGAGGAAGGGGACAAGACGTCGCTCGTGGCGCTTATGGATGCCGAGCGCGTGCTGTCGGGCGCAAACTCGCTTATCGCCGACCTGGCGAAGACCCTCAAGATGGAGGTCTCCTTCAATCCCGAGATGCAGGCGCGGCCTGGCGACGAGGTCATGCTTGTAAGCGACGAGCACGGTGTCGTGGGCGCGACGGACGCCAACGGCGCCGCGGTGGAGCGCTTCTCGGCCTATTATGACCGCCTTGTGGGACAGACCAAGCCCGACGCCTTCGACCGAGGCAACCTCGGCATCATCTAGCAGCAAGGGGCTGTAACAAAAGCCCCGCCAACCATTTTTGGAGGCACCCGTCCG
>CABQHM010000055.1 GCA_902464015.1 uncultured Coriobacteriales bacterium | reverse complement strand
GGAAGCTACCCTCGGCTATGTGCTCGGGCGTCCAGCCGGCCTGGGTCGCCGTCACGCCTGGCACGATGCCCTCCGTCACAAACGCACGCATCTTGACTTCACCGCGGTCATTCCAGATGCGCAGCATGTCACCGTGTTCGATGCCGCGCGGCGCGGCATCCGCGGGATTGATGTGCAGCCACGGCTCAGTCTGGACAGATGCCAGGGAGGGGCAGTCGCAGTGCTGAGAGTGCACGTTCATGCGGTCGTGGTACGTGATGTGCATGAGCGGGTACTTCGCGCTCAGCTCGGAGTCGGATGCCTCGAGCGGCGGGGTGTAGCGGGGGACTTCCTCGTCGTAGTCCACCATGCTCTCGGTGTAGAACTCGAAGCGACCTGTGGCCGTCTTGTACGCATGGTCCTCGAAGGCAATGAGCGGCTCGTCATAGATGCCCGTCGGCATGCCCCACATGCCACCCTCGACTGCCTCGTCGAAATCGAAGCCCGCAAACGAGGAGCTCTCGGGGTTCGGCCAGCTGCGCACCCACTCCTCGGGCGTCTTCGTCCAGAGATCACCCAAGCCAACGCGATCGGCAAGCATGGTCATCATCTCGCAGTCGGACTTGCTCTCGCCGAGGGGCGCGATGGCCGGTTTGACGAGGAAGACCCACGGCGAGCGGTCGTAGAGATCCCAGTACTCCCACAGCGAAGTGGCGGGGAGCACGTAGTCTGCGTACTTCGCGGTCCATGTCCACCAGGGGTCGGCAACGACGATGGTGTCTATCTGCGGGAAGACCTCTTCCGTGATGCGATGGGAATCCGGGCTTTGGTTCACGAAGTTCGAGCCGCTGAACCAGATGAAGTCCATGGGGACAGGGTCGTGCTCCGTGGCGCACTGGTAGATAAGCGAGGACTTCACGAGGTTGGCGGAGTTCTCGCCCGTGTCGGCCCACTCGTCGAAGTTGAACTCGGGCGCCGTCTCGCCGGGAACGGGGCGGTTAGCCTTGGTTCCGCCCATGTGCGACGCACCACCCCCGCGCACGCCGACGTAACCGGTCACGGCCGCCAGCGTCGCCACGGCCCTGAACGACTGAAACGTGTCGTACGTGCGCTGCATGCCCTGGCCCATGCGGATGCCCGCAGGCTTTGCTTCGGCGTACTCGCGGGCGAATGTCTCTATGACCTCAGGGTCAAGACCAGTGATGCGCGCCGTCTCCTCGATGGTGTATTCGGCCGCACGGTCCTTCAAGTGGGCAAACGACGGCTTGACCGCAACACCGTCCGCCTCGAAGGAACCCTCGATGGGCGGCACGACGCCCTCCGTGTCGGCGGGCACCGCCATGCCTGAGGCCACATCCCACACCATGTAGCAGTCGTTCTCGCCACGCAGATACTGGCCATCGTCGTCACGCACGAGCAGCGGAGCGCAACTGTGCGCCGTTAGGTAGTCCTTATCATGCAGGTCGTGGGAGATGATCCAGTTGATCATGCCCATGGCCAGTGCAGAGTCCGAGCCGGGCTTCACGGGAATCCATTGATCAGCGATGGTAGCCGTGCTGCTGAAGCGCGGGTCAATGTAAACGATCTTGCAGCCGCGCTCGCGCGCTCTGATGACGTAGCGCAGCTCTGAGGTGTGCGTGTCGGCGAGGTTGCGGCCCCACAGCACGAGCATATTAGAGTTCTGCTCGTAGTCGCGCGTGTCGTGCGAGGCCCTGATGACACCGAAGCACATCTTCATGCCCATGGACGCGCCGTGGTCGCCCATGATGCCCTCGATGTCCCAGGTGGTGGCACCGTAGCAGCCGGCAAAGCGCGTAGTGGACTGCATGGCGAGCTTGCTCTGATTGCCCGTGAACGTGTAGAACGAGCAGGCCGTGGAGCCATCCTTCGCCTTGGCGGCCTCCATGCGCTCAGCAATCTCGTCCATCGCCTGCTTCCAGCTAATGCGCTCGAAGACGCCCTCGCCGCGTTCGCCCACGCGCTTCATAGGGTACATGACGCGCAGATTCTCGTTCTGCACGCGCTCGATGTAGCTCATGGAGCGTAGGCAGGCGTTGGCATAGTCGGGCCGCCCGGGCATCTCACCCGGCTCGACGGCAACGAGTTTGCCATCGCACACGTGACCCTTAAGCAGGCAACGCGACGTGCAGTTATAGCTGCAGCAGGCATAGGAGTAAGTCGTCTTCCCATCGCCCGCTTCCTCGGCCGGCGGCACGGAAGCAGACTGCACCTCACTCGCGCCTGCCAGGCCGGCTCCGGCCTGGCCGAATCCAGCGGCGGCGGCCGATAAGACGGTAATCCAACCGACTCCCTTGATGAACGTCCTACGCGTCAAACGTCCTCCGCCGATGGCTTCAGACGCGTCCCGCGACAAAACCTGGCACTTCCCACCTTCCATGATTCCTCCTTCTCGTATCTTCCGTCCTAATCGAGCGAGACCGGAAGCAGCCCCTGCTCGATCAGGGCGCAGCATAGCGAAAGGAGCGAGCCGGTCACCACACAGGATTGTGCAACGAGACTCTATGGCAATGATGATTCCTCAAAGGCGCGGCTCCAAAGTTTTGTTCGTGTCATATCGTCCAACTTGTTGTTGCCGAGCCGTTTTATACAAATCTACCAGCAGGCCAAACGGGCGATAGTTTCCCTCCGCCGCGCGCGTCACCGCGCTCGGCGCAGGCAGACTTCGCGCTTCTGTCGGCCGCGGTCAAGGCCAGGGCCTTCCGGGACGCGCACGGATGGGGCACCTTCGAGTAGGCGGCCGAGGCGTTCAGGCCCGCCCCGGGGTGCCCGCGCTGCGGCAACGGCGGGAGGCCGTTCCGCGACGGTCGGTCGGCAGCCGGGTCGCAGAGGTGGCTCTGCAGGGCGTGCGGTGCGAGGTACGGCTCGCTGGCCGGCACGGTGTTCGAGCGGCCGAAGGCCGACTTCCCCAAGTGGGTGCGCTTTGTGTCCATGATGTTGTCGATGTTCACTGAGAAGTGGTCCTTTGCTCAATTCGACTTGACAAAACACAAGCGAGCCTGTCCAGTCGAGCATATCCTTAAGCATATCGCCCCCCGTCTCCCCGAACCGGCCGAGGCATCCTATGGGCAGGGGTGTACGGCTTATGTCAACGGTGGGCTGACAGAGAGATTCAAATTCACATACGTAAGACATGGTGATATAATCGTCCTACATTCATCAAAGGAGGCAGCAATGGGCACGGCATCGGTAACCATCAGGGTCGACGAGTCCACGAAGCGGGCCGTGAGCGCCATAGCCGAGGACTTCGGCCTCGACATCTCGTCCATCACCCGCGCCTTCTACAAGCAGATCGAGCGCGAGCAGAGGATTCCCCTGAGCCTCGAATACCCCAGGCCCAACAACGAGTCGCTGGAGTCCATCCGCGAGGCGGAGAAGATCATCGCGGAGAAGCGCCCGGGCTATGCCACGGCGGAAGAGATGTTCGACGCCATGGGGGTGTAGCGGTTGCTGAGGGCGGAGTTCACCCCGCAGTTCCAGCGCGACTCCAAGCGGCTGAAGGCGAAGCACGTCGACCTCGCGCCCCTGAAGTCCCTGGTCGGCCTTGTTCTCCAGAACACGCCGGAGGCGCTCGAGGAGCTGCGCCGAAGGCACCGCATGCATGACCTCAAAG
This sequence comes from uncultured Coriobacteriales bacterium, assembly GCA_902464015.1. Taxonomy (GTDB): domain Bacteria; phylum Actinomycetota; class Coriobacteriia; order Coriobacteriales; family UMGS124; genus UMGS124. The sequence goes on along the minus strand of CABQHM010000055.1, from coordinate 17,489 downwards.
GAAGCTGGGCAGGCAGCCGAGAGTGTCACGTGGCCAACGCCGGCGACTGGCTGGTGATCTGGCGAGAGGGCGAAGGGCTGGCAGTCTTTCAGCGAACGGGCTCGCATGTGTTTAGTCAAGCATGCCTTTCGGAAATGTGCAGATGAAATTTTCGGGTTTGAACACTTTTCCGGGTTAAGGCATAAGCGGCAAAGCAAGCATCCGTGCAAGCAGGCCCAGCAGACGTTCGCGTGCTGCGCAAGTCCATGGCACGGAGACCCCAGGCGCATTCTCGCGACACCGCCGCATGAAACCAAGAGGCCCCCGCGTCCAGCTTCGGGAGCGGGGGCCTCTTGTGCGCCTACGCGGCGAAAAGCTTGCGGAGCTCGCTGGCCAGGGGTTCACGTTCGAAAACGAGAAGCCCGAGCAGCAGCACGCACGCCACCAGGGCGCTTATCTGCGCGGGGATGTCGGTCCAAACGAGGTCGCCGGCGGCAAACGCAAGCGGCACCAGGCCAAACACGACGTCAAGCAGCAGATACTTGGCGTAGCCCGTCACAAAGTCCTTCCGGAACACGCACACGAGCACGGCATCGGTCACAAGGGCTGCCAGGCTGATGCCAGGAACCACGAACGTCGACCACGCATAGTTGCCCGTGAGCACGAAGCCCAGAAGCGCACAGGCAAGCAGCACGAGAAAGTAGCGCGCCACAAGCCGCAAGAAGTCGGGCGCGTGGCCGATGATGTGCCGCACGAACGCGTAGTTGATGAGCAGCGCCAGGCACACAGTGAAAACCACGTCGCTGGGCAGCTTGACCATGCGCGTGAGGAACAACATGACGATGATCGCTACGCCGGTGGCGAAGGCGATCACACGCATGGCGATTGCACCCGAACGCTTGAGCACGTTGGGCGGGAACATTGGGGCAGACGCCTCACCCGAAAGTTCTGCCTGGCACAGCGGGCAACGCTCGAGGTCGCCCGAGAAGTCGATGTCGCACTTGTCGCAATGCCTCATCTGTCTGCCTCCTTCCCCTCAACTGACGCGGTGCCAGCGGCAGCCGCGAGGGCGGGAGCAGCGGCCTTCTCGCCCAGGCGCCTCACCGAGTCCTCGAACTGCGCCTGCACCGCGTCGTCGGCAAGCTCCTGGCGCGACTTGCTCACGTTCATGCGCGCCGCCATGCCCTGCGCGGTGAAGAACCGGCAGAACCGCTTGAGCACGTTGTGGTTCGCATACGCGCTTGCCATGCCGATGCTCAAATCGTCGCCGAACGAGCACAGCGTGAACTTGAGGCCCGTGGTGGACGTAAGAATGTTGAGGTCGCGCACGTACGGCACCAGGCGCTCGTCCAGGCGAATCGCGCCGATGTTGGAGACGGTCGCCGTGGTGGAGCTGGCGACGACGCGGTCGGCAATTTCAAGCACCAGGTCCTTCACGAACAGCGGGACAAAGCGCAGGGCGGGGTTCTTCTCCAGCGCAATCGTCGTGTTCATGCGGCGCTTGAGCACCTCGGGGTCGCAGCCCGCCTTCAGCTGCTCCTGCACGCGCTGGGCGATGTCGCGCACCGACTCGTCGGCCTCGCCGTGCTCGGCGGGAGTATACGAGACGAATGCCAGACTGAAGAAGTTCATCGAGGTGACCGACTTGAAGAGAGACCGCAGGTCAACCGGCACATCCATGCAGATGGTGCGCTTGCGCTCGCGCTGGGTCATCTCATCGCGCAGAGCCGCAATGAGCACCGCGCTCACGAGCGACGTCATGCTCACGCCCCAGCTGCGGGAAAGAGCGAGCACGTCGCTCACCGAGAGGTGCAGCTCCATGAACGTGGGATCGCCCTCGTCATGCGCGCCCGGCAGACGCCATGCGCGCGGGGTGCGCTCCATGCCCTTCTTGTCACGCTCGAAGTATTTGTCAAAGCTGTTCTCAGCCTTCTCACGGTCCGAGCCGTCATAGTCAATCGGCGCGTCGCCCAAATCGTAGCGTTCGCACAGGTAGAAGCCCAAAAGCGCACGGAAGAACTGCAGCGTGCCGCGCCCGTCGCTCACCATGTGGGAGACCTCGACGTTGATGCGCGGACCGAAGTATGTCACGCGGAACAGCACGCTGCGGGCGTTCATGTGCAGGCCGTAGCACACGGGCAGCGTCTCGGGAAGCGCCCGAGGCACCTCTCCGGAAGGCTCGAGGTAGTGCCAAAACACGCCGCTGCGCAGGCACACGTTGAAGTTCGGGAACATCTCGACCGTCTTGACGAGGGCGCGCTGCAGCACCTCGGGGTCGACGTCGTCCACGAGCGTTGCCGCATAGCGAAACACGGTCTGGCGAGAACTGCCCGCCTGCGACGAGTAGAACTTGCCTACGTTATCTAGTCGGTACCAGGTATTTCGACCCATGCCGCGTCACCTTCTTGCACAAGCTCGCACCCGTCGAGGAAGCGCTCCATCACCTTGTACGTGTCGCGCACCAGGTTCAAAACAGACGAGTAAAGAAAATACCCATGCACGGCGTCAAGTATACGCACGCACGACACTTCGTTGCCCGCAGCGGCCAGGCGACGGGCGTATTCCTCGCCCTCATCGCGCAGGGGGCAGTACTCCGCCGTCATCACAAGCGTGCGGGGCTGGCGCGAGAGGTCGGAGGCAAGCAGAGGCGCACAATAGGGATTGCCGCGCTGAGCAGGGTCGGGAGCATACATGTCCAGGTAGCCCTGGATGTCGCGGGAAGAGAGCAGGTAGCCCTCGCCGTTCTCGCGCAGGGAGTCGAAGGGACTCGTCGCGGGGTCGTAGTCGTCGTTGACCGCAGGGTAGAGCAGCATCTGTGTGCGCGGAAGGAACTCGCCCTTGTCGCGCGCCATGAGGCTCACTGCAGCTGCGAGGTTGCCGCCAGCCGAGTCGCCGAACAGCACGATGCGCTCCTGGCACACGTCGGGCAGCAACGTGCCTGCAAAAAGTTGGCGAGCCACCTCGTAGCAGTCGAGCACTGCCTGGGGGAACTGGTATTCGGGCGAGCGGCGATACTCCACCGACACCACGCGGCGGGCGAGGCGCACGGCCGTGCGCACGCAGCTGTCCGAGTAGTAATCCACGTCGCCGTTTGCCCAGCCACCGCCATGGAAGAAGAGAATGGTGCCGGCAAAATCCTCGCTCACCTGGAACCCCTCGCGCCAGGAGAAGTCGATGTCGAGCGGCGTGAACACGCGGCAGGGAATGGCATAGCCGTCGGGCGCCTGCACAAAGACGTCCTCGATGCGGCAGCGCGGGTCAACGAGACCGGCGGCGCCTATCACGTCTTCCGCCACACGAATGGCTTTGTACGACTGACGAATGTCGGGGGCAACCTTGCCCGCGGCCCTCATGGCCGCAAGCACTGCTTTGTTGATGGCCATTGGGCTCCTTTCGAAAAAACAGCCATTGATTCGCGCAGAATCTCCCGCCTATTCCGCCCGCTTGCATGCCACGGCCACATGGCGGCCGGAAAAGGCGACGCCCCAACGCAGACGACCGGAGGCAACCGGGGGAAGAATCCCGGCGTCATAGGCATTGCAGGCAATCTGCGCAAGGGCCTCGCGGGCGAGAGTACCGAGTCGCTCGGCAAGCTCGGGTCCGTCGGAGGGCGCTTCTGCCTTCGGCAGGTACTTCAACTCGACGGTGATAAGGGGGCGACGGTCGGGTTTCACGAACGAGAAAGCCTCAACGGCCGTATCCGAGGGCTCCACTTGGATATCGAATCGCCCGTAACCCGCCTCTTTGTTGGAACGTGGGTCGGCATATCCCGGCAAGCCGAAGCACAGGCCCAGCATAAGCATATGGGCGGAGTTTTCCGATGTGATGTCATAGCAGCTCGCATCATCGCGCAAGATGACATCAAGCTGAGAGCGCACCTGCTCGGCATCGCCCGCAACGAGGGCGTCATGAAACGCGCCGAGCCTGTCGCCACCGCCGGCAGCACGCGCATAGCGCTCGATAAGCTCCGAGCGATAGACGCTGGCGATTTCCTTGTTGGGAATGCGCAGCCGGCGACGCATCGTGACGTTGTTGGGGAGCATCGTGTCGGGCGTGGTGAGATAGCCCGCAAGGTACAGCATCGACCACAGCATGCCAGGGGCCACCGGGCGCAAGTCATCAGGGAAAACAGCGCCCAAGTCAATGGGAGCTGAGACGTAGCCGCCAGGTTCGAACAGGTCGTATACCTTCTGCATGGTGTCTTCGTCGCTTGCACGCATGAGTTGGCCGATAACCGAGTTGCCCGAAGTGTTGCCCCAATAGACGTCAGGGGTGCAATCAGCATCGAAGTAATTGAGAATGCTCCAGGGGTTGTAAATATCGGCATCACCAAAGCGATAACCGTCATACCACAGGCGAGCCTCTTCCATACATGCCAAGTCATGGCCCAGATATGAGGCCAGGGCCATGACTTCCCTCTCGGAAAAGCCGAAGCGCTCCTCAAACTTTTCCCCAAGTGCCGTCGATACGCGAAGGTTGTTCAAATCAGAGAAAATCGACTCCTTCGAGATGCGCTGCACCCCCGTGAGGCACGAGAAAGCCAAGAAGTCGCCGCCACCCTTGAGGGCGCCCGTTAGCCAACCCTTGAGGAAATCGACCACCTCTCGATAGTAGCCGTTGGTATAGCCGGCCATAACGGGGGCGTCGTACTCGTCCACAAGCAGGACAACCTGCATGCCGTGGTGGGTATAGAGCATGCGGCAAAGAGCCTCGAGCGAGTCGGCGAGCTCGGCATCTGAGGCCTCGCCCCTCACCACGCGTTCGTAGAAAGCCTTTTGCGTCTCGTTAAGCGTGGGAGAGTCGGCCAGGTAGCCGAAGCGAGCGTACTCCATCACCATGATGTTGCGCAGGGCACCGAGCGCAGCATGCCATGTCAGCTTCTTCACCGTGTTGAGGTTGAGATAGACGGTTGGATATATGCCCTGGTACTGGCGATAGTAGCCGTCCCGGGCCTCCCACACCTCCGTTCCCTCGAACAGGGGCGCCCGGTCGCGGGCCGTAGGGTCGGAGATGCTCGGAAGTTCAAAAAACGCCTGAAGCATGCGCATGTTGAGCGTCTTGCCGAAGCGGCGCGGCCGGCAAAACAGGATGACGGAATAGCCCGAGTCGATGACGTCGGCAGCGAGCATGGTCTTGTCGATGACGACGGAGCCCTGTGCGGCCACCACGAAGCTGTCGCGCCCGATAGGCAGCATCCTGCGTCCCGTGCGGTCGATGATGCGCGCGCCCGGTGCCTTCCAGACCCCGTTGTCGCAATCCTTGAGCACGACACCCGTGCCTTGCTTGTCATCAGCCATATTGCCCGCCTCCTACCGCGTCTTATCAGGGCGATTGTAGCATCTGACAAATCGGTTCACAGCACATCCGCAGGCGGGGCGTAGGGTGCCTCAGACAAGAGGCCGACCGAACCTGAAGGATTCGCCCTCGCACAAGCAGCGCGCACACGCCGCCCTACCGCAGGGCCAGACCATACCTCTGAACCAGCGCGACATTTCGCTGCGAGCCGACGGCACGATCGGATTGGCCGACAAGCGGCCTTATCGCGCAAGCACCGACAAGCGCGAACTGGTAGAGTTAGTGGGGTCACGACGCTGAGAAATCAGCTGGAAACATTTCGCAGGCGTGCAACCGTGCGCCGGGACAAAGGAGTCTGTCATGTCGGAAGCCATACTCGCCCCCACCGTTCGCATCTCCGATACCGAGATCGACCGCCTCATCCAGGAGGACGTGCCCTACATCGACCTGACCACGCACGTGCTGCAGGTAGGGGCCGTCCGGGGTCGTATGGAGTACTTCACGCGCGAGGCCTGCACCCTGTGCGGCACCGAAGAGGCGATTCGCGTGGCCAAGAAGCTCGGCTGCAGCGTCGTCGAGATGAAGCCCTCGGGCACCCAGCTCGAGCCGGGCGAGGTGTTCCTCGTGGTGGAGGGCTCCGGCGAGGACCTGCACGCCACCTGGAAGGTCTGCCTCAACCTGTTTGACCATCTGAGCGCCATCGCCACCAAGACGCGCGGCATGGTGGACTCCGCCCACGCCGTCAACCCCCGCTGCGAGGTGCTCACCACCCGCAAGTCGATGCCCGGCGTGAAGGCCCTGCTCACGAAGGCCGTGCTTTCCGGCGGCGCGTTCCCCCACCGTCTGGGTCTCTCGGAGACCGTGCTCGTGTTCGCCCAGCATGTGGAGCTCATGGGCGGCTACGACGTGCTCATCCGCGAGCTGCCCGCCATCAAGGCACGCATGGTGGAGAAGAAGCTCTTCGTTGAGTGTGAGGCCGACCTCGCCCCCGAGCTGGTGCGCGCCGGTGCCGACGGCATCCAGCTCGACAAGGTTACCCCCGAGGCCATCCCGGCCCTGCTCGGCGAGCTGCGCGCGATCAACCCCAGCGTCACGGCCATCGCGGCCGGCGGCGTCAACCCTTCCAACGTGACAGCCTACGCGGCCACGGGCATCGACGGCATCGTGACGACTGCACCCTTCACCGCAAAGCCCGTCGACATGTCGGTGAGGATGCACAGGCTTTAAGGCGCCGGCGGTGGGCCTGCCGTTGAGGGTAGGCCCACCGGACGTCGCAGTGTTCCCAGCGCATAGGGGATACACTTTTCCCAGCGCGTCTCATCCCTGACAAAGCGAGGTCTTCCCATGCTCGTACTCGTCGTAAATGCAGGCAGTTCCTCCCTCAAGGCCCAGCTCATCCAGACCGACGGCAAAGCTTCGCTCATGAAGTGCCTAGCCGAGAAGGTTGGCACCCCGCAGGCCTTCATGAATGTCTCGTTCGCCCCCGACTTCGAGAAAGTCGCCGTGCCGGTGGAGGGCCTTTCGGTTCCGGGTTGCCTGCGTGAGCTGTTGCACGTGATGGTGAGCAACCCCGGCTCCCCCATCGAGACCCTCGACGCGATCGACGCCGTGGGCAACCGCATCGTGGCCGGCGGCGAGTATTTCTGCGAGGCGACCCTTGTCGACGACGACGCCCGCGCCAAGCTCGCCCTGTGCGAGGAGCTCGCCCCGCTGCACAACCCCAGCGCCGACGCCTGCATCGACTTGCTGCGCGAGCTGCTGCCCAAGACTCCGCAGGTAGCCGTCTTCGACACGGCCTTCCACCAGACCATGCCGCCCAAGGCCTACATGTACCCGCTGCCCATGCGCTACTACGACGACTACCGCATCCGTCGCTACGGCGCCCACGGCACGAGCCATCGCTACGCCGCCCAGCAGGCGGCCAACCTTTTGGGCCGCCCCCTCAAGGACCTGGGCCTCATCACCTGCCACCTGGGCAACGGCGGCTCGATCACCGCAGTCAACCATGGCGAATCCATCGACACCACCATGGGCTTCACGCCGCTCGAGGGCCTCATGATGGGCACGCGCTCGGGCAGCATCGACCCGGCCATCATCACCTACATCATGCGCCGCGAAGGCAAGACCTTCGACGAGATGGACGAGCTGCTCAACAGGCAGAGCGGCATCCTGGGCGTCTCGGGCGTGGGCTCGGACATGCGCGACGTGCTCGCAGCGGCCGAGGCCGGCAACGAGCAGGCAGCACTGGCCATCGACATGTACGTGTACAAGGTGCAAAAGGCCATCGGTTCGTTCTACGCCGTGATGACGCGCACCGACGCCGTGGTGGTGACGGCGGGCATCGGCGAGAACTCCTGGGAGCTGCGCGAGCGCATCTTCGCAGGCCTCGCCCACATGGGCATGATTTTGGACCGCGATCGCAACCACGTGACCGGCCAGATTGGCGTGAACCGCATCATCTCGATCGACGACTCGCCCATCAAGATCTGCGTCGTAACGACCGACGAGGAAATGCGCATCGCTCGCGAGACCGACGCCCTGGTGAGCAGGGGGTAGGCGAAGGAGGGTCAGCGGGAGCCTGCCGTCCGGCGGCGCGCCACAAAGACGACCGCCGGACGCGCCGCAGACCAGCACGAATATGCTGGGCTTGTGCCAGCAGAGGCGCGCCCCCAGGTCCACCCAGCTGGCACGCCGCAAAGACGGCTTGCCGGTAGGCGCGCGGCGAACCGGCACAGATATGCCAGGTTCACTTCCACCCGCCCCCAATCCCACGCACGAAAAAAGCGCGCCCCACCTGCACGGTTGCAGATGGGGCGCGCTTGCTTACTCAGGGTTGCTTGCCCTTAAGCGGGCAGGCAGTCCAACCTATGCAACCTCGAGCGGGTTGGCGACGGTTGCCTCGGCGTCATCGAAGGCGCGGACGTCGTCGCAGGCCTTGACGTAGAGGTTGGGGCTGGTCTCGGCAGGGTCGCCGAAGGGCTTGATGGCGACGCGCTCGCCGAGCTCGGCCATCTCCCCGACGAGACCGAAGTCCAGGGCGCGGGCCGGGCAGGCCAGCACGCACACAGGCTTGAGGCCGGCGGCCAGGCGCTCGGCACAGCCGTCGCACTTGGTGGAGTGGCCAAGATCCGCGTTGACCTTGGGGGCGCCGTAGGGGCAGCTCGTGGCGCAAGCGCCGCAGCCGATGCAGACCTCCTCGTCGACGCTCACGAGACCGGTCTCCTCGTCCTTGTGCATGGCGCCGGTGGGGCAGGACACCACGCAGGCAGGGTTGTCGCAGTGCTGGCAGGAGCTCGACACGTTGTAGCTGAAGCAGGTCGTCTGGATGCAGCCATTTTCGTCGCGCGTCGTCTGCCCGCCGGCCACCTCGTAGACCTTGCGGAACGCGAACTCAGTCGTGAGGTCCTTGTAGTCCTTGCAGGCGAACTCGCAGGTCTTGCAGCCAGTGCAGCGGCTCGCGTCAAAGAAGAATCCGTACTGTGCCATGTTTGCTCTCTCCTCTCCGATTGCTCGTCGCCGCTAGGCCTTGGTGACCTGGCAGATGTTGGTGTGCTGGGGGTTGCCCTTGGCAAGGGGGCTGGGGCGCAGCGTGGTGAGGGTGTTGATGGAGCCGCCCTTGTCCACGCGGTCGCCGTTCATGTCGGCGTCGTGCCAAGCGCCCTGCGAGATGCAAACGACACCGGGAGTGGTGCGGCCGGTGACCTTGGCCAGCAGCTCGATCTCGCCGAACTGGTTCTTCACGCGGATGGTGTCGCCCTGGGCGATGCCGCGCTCCTCGGCGTCGACCGGGTTGATCCAAGCCTCCTGGGGGTTGGCGGCCTTGAGCTGCTCGTCGAAGCCCCAGCTGGAGTGCAGGCGGCCGCGGTAGTGGAAGCCGGAGCACACGAGCGGATACTCGTCGGTCGTGGTCTCAACGCCGTACCACTCGGTGGCGTACACAGGCACGGGGGCAACGAAGTCATCGTCGGCGAACTCGTGGGTCTGGATGTACTGGTCGAGGGCCTCGGAGTAGATCTCGATCTTGCCGGAGGGGGTCATGAGGGGGTTAGCCACGGGATCAGCACGGAAAGCCTCGAGGGCGATAAGAGGAGCCTCGGACTTCTGGGTCACAACACCCAGGTCGCGGAACACCTCGAGCGGGGGAAGCTCGGGCTTCTCCTCGCGGGCAGCCTCGTACAGAGAGTCAATCCACTCGCGCTCAGTCTTGCCCTCGGTGAACTCCTCGCCCACACCCATGAGCTCGGCCAGCTCGCTGACCCACTCATAGTTGGTCTTGCGCTCGAACTTGACCTCGGGCAGACAGGGCTGGCCGCAAATCATGTAGGCATCGTCGCCACCGGTGGCAATCATGGAGTCCTGCTCGAAGCGGAACATGTCGGGCAGGATGATGTCGCAATACTTCATCGAGTCGCACATCACGATGTCCGAGCCAACCACGAACTCGCACTTGGTGTCGTCGCTCATGACATCATGGACATGGTTGATGTCGGAGTTCTGGTTGGTGATGCAGTTGCCGGCGTAGTTAAAGACGAACTTAATGTTGGTGTCAAGCTTCTCCTTGCCCTTGACGCCGTCGGCAACCTCGGTCATCTCGGTGCCGTGATCGATGGCGTCGACCATGGAGAACACGGAGATCTTGGTCTTCACGGGGTTGTCGCCAGCAGGCATGCTCTTAAGGCCGAAGCTACGGCTGCCCTCACGCAGGCCGGTGCTCGTGCCGGGAAGGCCGATGTTGCCCGTGAGCAGCGGCAGCATGCAGATGGACATGCCGTTCATCTCGCCGTTGGAACGACGCTGCGGGCCCCAGCCCTGGAACACGAACATGTGCTCGGCAGCCGCGATCTCTTCGGTGAGGCTGCGGATGCGGTCGGCCGAGATACCGCACAGGGGAGCAGCCCACTCGGGGGTCTTCTCCACCATGTCGTAGCCGGTGCCCATGATGTAGTCGGTGTAGGACTTGTTCTGGCCCTTGGCGCTCTCGGGCATCGTGGACTCGTCGAAACCGACGCAGTAGGTGTCAAGGAACTCGTGGTCGACCTGGTCGTTCACGATGAGCTCGTGGGCGATGGCCGAGCACAGGGCAGCATCGGTGCCCGGGTTGATGGGCAGCCACTGGGCGGAATGGCCCATGGCGGAGTCGTTCATGCGGGGGTCGATGATGTAGACCTTGCCCTTGGTGTACTCGCGGCCGCGAACCCAGTCGTGGTGGGAGACGGCACCGCCCTGGCGAGTCTCAGAGGGGCTGGAGCCAAAGCACAGCACGAGGTCGGAGTCGGCCATGGCCGAGAGGCTCGAACCAGGCATGCCGGCAAACATATAAGGAACGATCCACTGCTGCTGGGCCAGCGAGTAGCTGCCATAGTAGCTCAGGCTGCCGCCGAGCAGGTTCATGAGACGGCCCAGAGGACGCGCCGTGGTGCAGCTTACGCCCGTGGCGTAGTTGATGTAGACAGCCTCGTTGCCGTAGGTGTCGATGGTGTACTTCAGCTTCTCGGCGATGGTCTGAAGGGCCTCGTCCCAGCTGATCTGCTCGTACTGGCCGTCGCCGCGCTTCGTGCCCTCGACGCGCTTCATCGGGTAGTTGATGCGGTCGGGGTTGTTCATCCAGCGACGGTAGCTGCGGCCGCGCAGGCAGGCGCGGGGCTGCGGGTCGTCGAGGTCGTTAGTGGGGTTGCTGTAGGTGTCGACCCACAGAACCTCGCCGTCCTTCACATGGAACTTAAGGGCGCAGCGGCCGGGGCAGTTGATGGCGCAGTGGCCCCAAACCTCGGTGACACCCTCCTCGTAGGCGGCGGCCTCATCGGCCTTGGAGAACGTGGGGGCGCTTGCGGCACCTGCGGCTGCAAGGCCGGCGAGCACGCCGCTCGTGGCGACGAAGGATCGCCTTGAGATCGCGCAATCTCGAGCCATAGTTGTTCCTCTCTCTCCTTGTGAACGCATCCCCGTCATCCGGCGGGGCTCCCTTGCGCTCCCAAGCGTTGACGGAGCCGGGCGTGTGGACATGGCTGCACGCGCCGCGCTGTGCCAAGCGCTTGGGTCGACGATTACACCTTATCGCCCGCCATGCCCAACTTGTCACATACTGCGGGTGACAAGCACGATTCTCCCTGGTAAAAAGGCGTGGTATGATGTTTCTCGCGTTGTGCGCGCACTGCTCAGGCGAGCCCTTCGAAAACCCGCTCGAGCGTCTCCGTGCGCGATGCCGTAAGCAGATTTCCCGGCGCCAGACTAGCGTGCCATAGCATACGAGAGTGGGTGAGACATGCGCGGGCTCGACTTTGCGCTCAACGACATATGCCTGGCGGTGTTCACCACGCTCGCCCCCGGCGCCGCGCTCGCCTACGTTGTGCTTGCTTGCACCTTGCTTTTCGGCAAGCTCGACGACCGGCTGCGCCAACGCCTCGAAAGCTGGCTCATCGTCCCGCTCGCCGTGGCGACCATAGGCCTCGTGGCATCGGCCGCGCATCTGGGAACGCCGAGCAACGCCTTGTACGTGTTCCGCACCATCGGCTCGTCCCCCTTGGCAACCGAGGTGTTCTTTGCCGTGCTCTTCTTGGGAACAGCATGCTCGTACTGGCTCGGATGCATCTATATAGAAGGCCACAAGGCGTTGCGCAGTCTGTGGCTCCTTGCCAGCATCGTCGCCGCCGGGTTTTTCATCGCAGGCACCGACCTCGCCTATGCCATGCCTACGGTCATCACGTGGGACACGACGCTTGCGCAGGTCATCCTGCCGTGCACAGCCTTTGCCTGCATGACGCCGCTGACGCTTCTTATATATACCTGTTCGGGATATACGAGCAGGGTCAGGCTCATGCGCATCCTCGCAGGTATCTCGCTGGTTGCAACCGCTGCCTCTTGCATTCTCATGGCAATGCAGCACATGGAGCTCGGCACGCAACGCAACGCCTTTGGAACGGCCGCCGAGCTCGTGCCGCTCTACCCGGCCGCGATTGCCTTGTTCGGCGCCTGCCTTGTGGTGGCGAACCTCGGGAGCTTGCATGCTATGCGCCCGTTGGCGGCGCAAGGCCTCGACCCTGATGAGACAGCCGAAAAGACCAACGCCGACGGGACCGGCCTGAACCACCGTGATTCGACAGTATCCGCCCCCAGCGCGGCCAGCCAGAACCCCGACACTCCGGCGGCGCACCTCGACCCCACCGCGAGAACCACGCCCAATCGCTTCTCGCCCATCGAGCGCAAGGTCATTCTCAAGCTTGTGGCCATGTGCGTCCTCGCCTATGCGGGCACGTTCGCGGTGCGCTTCTGCTTCTACTGCTTCCACATGACCTCGGGGGTGGTGTAGCGTGGCCTGCGTGCCCTCGATACGTTTGGGAGTTGCCGGTTGGGGCTTCGCCCTCTTCCTGGCAGTCAGCGCCGTGCAGGTGTGGGGCGGCGTCTTTCCCTTTCTCCCGCTTGAGTTCCAAACCGTCTCGGTCACGCTGTCGTTCTACGCTTCTCAAGCAGCAGCTTCGGTGGGCACGTACATCGCCTGCTTGGTGGGCGCCTATCGCTCCCCCGCGCTGGCGTCGCGCGTGATGCCCAAGCTTGCCGCCCCGCCTATGATCGCTGGCTGCCTCGCCCTCATCGCCGCCATGTACGTACACTCGCAAATAGCCATCTACCTGGTTGTTTGCTCAGGAATCCTGCAGGGCCTGGGAAGCACGAGCATGGCGATTCTGTGGCAGAGGACGTTTTCGTCCTGCGATGACGAGCGCGGCGACCTGCTGCTTGTCCTGGGAACCGGCCTGAGCGCGCTTATCTACTTCACGCTGTACATCTGCCCCGTGGCCGTGACCGCCTACCTCGTGCCCTTGGTGTTTCTGCCGCTGTGCGCGGCGTCCCTCACGGTGTCCACGCGCAGGGTCGACCTCGACCAGCCCATGTTCGCCGACGTGCCGCGCGAACACCCCAAGGTTTATCGGCGCTTTGCGCACGACTATTGGCGCAGTGCCTTGTCGGCGGGTGCCGTGGGCTTTGTAGCAGGCATTATGCGCGCTGTCGCACTGGCCGACGTCACGGCCGGAGACGTCGTCAACATGGCGAGCATGCTGGGCGCCCTGTTGTCGGCCACAGTCGTGCTGTGGCTTTGGCGAGGGTTGTCGTTTCACCTGAGCATGCGCAAAGCATACCGATGGGCGTTTCCCCCGCTCACGTTGGCCGTTGTCGCAATGCCGTTTGCTGGGGGCATGACGTACCTCGAGGCGTTTGCCGGCGCCATGTACGCCGTCTATGCCTTCGTCCAGATGGTCCTGCTCATCCAATGTGCCCAGGCATCGCGTGACCGAGGCATGTGCCCCATCGTGACCTACGCCTTCTGCTCGGGAATCATGCATGTCATGCACTTCGCGGGATTCCTCTGCGGCTGGGCAACAGGCCTGGCAGATGGCTTGGACGTGCTGCAGCTTTGCCAAGCGTCGCTTTTGGCTGTGTGGGTGCTCGGTCTCGTGCTGTTCTGCATCTGGGTGCGACCGAGCCAAGGGGCGGCAGGCAAAGACCGCAGCCCCGACGCCATCGAGTTCGTGTCGCTGAGCCCGACCGCGCCAAAGCCAAGCAAGGCCGAAGCCCTGGTAGATGAGCCGGAAGACCAGGATGCCCCGCTCAACCCGCTCGAGATTCCCGTGCGCCCCGTGCTCGACCGCGTAACGAAGCAGTGCGAGGCCATCCGCCTGGCCTTCAGGCTCTCCGACCGCGAGACCGAGGTCATGGAGCACATCGCGCGCGGCGACACGGTGGCGCGCATCGCCGAGAAGCTCGGCGTGTCCGAGAACACCGTGCGCACCCACACCAAGCGCGTCTACACCAAGCTGGGCATTCATTCCAAGCAGGAGCTCGGCGACCTCGTGCAGTCGTTCGAGCCGCTCAAGGTGCGCTGAGGTGCGAGCGCACGTCGCCCGCCCAACACGCCCAACACGCACGCATCTCGTTCTCCTACCACGCCTTCGAAAGGAAGCAGCATGACCGATACCAGCAAGAATCAGGCGGGCACAGACGAATTGGCGCCCCAGGCCGACACCCGTGAGAACGCCGTCAACACCGACGGACCGACCTCCCAGACCGGCACCGCCAACGCAAACGAGCAGCAAGCCCAGCTCGAGCAGGTCGCCTTCATCGGCGACGTGTTCGCGCCCTTCTTCCTGCAAGACCCGCTCACCGGCACCGCCGGTCCCTCCTTTGCCGCCATGGCAGCGCTCGACCCCGCAGCCGCCGCAGCCGAGTGGCCCTTCGTCGACGCAGAAGCAGCCGAAGGCCCGCTTGCCCTCATGGCACAGGGCGCCGCCGACGCAGCCGAGAATCTCGCCCGTGAGTACCGTCGCCTCTTCGTGGGGCCTGCCCACAAGGCAGCGCCGCCGTGGGGCTCGGTCTACACCGATCGCGAGTGCGTCATGTTCGGCGAGTCGACCTTGGAGCTCAGGCGCTGGATGCGCGAGCATGGGCTCGTAGCGCCTGAAGGCACGCGCACTCCTGAGGACCACATCGGCCTTCTGCTGGGCCTCATGGCCCAGCTTGCCCAAACCATACCCGCAGAGCTCGACGGCTTTATGGCGCAGCACCTACTCACCTGGTCGCACCACTTCCTCGCCCTCATGGCGCAGGAAGCGCAGCGCCCCTTCTACCAGGGGTTGGCGCAGCTCACCGACGCAAGCCTCGAAGGCATCCGCGCCTCGCGCGGCATCCAGGTGACGTACCCGCGGTTCTATCGATAAGAGAAACAAATAGGGCGGCCCGGTACAACGAGCCGCCCGAAAATCTCTCTCTACGCCACCAGGAAGCGGATGTTGAGGTCCACCTGGCCGGCAGAGGTGACGACGCCGGGGATGTTTCCGGTGTCGGAGTACTGCCACATGACGAAATCGAACTTGCCGGTAGGCTGGCTCACGCCATACTCGGCATACCACACGTCGTAGCCCGCAAGCTCGCCCTTGAGGTCGAGCTTGGCCAGCTCGTGCTTGTTGCCGTACAGCATGGGCGTGTATCCGGCCTGCTCAACCCGCTGGCAGAAAGCCAGGGCGTTGGCGCTGAACTGGGCGGCGGTGAGGTCGTCGGTGCGCGCCACGTTGCCGTCGGTGATGGGCTCCTCGTCGAACACGATGGGGTAGCTGAGCTTGACGTCGGTGGCGGCGAGGCTGTTGATGACGTAGTCGGCCTCTTCGCGCGCCTCGCCCTCGGTGATGGCCTGGGAGAAGAAGTACACGCCCACCTTGATGCCCGCCGCCGAGGCGCCGGAAAGGTTGGCGAGGAAGTACTTGTCGAGGTTCATGGTGCCCTGGCCGTACCCGCGGAAACCCAGGCGCAGCATGGCGAAGTCGACACCGGCGGCCTTGACCTGGGTCCAGTCGATCTCGCCGTCGTGCTCGGACACGTCGATGCCCGACTCCGAGAGCGTGACGCCGTTTTTCACGTACGTGAGCAGGCCGTTTTCCTTCTCCACGACACAAGTCCAGTCGTAGGGGCTCACCCAGGTCTCTTCCTCGGTGTCCGTGCCGCTGGTCTGACCCATGCGGTTGACGCACGAGGTAATGGAGACCGAAGGCACGGCCACGGCAACCGCCGTGCCCAGAAGCGCCGCGATGAACTGGGCGCGCGTGAGGGTGATGGTGGAGCGGTCCTTCTCCGAAGGTCCGTTGGCACCAGCGCCGCTACGGGAGCGCTGCGAACCCTGAGTGGGCGCCACGGGGCGCATGGCACCCGTGCGCGACGCATTGGCTTGCGCCGCAGCCTTGTTGGTGCCGGCAGCATGGCTGCCGCGGGATGAACCCGGCTTGCTCATGGGATTAGCCGGAAAAGCCGGCTTTGTCCCCTGGGGAACCACGGGCCTGCCGGCCTCGCCGGGGCGGTTCTCCTTGTGCTGGTCGTCGCTTGTGGGCATATGCGTTCCTTTCACGCCACCCGCAATCGCAGGCAGCTGCCACATCGCAGGCATTCCAACACCGAATCATACCGCTTTACGCCCAAAATCACCGTTCTTGCACGTGTGTGAAGACGGCTTCAGCCAATAACCGAGCGCAGCCACCGCGAAATGCTCGCCTCCGGTCCCTCTTCCACTGGCGGACAATTAGCTGACAGCATTTGAAAGCAATCTGAATGAGAGTAATGTATGCAACGTTCGTGCAGACAATGTGGAAGATTGGAGAGTGCTATGAGTATTCCTCCCCCGCAGGCACCGACACTTGGAGACCGCCCCGGCGGCACCAAAGCCATGCACAAGGCTCTTGTCAGCCTGCCAACATGCGCAAAGGCGGGCCTGTCATGTACCTCCACTTGCCTATCTCTTCTTCTATAGCCTGGCTGTCGACCAATCAAAGACGACGTTCCCTATGAACTGCTCCTAACTCACCCGATTATTTTCGAGTACATCCAGCATCAACGCATATGAAACAGCAAAACCCACAGTGAAATGAGGCACATATGAAAACTCAAACGATTGCAAGGCTGGCTCTCCCCCTCGCCGTCGCGGCCGGGCTCGGCCTCGGCTGCGCCCCCGCAGTCCAAACGTTCACGAGCGTCCTGACTCCTGCTCAGGCGTGGGCGGCCACCGATGTCTCCTATAATGACGGCTCCTATACCGCCGAGGGCAAGGGCATCGGCGGCAAGGTTCCTGTGACCGTGACCGTCAAAGATGGCAAGATCGCCGAGGTCACCGTGGGCGACAACTCCGAAACCCAGGGCATCGGCTCCAAGGCAATCGAGCAGCTCCCCGCCAAGATTGTCGAGGCCAACGGCACCGAGGGCGTCGACGGAGTCTCCGGCGCCACCGTCACCTCCAAGGCCATCTTCACGGCCGTGGACGACTGCCTCGAGCAGGCCAAGAGCGGTGCAGCCCAGACTGAGACTGGCCTGTGGTACAACGACGGCATCTACACCGCCGAAGGCAAGGGCATCGGCGGCAAGGTGCCCGTTGAGGTCTCAATCAAGGGCGGCGTGATCTCCGAGGTCGCCGTGGGCGACAACTCCGAAACCCAGGGCATCGGCTCCAAGGCAATCGAGCAGCTCCCCGCCAAGATCGTCGAGGCCAACGGCACCGAAGGCGTCGACGGAGTCTCCGGCGCCACCGTCACCTCGAAGGCCATCTTCACGGCCGTGGACGACTGCCTCGAGCAAGCAGGCACAACCAACGTGGCGCCCGCTGGCATCGAGACCGAGGAAGCCGCTCCCGTCGAGGAGACCGACGAGGCTCCCGCCTCTGACGCTGCCTACACCGACGGCGAGTACAC
>CABQHM010000054.1 GCA_902464015.1 uncultured Coriobacteriales bacterium | reverse complement strand
CCATATATGTGGCGCAACTATAGGCGTGTTGACAGCGTGATAAGCGCAGGTATCCTTGCTTTCGGGTTTTTCATTCAGGCAAACGAAACGGACGATTGACGTTGGAAGAGACCATTTGCCAGATAATTCGCTCGGCGTATTCAAGCGGTGAGAGCGTTGCGTTGCCGGAGGGGCTCGACCCGGCGGCTGTATATGCCGAGTTGCAGCAGCAGACAATCCCGGGCCTTGCTCTCGTGCCGGGCGGCCTGGCTGAAGCCTGCAAAGACACAGCATTGGTCGCCAAGTGGACCAACCTCGACCTCATGCGCCGCGTCCTGTTTGCGCACCTGCTCGGCGTGCAGGATGAGACGCTCGGCGTGCTGGCTGCCGGCGGCATCGAGGCGGTCATTCTTAAGGGAGTCGCCGCAGGCATGCTCTACCCCGACCCGGCCCTGCGCTCCTACGGTGACATCGACTGCATGGTGTCGCCGGACAACCTCGGCAAGGCACGCTCGGCATTGCTTGCCGCAGGCTTCATGGGCGAGGACGACGAGGGTGTGAGCGACCACCACGTGGGCCTCGAGAAAGACGGCGTGCATCTCGAGCTCCATTGGCGGCCCAACGGCATTCCGCAGGGCGCGAGCAAGGAGCGCCTGGACGTCCTGTTCCAAGACGCGCTTGCGCACACTGAGACTGCGACTGTGCAGGGGCACGAGTTCCCGGTCTTCCCCACCATGATAAACGGCGTGGTTCTTCTGCTCCATGCCCGCAAGCACCTGGCGCACGGCGGCCTGGGCTTCCGCCAGGTGATCGACTGGATGATGTTCGCGCGGACCCACCTGGCAAGCGGGGGATGGGATGAGTTCCGCTGCCTTCTGGATGACCCGCAGCTCGAGCGCACGGCCAAGTGCCTCACGCGCTTCTGCCAGGTGTACCTGGGAATGCCGGAGGAGGGTTTTGCCTGGTGCGCCGAGGTCGAGCCCTCCGTGTGCGCGGAGCTTCTCGAGCACGTGATGCTGCTGGGTAACTTCGGCCACAAGACCAAGGAGAAGTCGGGCGCGACGGCCCTGGAGCGGGTGCGGGGACCCATCAGCCTGTTCGGCTACCTGCAGGAAGGCGGCATGAGCAACTGGAAAGCCGCGCGCACCCATACGGTCCTTCGCCCCTTTGCCTGGATCTACCAGGCAGGACGATGCATCCGAACCTTGCTGACGCGCGAGGACTCCCTGGCGAGGATCCAACTCGACATCGACGAGGCGGCCCGCCGCCGCAAGCTCGGCGAGGAGATGGGGCTGTATGACTGCTGACCCCAAGGCCGTGAACGTCACCAGCGCTACCTTTGAGGAGGTCCTGGCCCGTGACGGCGTGCTCGTGTACCGCACGCGCGGCGTCTCCATGGAGCCGATGCTGCGGGAAGGCCGCGACGTCGTGACCATCAGGGCGGCGCGTCCCGGCGAGCGCTTCTGCGTCAACGATGTCGTGATGTACTACCGCGCGGGCGACCGCAAGTACACGCTGCACCGCATCGTGGAGGTGGGGCCCGCGGGCTACACCATCATCGGCGACAACTGCGTGACCTACGAGCGGGATATCCCCTTCGAGGACGTCTTGGGCGTGCTCGTGTCGTTCGTGCGCGACGGCAAGCCGTGCACGGTGGAGGACCCCGAGTACCTCGAGTACGTGCGCAAGCTGCGCCGAGGCGAGCGTGGCCGCATCGCAAGGCGCAGGGCCCTCGCAAAGGCAAAGGGCGCCCTCAAGAGGGCGTTTCCCAAGTTGGCGAGGCGTTGGAAAGATTGGAAGCGCGGGGAGGGACCGGCGTGAGCGAGGCGAGGCATGAGATGACCTTGAAGTTGAGGATAGCCGGCATTCCCGTGGGGATGGCGCCCAGGCATGGCGTGCTCAAGGATGCCTGCCTGCCTTTTGTGGACGGGGGAGAGGCCGGCGAGCCCCTCTTCACGGTGGGGGCCTCCGACGCCGACCTTGACTTCGAGCGTGCCATGGCCCCGGAATACCCCGAACCCTACCTGGAGTTCTGCGCCGTGCACAGGAACCTTGCCGAGAGGTTCGCCCCGCTCGACCGCATCGTGTTTCACTCATGCGTCGTGGAGTATGCGGGCCGCGCCTACGCCTTCGCGGCGCCAAGCGGCACAGGCAAGTCGACGCACGCGCGGTTGTGGACGAGGTACCTCGGCAAGGCGGGGGCAAGGGTCCTCAACGGCGACAAGCCCTTCGTCCATGTCCCGCCGCAGGGAGGCGTGGTGGCGTATGGATGCCCGTGGACGGGCAAGGAGGGATGGGGCTACAACGGCAGCGCCCCGCTTGCAGGCATCTGCATCCTGCACCAGGCCCCCGAGTGCTCCATCGAGCACCTTGCCCCGGCGGACGCTGTTGAGTTCATCATGCGGCAGTGCTATGTGTCGCGCGACAGCCCCATGGGGGCGCTCGCGGTTCTCACCTGCGTGGACCGCCTGCTTGCCCGCGTACCCGTGTGGTCCATGGGGTGCGACATCTCCGAGGATGCCGTGCGCACGTCGTTTGAGGCTCTCACGGGCGAGGTATATGCGGGTTGTGCCTGCGACGATTAGGTTTTGTCAAAAGAGGAAGGCTTTGCCATGAAGATCAAGAAGGGTTTCGTCATCCAGGAGGTTGCCGGCCAGTGGGTCGCCGTGGCCACGGGCTCGGCCGCAAAGGATTTCAGCGGCATCGTGAAGCTCAACGCCACGGCCGCGCATGTGTGGAAGGGCCTGGAGCAGGGCCAGACGCGCGAGCAGATCATCGCCGGCATGGTCGAGGCGTACGACATCGACGAGCAGACGGCCGCCAAGGACGTGGACGCGCTCTGCCAGCAGCTCATGCAAGCGGGCATCGCGCAGGAGTAGGCCGCCGCGCATTGCCGCAGGCTTTTGTACAAGGGGATTTTGCCGCGTGAACGACAACGCCAACCTGCACGCCGTTTCTTGGATAGTCCGCATACTGGGGCGCCGCCTGTGGATGGTCGCCGCCCTCGCGGTGCTCGAGATCGCCCTTGCCGCGGGGTGCGTCTACTCGGCCTGGGTCATGCGCGACCTGGTGAACGCGGCCGCAGGCGGGATGTCCGACGCCCTTTTGACGAGCGTGGTCGTGTTCGCGGCCGTCTCCGTCGCCATCATCGCCGTGCAGGCGCTGCAGCGTTTCTTGCGCGAGCGCGTGCAGGCGACGTTTCAGAACACGTTCAAGATGCGCCTGTTCGACGAGGTGCTGCACGCCGACCTGTCGAGCGTGCAGGCGACCCATGCCGGCGAGTGGATGAGCCGCCTGACGGACGACACGCGCATCGTCTCCGCCGGGGCCGCCACGGTCGTGCCGTCGGCGGCGGGCATGCTTGCCCAGCTTGCAGGCTCCCTTGCGCTGCTCATCGTGATGGTTCCCCAGGTCGCATGGATTATCATGCCGACGGGCGCCGTGCTCGCGGCATGCACGCTCGGCTTCCGGCGCGTGCTCAAGCATCTGCACAAGATGATCCGCGAGGCCGACGGGCGCGCCCGCTCCTATCTCACGGAGTGCCTCGACAGCCTCATGGTGGTCAAGAGCTTCCAGCGGGAGAGCCACGTCGAGTCCGGCGCAGCCGGGCTTTTGGACGAGCACCGCGCGGTGCGCATGAGACGCAACCGGTTCTCCAACATGTGCAACATCGGGTTCGGCCTGGCCATGCGCGGGGCATACTTGCTTGCCGTGGTGTACTGCGGTTACGGCATCCTGCAGGGCACGGTGAGCTACGGCACGTTCGTGGCGGCGCTGCAGCTCGTGGGCCAGGTGCAGGGCCCGCTGGCCAACATCACCGGCTGCATTCCCCAGTACTTCGCCATGACAGCGAGCGCCGAGAGGCTCATGGAGGCCGAGGCGCTGCCGCGGGAGGCACGCGGCGAAGAGGCGGCCTACGCGCAGGAGCTTGCCGGATTCACGGGACTCGAGCTGCGCGATGTCTCGTGCCGCTACGTCCCCGTCGTCGGCGACGGCGAGGCTGCGGGCGAGGGGTGCCTGGTCCGCTGCCCCGATGTGACCATCGCACGCGGCGAGTTCGTGGCATTCACGGGGCCCAGCGGCTGCGGCAAGTCGACGACGCTCAAGGCGATGATGGCCTTCTGCCCATGCGAGACGGGGGAGTGCAACGTCGTGCTGCAAGACGGCTCCCACGAAGCACTGACGGCCCGGTGGCGCAGCCTCTTTGCCTACGTGCCCCAGGGGAACCACCTGATGAGCGGCACGATTCGCGACGCAGTCGTGTTTGGAGGCGAGCAGGGCGCGGCATGCGATGCCCGCGTGTGGGACGCGCTGCGCGTGGCGGGCGCCGACTTTGTGGCCGCGCTGCCTGACGGCCTCGACACGCGGCTGGGCGAGGGCGGCGCGGGCTTGTCTGAGGGGCAGGTCCAGCGCCTCGCTATAGCCCGCGCCATATTTGCCGACAGGCCGGTGCTTCTGCTCGACGAGGCAACGTGCTCGCTCGACCCCGAGACGGAGCGCCGCGTGCTCGAGAACCTGCGGGCGCTTCCCGACAAGACCGTCATTGCTGTGACGCATCGCCCCGCCGCCCTCGAGGTGTGCGACAGACAGGTTAGGTTTGGGGAGCAGGGCTGACTGGGCGCGGACTAGATGAGCCGGTCGTCTGCTACCAGGGCCAAGCGGGGCCCAAGGTTTTATTGACGAGCCTTGCGGGCGGCTTGGGTTTTTGCCAGGACGTAGGCGTCGGGGTCGTCTTTGAACCAGGGGCAGCGACGCACGCCGGAGACCATGGTTCCGGGCACAGCCTGCGTCTCAACCTCCACTTTAACTGCCCGGCCATCTTGGGCAAACGAGGGCAGGTCGGGGTAGTGTGACGAGAAGCGGTGCATGGGGAAGGAACATACCTCTGATTCTGTTTCTGGTCCGTTTGGCACGTTCGTAGGCCAAACGTGTCGAATGGACCATTTCGAGGCGATTTTGGGCCTTGTTTTGGTCCATTCGGCACGATGCCCTGTATTATGAGGTCGCAGTTTGATTCCGGGCATCTGCTACAATACCTGCGATACTATCTGGCGAATGTATGGGAGGTTGCGCTATGCCGCTGGCGAGTCCGCGTATGACCGCTGATGATTACTGGGCCCTTCCCGAGAGCACGCGCGCCGAACTCATCGATGGAGAGCTGTGGGACCTTGCCGCTCCGAGTCGGTTGCACCAGGGCATCTCCATGCAGCTGGGAATTCGGTTTTCGACCCATATCGCCTTGCACGGCGGCCCTTGCAAAGTGTACGCCGCCCCCTTTGCCGTGAACCTCTTCGCCGACGACACGACCTTCGTCGAGCCCGACCTAAGCGTCGTCTGCGACGGGAAGAAGCTTTCAAACCGCGGGTGCGAGGGTGCCCCTGATCTGGTGGTCGAAATCGTGTCCCCGAGCAGTCGGGGCATGGACTACGGCACCAAGCAGAACCTTTACCGCGAGGCCGGCGTGCGGGAGTACTGGATCGTCGACCCCTCGATGCGTCGGACGATGGTCACCCGATTCGCCGAGGACCCTGCGCCGATGATGTATCCGTTCGAGGAGCCCATCCCTGTGGGCATTTACCCCGGGCTTGCAATTAGCCTCGACGAGATTGTAAAAAGCGCTTAGGAGAGACCGGCTCCTTCGGCGCGTGTGACACGCAGGAACGCCGACGGCTTACTAAGCAAACAAAAGGATCGCCGGTCTTGACTTTCAACCATGTTGAGGGCTTATTATGAACTATCTAGCTGCATTGGGGGAATTTGCAGCCCATGCGGGGCAATCGGGGGAACGGAGTCGGCATGACAGAACAGGCCGAGCGGACCTATAAGATTGGCGAATTCGCCGCCATGACCGGCATGAGCCCTTCTAGAGTGCGGTTCTATGAAAAGGCCGGCCTGTTCTGCGCAAACGAGCGCGAGGAAAACGGCTACCGCGTTTTCACGCCCCAAGATGCGTTCAGGGCCAACGCCTTTCGCGTGCTGCTCCAATACGGATTTACCGTCGAACACGCCATTGAGATGCTCGACGCCAAACAGGACAGTGCCGAGTTCGAAGGGTCCCTCCAGTCGCAGCGCGAAATCCTTCAACGCCAAATCGACCTGCTCAACTACCGTCTACGGCGCATCAGCGGAGCCTTGGAGGCCCTTGAAAAGAGCAGGGCTGTCCAGCAGAACTCGTCAGACGGCCTGGCAACAGGAAGCGACTTTGAACTCGCCGACATCGACGACCAAGTGTATGTCAAAGCATCAAAGGGATACGACTTCAGCGTCTCGAGCGAAAATCGCCAGGAAATAGCAGCCTTTTACGAGCTGTTGAGCGTGACGAACTGCGCACGCATCTTGCACAAGGAGGACCTTCTGGGGCGCGGTCCCACCATTGACCCGAGCTACGTCATATGCATGCCGGCACGCGAGGCGTGGAGGCTGGAGTCCTGCGAAACCTCGAAAATCGAACGGCTTCCCATGGGGAAGTGCCTGCGCTATCACCGTCGCCTGTCACGGTCGGAAAGCCTGCGCCGCGAGACGTTTGACCCGCTATTTGCCTATCTTGCCGACCATGGATACCGTCTGAGGTCCGACGTTTTGCTGCTTCCCATGTTCATGAACCTCGACGGCCAGGGCAGCGACGTCGAGACGCTGCTCGTCCCCATTGAGTAGCACGCCCCCGCATCGCAAATTCAAGAAATTGCCCCTTGACCTTCTACCGCGTTGAACCCTCACCATGCGTTTTGAGCGGTAAGGAAAAGCCGGCGGGGGCCGGCGCCGCGACCTTTGAGGGAAAGGGATTTTTCTATGGGCATCGAGATGAACCGTCGCTCCTTCGTAGCCACGACTGCCGCAACCGCAGCCCTCGCCGCAACGGGCGCTACCTGCGCGAACGCCGAAGAAGCCGCGAAGCCTGCCCAGGGCGAAGTTGCCGAAACCATCGATTGCGACATCGTCGTATGCGGCCTGGGTGCCGCAGGCTTCATGTCTGCCATCACGGCCGCCAAGGCCGGCTCCAAGGTTGTCGTGCTCGAGAAGGGCGAGGACGTCACCGCCCCCAATGGCGTCTATGTCTCTGGCCCCTTTGCCGTCGGCACCACGGTGCTGCAGGAAAAGGAAGGCGGCACCACGCTCACCGAGGACGACGTCTTCTATCATGTTATGAACTACACGCACTGGACGCCCAACCCCGCGCTCATGCGCCGCTGCATCCACGAGTCCAAGAACGCCGTGGCCAACTTGCTTGAGGTCGGCTACGAGTTCAAAGAGGTGAATTTCCGCTTCGAGACCCCGTTCATCGGAGAGAAGGGTGGCTTCCACCTCATCACCACGCCCCTCGAGGACCGCTTCACCGTCTGGAGCGATGCCATTGCAAACTACGGCATCGACGCGCGCTTCTCCACGCTCATGACCTCGCTCGTCATGGATGGCGACAAGGTTTGCGGCGTCTTGGCGGAAGGCCCCGACGGCACCGTTCAGGTCAACGCGGGTGCCGTCATCATCGCAACGGGCGGCTACCTGGGCAATGAGGACTTGCAGGAGCGCTTCCTGCACACCCGCGACCTCAACGTGGCCAAGGGCGGCGTGAGCCTGTGCACCGGCGACGGCATCCTAGCGTGCGAGGCTGTGGGCGCGGCCCTCGAGAAGACGTTCGGCTACTGCCCCTGCGAGTACGGCGGAACCAACGACAAGGCAAGCCGCCCCGCAAAGCAAGACAAGTACGACCAGAACTACGCCTTCAAGTTCGGCTACTACGGCAACCTGCTTGTAGACGCCGAAGGCAAGCGCTTCCTCAACGAGGGCATGCTTTGCGACTTCCCCATGAGCTACGGTTCCGAGCAGACGCTGCACAACAACCCCTGGTACGCCATCGTCGACCAGACCTACGTGGACGCTCTGACCACCGAGGGCCTCTACAACTACATGAAGGCCCGCGGCGCCCAGGACGGCGAGTACGGCGACCCCAACACCAACTGGTTCATCGGCGCCTACTTTAAGGACCGTATCCTTGACAAGCTGCCCGAAGACATTGAGGAGGGCATTGCCGAGGGTTGGTGCTGGAAAGCCGACACCCTCGAGGAGGTTGCCGAGATGGCCGGCCTGCCCGTTGAGAACGTCCTTGCCACGGTCGAGAAGTACAACGGTTACTGCGCCGCCGGTGTCGACGAGGAGTTCAACGCCAACCCCTGGTATCTGACGCCTGTTGAGACCGGCCCGTTCTACATTACCCAGAACTATCAGAGCGCCTGGTCCACGTTTGGCGGCGTCCGCATCGACGACCAGTGCCGCGCCCTCACGGCTGCCGATTACACGCCCATCCCCGGCCTGTACTGCGTCGGCACCGAGGCCGGTTCGCTCTACTATTCGCCTTATTACGACATCCCCGGCTTCTGCTACGGCCTGTGCATCGACTCCGGCTACATCGCCGCAACCGAGGCCGTCGCGTACACGCAGGGCGCATAGGTTCTCGTTTGAAGTACAAGCATTAAACAAATAACCCCATAGGCTCTCCCCTTTCGATTTCAGTATTTTGAGAGGGGAGAGTCTCTGTCTGGCGAGCATTAAAAATACGTAGCCTGCCTCCCGAAGCCCAGAAGAGAGCTTCGGGAGGCAGGCTATTGTTTAAAGCGATTTCGTGTAGGCAGGCAGGCAATACTAGCCACCAGTGCATCAGTTTGTCGCGCGTCCCCTGGATACGGGGCGGAGCCTAAGCCTTGCGCAGCTCGACAGGCGCCTCGTTGCAACCGCCGATTCCGCCGGCGAAGCTTTCATTAACACCGTCCTGATTCTCTGCCCTTCGGCCCCAGCGGGGAATACGAGGGGTGTAGGATGCGCACGGGCATGCAGGCGGGCTGGCCGGAATTCATGGACGACCCGTTCAACAACCAGCGCGGTGAGATGACGGTGGACGGCGTCGGTATCACAAGCGACCGCCTGCACAGGCCCGTGGAGGTCGTCTCAATGGAACGCGTGGATTAGAAGGGCAGGCGTGCGATGGGCGAGGTAAAGACTGGCGCCGTGAGGCGCACCAAGGTGTTCGACCTGCACTGCGACACGATAGACCAGTTGTGCATGCGCGACGTCGAGCCGTACAGAAGCGAGATTGCCGAGCAGGCGAAGCTGGGAATCGACACGAGTGGCACGTTAGCCTCCAACGGGGGAGCGCTGGCGCTCGACCGCATGGCGGCCTACGACTGGTGCCAGTGCTTCGCCGTGTGGGTGCCCGACATCTACGACGTAGAAGGCGCCCGAGGGTTCTACCGGCGGGCGCGTGACTGGTTCTCTGGCCAGGTCGCATGCCATTCCGACATGGTGGAGCAGGTGCGCGACGCGCGGCGCGTGGGAGACGTCCTCGCCTCGGGCAGGACGGCGGCCATGCTCACGATAGAGAATGGCTCGCTCATCGGCGACGACTTGGGGATTGTGGACGAGCTGGCGACCGACGGTGTGAAGATGGTCA
This sequence comes from uncultured Coriobacteriales bacterium, assembly GCA_902464015.1. Classification (GTDB taxonomy): domain Bacteria; phylum Actinomycetota; class Coriobacteriia; order Coriobacteriales; family UMGS124; genus UMGS124. The sequence continues at coordinate 11,794 of CABQHM010000054.1, read as the reverse complement.
CGCTCACGTGGAACGGCCGGAACTCCATCGGCAGCGGGAAGTGCTCCCACGAGGGGCTCAGCGAGTTCGGCAGGCAGGTCGTGCGCGCGCTCGAGGACGCGCACATCGTGGTGGACGTCTCCCACCTCAACGACGAGGGCTTCGCCGACCTGCTCGAGGTGGCCCGGCGCCCCTTCGCCGCGTCGCACTCCAACGCGCGCAGCGTGTGCAACGTGCCGCGCAACCTGACCGACGACGAGTTCCGCGCCATCCGCGACCGCGGGGGAGTCGTCGGGCTCAACTACTACCGCGGTTTCATCGTGGAGCGCGAGTGCCCCGCGGGCGGCGAGGCCACGTTCGACGAGCTCTGCGCTCACGTCGAGCATTTCCTCAACCTGGGCGGGGAGGACACGCTCGCCCTCGGCAGCGACTACGACGGTAGCGACGTCCCTGTGTGGCTCGACCGCTGCGAGAAGGTGGGGGACTTCCACGCCAAGATGGTCGGCCGCTTCGGCCGGGCAGTGGTGGACAAGCTCTTCTTCGAGAACGCCCGGGCGTTCTTCGAGCGCAACGAGACAGCGTAAGGTGGCGGGGCCCGCACGCGAGTAGGAGGGGCGCTCGCGCGCAGGGTGGGGGCTTGCGTGGGCCTCTGTGGGCGGGACGCCTCTTTGCCGCTCAGACGATGGGCAAGCGGCGTCTCGTCGCAGCCTCCGCGTCGTCATGCCTGCGATGCAGGCAAGCGGGCACAACAAAGCCTCCCAATTCCTTGGCCCTGCTTTTCAGGCTCAGGAAGCGGGAGGCTGTGTTGTGTTGAGAGTAGCCCGAAAAGCCGGGCGGGATGCTTTGCGCGTCCTGCCCGGCTTGGCCAGATGCCCGGAAACATCCGGGTTCTCTTCTGACTCCAGAAAAAAGCCCTACATCTCCGCCACTGCGGTGGCGCCGGCAAGTCGACCGGCGGTGGAGTTGAGCGCCAGGGAGTTGCCGCCCACATAGAAGACGCTGAAGAACTCGCGGTTGCTCATTTCGCCAACTGCAAAGAGGTTCGCGATGGGGCTGCCGGACTCGTCGAGCGCATGGAACTCATCGTCGGTCACAACTCCGCCGATGGTTCCCCAGCTGCTCGGGCGGATATAGATGGCGTAGAGGCCCTCGGAGTCGTCGTACGCGACGAGCTTTTCGGCGTCCTTGCCGAATTCGTCGTCCTTGCCGGCGGCACAAGCGTCCTGGTAGGCTGCAAATGCGTCGACAAACGTGGAAGCATCGGCACCCATGGCTCCGACGAGCTCCTCGGCATCGGCACCGAAGAAAACGCAACCCATCTCGACGCCCTTGTCCAGGGCCTTTTTGGTGTCTTCGTCAGCGGTGGCGGCGTCATAGATGCACCAGTACTTGGGAGATCCATGCTGCACCATGTAGTACACAAGGATCTGGCTCGAAGCGGGGGCCTCGTTGGTGAAACGCGAGCCCTGGGCGTCGACGATGAGCTTGGAGTCTACGCCGGGGCGAAAGCCGGTCTCAGTCTTCCAGTCAGCATCGGTCGAGGTTCTGCCCTCTTCGAGGGACATGGTTGGGTAAAGCTGCGCGCCGAGCTCCTCGCACATGCCAAAACCATCGCCGGTGTTGCCTGCGGCAGACTGATTGTCGAGGTCGACGCCGGCAATCGAGGGCATGTAGCGCTCGAGAATCTTATCGTTGTGCGAGGCGCCGCCGCATGCAAGAACGACCTTCTTGGCATTTACGGTAAAAGCGCCGGACTTGCCCTCAAACTCAGCGCCACACACGGCGCCGGATTCATCCACAAGAAGTTTGGTGGCGGGGCTGTCGAGCCTAACCTCAACCTTGGGGTCGTCGTCCATTGCCTTGGCAAGGCCGTCCATCATGCCGGCGCCCTTGCCGTCCCACATGGTAACCGCGGTGGACTTCTCATCGAACTGCGCCGTCATACCCAGGTTGAGCATGAAGTCAATCGTGTCGCTCTGCTGCTGGAAGAGCCCCTCAAGGCGATTCCAGTTGGGGTAGGCCTTGTCGGGGGACTGGTCATGGACGCCATGGAGAACCGAGGACATCTTGTCCCAGGAGTCGTCTATGGTGTCAGGGAAGTTGTCGTTGTTCACCGTCACCATGAAACCGCTGGAAAGGGCCGCGGACCCGCCGATGAAACCCTGCTTCTCGCAGAGAACGACGCTTTCTGCGCCGGCATCGGATGCGGAGAGCGCGGCAAGGGCGCCGGAAATGCCGCCGCCGATGACGAGAACGTCGCAGTTTGTGGCGTCGGCCTTGTCATCGGCGAGCGCGGCGCCGACCTGTGGGCTGGCAACGGACAGGACAGCCAGCGCAAGTCCGGTCGCAGTGAACGAACGGCGGGAGAAGCTCAAGTCGGACATAAGAGGTGCACCTTTCTCGTATCCATGTCTGCATATAGGCAGGCAGGGAAGTTACTTAACGCGAACCCGGATGGTTGCAGGCTTTGCGCTCCACTCGGTCGGCCAACCAGTTCCACGGCCCGCCGAGCAGCTCACATCGAGGTCGAACTCGCCGGCTTGCACGGCATCGCAGGTGATGCTGAAATACAAGCCGCCCGGGCAGTCCAGGTCACATGCGATGCTGACGTCGCCGGACAGGGCGGTGTTGTCTTCGCCGACTTCCGCGCGCCAGAACTGAAACTCGCGTTCATTGGTAAGGCGGGCGTTCTGTACGACCGTGGGGTCGGTCGGATCGAAGTAGAAGACATCGTCGATGGGCACGGAGAATCCCAAGCGACTCGGATTGGCGGAATCGATCGCGGCCTCAGCGTGGCAGCCGTCAAATGCCGGTTCGCGCACGCTCATGTTGAGCGCCGTGCCGGGCACATAGTCGGGCGAGTCGGGATCGCCCGTGCCGAGTTTGTCGAATCGGACGTCAATCTCGCCTTCGCTCTCGACATACAGCCAATAGTTGCGCGCACCGTTGTAGGCATACTTGGTGTACACGTGCTGCAGGCCCTCGCATACCTTGTCGTCCTCGTTGAACCAGAATTTAAGCGAGGTGTCCGAAAAGCCGTTGTCGTCGCCCGAGGTATTGTGCTTGCCCGAGTCAGGATTCTGCAGCAGGTAGTTGATTCCGCGAGACAGCTCGGAGTCGAACAGAGAGAGGGGCAGCGTCACGGAGCGCTCGAGCTTGCCGGGCTTGTTGTCGGCGAACACGACCATGCCGTCCTGGACGAGCTGGGCGCCATGCAGCGTCTGCGCCTTGAGCTGCACGTTCTTTCCGTCGGGCGTGGTGTACACGAGCGTGCGAACGTCGCGAATGGGCGAGTCGGTATCGCCCGTGCCGCCATTCTTCAGCGCGATGTCTGAGAACCTTCCGCCAGGGGGATCCATTACAAGGTCGCCGACGTGAATGGCGTCGTTCTTCTCGTACACACCGATGCCCGTGAAACCATCGAACAGGTAGTAGTCCATGATGGAGTTCGCCCCGAACACATGAGCGATCCGCGCCCCGTAATCGGGGTCGTCAGCGCCGCGCTGCTTGTTGTACGCAACGTTGTCCTGCACGTCGTCAAGGGGCTGGTCGGGCGAGGTCGTCACGGTCAGGGGATCGGGTGCCTCCTCGGTTCCGGCGCCCTGGCCGTTCTTCGACGACTCGGCGAAGGCGGGGCCCGTCATGGCCGAAAACGCGCCCAACGTCGTAAGACCCGCGGCTCCCGCTCCCTTTATGAAATCCCTGCGAGCAACTTTCATACGTCCTCCTTTTACACGTCATCGGTCGGCGGGCCATCGTGCCCCGCCGCTTGGACGACGAAGACATTAGCCAATCGGGCACGGCGTTGGGGGTTGTCACTGGGGCTGATTCATCGGCTTGCAGGGTCGTATACTGGGGTTGTTTTTCTAACCCCATCCTGTTCACTTTTGATAAAGCACCAGGTAAAGCGATGCTTATTTCTCATGCTTGGGTAATTGGGACGAGGTGGATGAAAGTCTTACCGACTTGGCGGCCATGTTCGGATACCATGGATTCATGCAAAGAGAGTCAAGTTTTGGTGTGCGGGGGAGACGGTAATGGAGACCGGTGACAAGGGCCTGCGGCTGCAGACGGATACCGGGGCTTCTCAGGAGGCCCGTCGGTTCGGCTCATTCGAAAGGGGGGCCGACCCTTTGGCGACTCCTCTCCTGCTGGGTCTGGGGCTCTTCCTCGCTTGGAGCCTTTGCCTGCCGTGGGTGTGCGGACACATGGGTACGGGACCGCGGCCCGCTTCTAATGCGGGCGCCGCCGTGCACGGCATGGCTTTGATTTGTCTGGCCTTTGCGTGCAACCGCCAACGTGTCGCGTTGTTCCGCAAATCCACGGTCGTTTGCAGCGCGGCGCTTGCCACCTTTGCCCCCGTGTTGACCTTTGCTGCTGGCTTTGTTGGCGCCGCGTCGGCTCATTTGCTCGCCGGCATCGCCTCTCTTTGCGAAGGTCTTGCGCTGGCGTTCATCTATCTGCTCTGGAGCGAGCAGTACGTGAAGTATCCGCCCATCATTTTATGGCCCGCCTATGCGGCGTCGTTCGCAATGGCGCCCGCAATGTTCTTTGTTTTAACAGCCGTTTCCCTGCCGATTGCCGTCGCAACAGTACTTGCCCTGCCCTTGTTGAGCTGTTGGATGTTGTTGCGCTGCGATGAGCGGACAAGCAAGACCGAAACTTGCGGGGAGCGGGTTCTTAAAAGCTGGCGTTTCCCGTGGCGTCCCGCCCTGCTCATGGCGGCGTTTTCATTCGTCCATTACATGCTTATGCACCTGTATGGTGGCACGGCCAGCACAGGACAGCTTGGCGTGCTCGCGTGCTCCTCTATGCTGTTTGCGGCCTGTACTGTGTTCTTCGAACGCTTTGACCCGCGCTTGCTCTACAAACTGTGCCCGCCGCTCATGGTATGCGCGCTGCTCTCTTTCCCCTTGGGCAACCAAGTGTTGACCGAGGTCGGCGGCGCGCTTGGCTATGCGGGGTTCACTGGGTTCAGCCTGTTCATGGCGTTTATCCTGAGCAGCATTTGCTTCCGTTACGGAATCCATGCGGCCTGGTTGTTCGGCATCATCGAAGGATGTTCCGTCTTGTCCCACGCCGCGGGGTCGGCGGTTGGTATGGGTCTGCTTATGTGGGTTGAAAATGCGCAGGGCAACCTGGCGTTGCCACTCGACGTTGCGGTTGTCGCACTCGTGCTGCTCAGCATGCTGCTGCTCTCGGAGCGCGACTTCGTTACAACCTGGGGGATTCGACCTGCCGACTCCGGCTTTGCTCCCATCGATTCGGCGAGGGCGGATTTGAGCACGGCAGAGTCTGGCAGAACCGGCACGGAGGAACAAAGCGACATGGGCGCAGTTCCGGCCACCATACATGCCGCAGACCCGCAGACAGACGACGGGTCGTTTGACGACCTTGACGCGCGTTGCGCCCGAATCGCGCGCCTTTACGGCCTTACTCACCGTGAGCAGGACGTGCTCGTCCTGCTCTCCCAAGGGCATTCGGCGCGGGGCATCGAAGAGACGCTCTTCATCTCGCACAACACTGCCAAGGGCCACATCCGCCACGTCTACGCTAAGCTTGGGGTGCACTCCCGCGAGGAGGCCGTTGCGATTGTGAGGGAGATGAAGTAGGGAGAGCCGCTTCTTTCCGTCGCGCGCCGGTCTCCCGGATTCGTTCGAAAGGGTTGGGTCTGCGCGGATCGCCCGGGACTGCGGCCTGTTGACCGTCCGCTACGCGAGGCCCGTGCCTCAGCGCGCCCGGCCCGGCTCACTCGCCCCAAAGCTCCCGGTAGGCCTCTTCGAGGGCGTCCGCGAACTCTCCCGCCTTTCCCGCCATGGGGCTGTCGGTCAGCCAGAGCGCGCTTATGTCCAAGTGGAGCTCGTCGGGGGAGACGGGGACGGTCGCGGCGCCGCCCAGCAGATCGGGCGACGGGATCCCCGAGGCGATGGGGATGAGCAGGACCGACGAGAGCAGGTCGATCCCCATGAAGTCGTATGGGGTGAGGGCGGCGAACGGGGCCGTCGCGAACGGCACCTTGGCTGTCCTGAACTGCCGCTCGATAACCTTCCACGAGGGCGAGAATCGCGGGCCTACGAGCTGCATGAGCGTGCACCCAGCCAGGTCGGACAGGTGCAGCGACCCCTTGCGCGCGAGCGGGTTCGTCGGAGCCACGATGGCCACGAAGGGGGAGCGGAAGAGCCGCCGGATGGCGACCTCGCCCGAGAGCCCGGAGGCCGAGAGTGACCGATGGTCGACGGAGAGCACCGCGCAGTCCACTTCCCCGCGCGAGAGCGTCCCGACGACAGACTCGAGGGCGAGCGAGGGGCTCGGGACGATGTGGGGCACGCAGGATGAGTCGTGCGCCATGAACGCGCCGACGGCCCTGGAGACGACCGGGTACGCACTGGGGTTGTCCAGCTCCCCCGCGACGTAGAGCGCCCTGCGCTCGCGGGGGGCCATGAGCCTGCGCGAGCGCTCGAACGCGTCGCAGATCTCCTTCGCGCTCTCGAGCAGCACGGACCCGCTCGCGGTGAGCGTGACGCCGCCGCGATCGCGCGCGAAGAGCGCCGTCCCGTATTCGCGCTCGAGGACCGCGATGTGCTTGCTCAGCGTGGATTGCGCGACGTTGAGCCTGCGCGCCGCAGCGTGGTAGTTCAGCTCCTCGGCGAGGACGACAAATTCCCCAAACAGCTCGATGTGCATCGGATGCCCCCTGGTTCCCGATAGCAAACTCGATTCCGAAACAGAATTATAGAGACGCCTGCGGACTCACGTCAACGAATCGACATCAGCTGGAGAAAGCCGAACCAGCCGCGTGCTCGACGCGGGCCTAGTATTGCCCCGCGAAGCGCCCCGCAAGAGGGCGCCCCGAGTGCAAGGAGGAGACGATGCTAGGAAGAGAGCTGTCCCGCCGTTCGTTCGTCGGAATGGCTGCCGTCGCCGCGGCGACGGCGGGGCTTGCCGGAACCTTCGGCAACGCCGCGCTGGCCAAGGCCGAAGAGTCGGCAGGCGAGGGGGAGACCAAGCGCGTGCGCACGTGCTGCCGCGGGTGCGGCAAGATGGAGTGCGGCGTCTGGGTGACGGTCGAGAAGGGACGCGCCGTAAAAGTCGAGGGCGACACGAGCGCCTTCCAGTCCGCCGGAAACTGCTGCGCGAAGTCGCAGTCTTCGATTCAGGCCGCCTATCACCCCGACCGCGTCCTGTACCCGCTCAAGCGCACAAACCCCAAGGATGCCGAGGACCCGGGCTGGGTCCGCATTTCCTGGGACGAGGCCTATCAGACCATGGCGGAGCGCTTCCAGGAGATAATCGACCAGTACGGCGGCCCCTCCATCATGATGATGAGCGGCACGAGCCGCTGCTGGTGCATGGCGTCCTACGGCGCCTTCCGGTCGCTCTTCCAGAGCCCCAACAGCGTGCACCCCTACCAGGTGTGCAAGGGCCCGCGCCACTTCGCGACGCTCATGCAGTCCGCCTACGCCTTCAGCTGGCAGGCGACCGTCGACCAGCCCGACGTCATGGTTCGCTGGGGCGGATCGACGGAGCTGTCGAACTACGACGACTCCTGCCGCATGACGGTCGACACTGCTATGAACGCCCAGACCTTTATCACGGTCGACCCGCGCCTCACCAACCTGGGCAAGGAGTCAGGCATCTGGCAGCCGCTCTACCCGCAGACCGACGGCGCCCTGGCCCTGTCTTGGATGAACGTCATTATCGAGAACGGCCTGTACGACGAGCTCTTCGTTAAGAAGTGGACCGACGCCCCGTTCCTCGTGGTCGAGGACATGGAGCCGACGCCCGGACCCATGGGTGCCAAGTTCCAGGCCGGCTTCTTCCAGACCATGACGCGCCTGCTCAAGGAGTCCGACCTCGTCGAGGGCGGCAGCCCCTCGCGCATGATGTGCTGGGACACCATCGGCAACCGCCTCACCTACTTCGACTGCGACACCATGGAGTGGGAAGGTGAGACCTGGGAGATGAAGTTCGAGGGCGGCCCCGCCCAACAGGAGAACCTGTTCCCCGGCGTCTCGCAGGGCTTCCTGCCCAACGCCACGGGCTTCTCGCGCTCCGACGGCTTCGAGACGGAGATCGACCCGGCCCTGGAGGGCGCATACGAGGTCGTCCTCGCCGACGGGTCCAAGCACACCGTCAAGCCCGTCTGGGAGCATTTCCGCGCCCGCTGCGCCGAGTACGCGCCGCAGATCGCCGAGCAGATCACGCACGTGCCCGCCGATCAGATCGAGCTCGCGGCCAAGACCTACGCCACTCGCGTTCACCCCGAGCGCGGCTACGGCAACGGCGGCATCGGGTACATGCTCGCCGTCGAGCACGGCTGCAACGCCATCCAGAACTCCCGCGCGCTCGACGCCCTGGTGGGCATCACGGGCAACTGGGATACCCCGGGCGGAAACCGAGGAGGCACCACAGGGTTCCTGAGCCCCCGCCAGGTAAACTTCGGCGGAAACATCAACATGGGCGGCGCGCCCGACCCCGACGAGGCGACGCTCGACCTGCTCGCCGGTATCGACGAGTTCCCCCTGCTCAAGTGGTGGCAGTACTGGGCCGACGCCGCGGCGTGCTACAGGCAGATCGAGACCGGGGACCCCTATCCCATCAAGGCGGGCATTGCCCAGTCGGGCGACTTCATGAACATGGCCAACTCGAACTACAACTTCGAGGCGCTCAAGAAGCTCGACTTCCTGGTGGTTCTGGATCTCTGGCACACGCCCCTCTCCGATGTCGCCGACCTGCTCCTTCCCTGCGCCCACTGGATCGAGGCCAACGCGACCCGTCCCTCGCAGGGTGCCTCCGGTGCCATGGGCCTCAACGTGCAGTGCGTCGAGCGCCCCGGCGAGGTCGAATACGACCCCGTCTTTAACATCAAGCTCTACAAGGCCATGGGCGTGCCGTTCTCCGACGATCCCGACAACCCCTGGCCCACCGAGAAGGAGTACTGCGACTGGTTCGTGCAGGGCTCGGGCAAGACCTGGGACGAGCTCGCGGCCGAGTTCCAGGAAAAGGGCTGGTGGGACTGCAAGGCCATGAGCGAGGAATGGGGCTCGACCTGGGGATACTACCGCCGTTACCAGCTGGGCATGCTGCGCCCCGACCTCAAGCCGGGCATGCAGACCCCCACGGGCAAGATGGAGATCTGGTCCACCGTCATGGAGACGTTCTTCCCCGACGAGTCGGACATCCTTCCCAACTACCGCGAGGCGCCGCAGAGCCGCACCGCGGAGCCCGAGATGGAGGCGGAGTACCCGCTCATCTGCAACACCGGCCGTCGCATTCCCGTGTACTTCCATTCCGAGCACCGACAGCTGCCCTGGTGCCGCGAGCTGTGGCCTGTGCCGAAGATGGAGATCAACCCTGAGGACGCGCAAAAGTACGGCATCGAGGACGGCGACTGGTGCTGGATCGAGAGCCCCAGCGGAAAGATCCGCCAGCGGGCCGACATCTACGAGGGCATCGAGCCCGGTGTCATCAACTGTGAGCACCAGTGGTGGTACCCCGAGCTCGAGCAGTCGGGCCACGGGTTCGAGCTGTCCGGCGTGAACTGCCTGGTCGACCCCGAACTCCGCGACCGCCATTGCGGTGCCGCCTACCTGCGGGCCTACCCGGTGAAGGTGTACAAGGCCACACCCGAGAACTCCCCCTTCGGCAACCCCGTCCCTTGCGGCAACGATGGGACACCGATCATCACCGACGCTTCCGATGAGCGCCTGAAGGCCTGGGCCCAGCTGAACTACGAGACGGAGAGGTAGAGCCATGTCGCAATACGCAATCGTCACCGACCTCAACCGATGCGTCGGGTGCCTGGCCTGTGTGGTCGCCTGCAAGGAGGTCAACGGCGTTGAGATCGGCAAGTACTGGAACGAGATCGAGCGCGTCGGCCCGTACCCCGACCACGAGGGCGCCAAGTTCCCCGACGTCTACCAGTATTTCCTGCCGTTCGGCTGCCAGCACTGCATGACCCCCGAGTGCGTGAGCGTGTGCCCCACCGGCGCCTCCGTGAAGCTGGAAAACGGCATCGTCCAGATTAACCCCGACCTGTGCATCGGCTGCCAGGCGTGCGTGGGCGCCTGCCCCTATGGCGTGCGGTACCTCAACGCACAGACCTCCGTCGTCGAGAAATGCACCTTCTGCGAGGAAAAGGTCGAGCGCGGCGAGCTGCCGCAGTGCGTCGCCCAGTGCGGCGGGCGCGCCCGCTTCTTTGGCGACCTCGACGAGGGAATCGGCTCGTTCAAGGGGGCTGGCAAGGTGGACGTCACCGCCCAGGATCCCAGCTACGAGACGGTGCTGACCCAGTTCTGCACGCTCGACGAGATAGCGAAGCCATACACCGACGACCAAGTCTACACGTATGAGGATAGCGGGAACGCGCCGAGCCACCTGTACATCCTGCGCGACCACGAATGGAAGGCGACCCACTAGGGGCGCCTGACGCATAGACCATCAGCCGGGCGGCGAGAGACCGCGCGCCGCCCGGCACCGAAGACTACCCGGAGGCACAAGAAATGACCGACAAGACGAACGCAGAAAACCCCGACAAGGTTGACAGCTGCGACCTGGCAACCGCAGGGGAGAAGGCGTCACCCCGGGAGTACGCGACCGTGCTGGAAGTCTGCAGCCAAGACGGGGGAGCCACGATCGCCCAGGTCAAAGATGCCTTCGGGAAACTCGCTCCCCAGGGAGAGAAGGCGGTGCTGCCGCAGCGCTTCATCAACGACCTGAAGAACCGCGGCGCACTCGTCTGGACAGAGGGGAAGACCTGGGCCACGAGCGACTACGGAAAGTGCCTGCTGTGCGAGCTCAAGGCCGACGAGAAGGGGATGGTCGTCTCCCAGATGCGCGTGCGCGCCGACGTCTACGGCCTCCTCGCCCGTCTCTTCCGAGTGGAGGCGGACCAGGAGCTCCTCGAGCTGCTGGAGTCCACCTCGGGGCAGGCCGGCACGGACCAGATGTCACGCGGCCTCTCCGACATGGTAGCCTGGCTGCGCGCGCCCGGAGCAGACCCGCTCAAGGCGTTGGCGATTGACTACGTGAAGGCCTTCATCGGGACCGGTATCGACGGCCACGAAGCGGCCTATCCCTTCGAAAGCGCCTATGTTTCCGAGAAACACCTGCTCATGCAGGAATCCCGCGACGAGGTGCTCGCGATTTACCTGAGCGAGGACCTCGGCCGGGTACCGAGCTGGAAGGTAGGCGAGGACCATGTGGCCCTCGAGCTGGAGTTCATGCAGACCATGGCGCGCAGGACGGCAGAGGCCCTCGAGGCCGGAAACGAGCCGGAGGCCGACAGGCTTCTCGACGTCCAGCGTAACTTCCTGCACGACCACCTGGGTGCATGGGTGCCAGCTTTTGCCCAGGACATCAGGTCGTTTGCCCAAACCAGCTTCTATCGCGGGGCCGCCGACATGCTCGAGGGCTTCACGAACGCCGACATCGAATACCTGGGCTAGCGAGCGCCGTCGTGTCCGGCGCAGAGAGGGGGAGGCGCCTTAAAAACCGAAGAGCTCGACCGCGCGGGGAGCATCTATCCAAGGGCCCTCACCCCGAACCCCGTTCGTTTCACGCCAACCCTGGGCCGACCCCCCATATCGATGAGGGATCGGCCCATTTTGCGCTGGCCCCGGCTCATAGCGGAGAAACCCCGGCCTTAGTTCGGGGCGCTCGGTATTGGCGTGCATGCCCAGAGCGTCCCGCACCGCGGCCAATCGCTTTGCGGGCCGTTGCACTTAGTCTTTCAACGGGCTGGTGGCGGCGCGGAAACGCATGCGCGCCAAGCCCCCCCCGGGGCGGCCCCGCCGACACCCCCGCAGGCTGCCCG
>CABQHM010000053.1 GCA_902464015.1 uncultured Coriobacteriales bacterium | reverse complement strand
CGACGTCCTGGTCGAGTACCAGGCGGCCGACGGCACGTGGACGGCCGACCCCGCCGACGTCGCCGCCACCGACGTGGCCGACTCCCTGACGGTCAGGGTCCGCGCCAGCGTCCCGGGCGTCTACGAGGGCTACGTCTACGCCGAGCAGCTCCTGACTATCATCCCGCGCGTGGTCGAGCTGACCTCCGGCAGCGCCTCCAAGGCCTACGACGGTACCCCGCTCATGAACGACACCGTGGCCGTCACGGGCGAGGTCTGGGCTGACGGCGAGGGCGCGACCTATGGTATGTTCAGCCAGCTGACCAACGCAGGCAAGATTGACAACGAGTTCACCTACACGCTTACTGAGAACACCGATCCTAGCAACTACAGCGTCATGCAGCACCTCGGCACCCTGACCGTGACCCCGGCCAGCATGGGCGACTTCATCCAGCTGACCACGACCGACGTCGAGAAGGTCTACGACGGCACGCCGCTGGCGGCCGGCGAGGCGTCGATCGGCCTGGCAGAGGGTGTGGACGCCGGCCAGCTGCCCGAGGGCTTCCTAGACCAGTTCGCGCTCGAGTACAGCGCGGACGGCACGACGTGGACGGCCGACCCCGCCGACATCACCGCGACGGACGTGGCCGACACCATGAGCGCCGCGCTCGAAAACCCCGTGCAGGTGCGCGTGACTGCCGCGGGCGGCAACTTCGCCGACGAGCTCACCGGCACCGAAGACGTCGCCGTCACCCCGCGGGCCATCGAGGTCACGGCGGGCAGCGCGTCCAAGGTCTACGACGGCGCGCCGCTGACGGACGGCACGTGGTCCGTGACGTCCGAGAACGGGTTCGTCCAGCTTGAGGGCGGCGAGCCCGAGGGCTTCGAGAATGTCTTCGTCGAGGGCTCCCAGACCCTGGTGGGCACCTCCGACAACAACGTCATCGGCTACGAGTTCAACGCGGCCACGGACCCGGGCAACTACGCCGTCAGCACCGTTCCCGGCACCCTGACCGTGACCGACGGCACTGAGAACGATCCCGTTGACCCCGACCTCGTCGTTGTGAAGGCGCATGAGGAAGGTACCTACGGGCTGGGCGAGACGGTGGAGTTCACCATCACCGCCACCAACATCTACGATGACGCCCGCACCATGACGTTCGTCGAGCAGGACGGCGTCGAGATTGCCGGTCAGGCCACCTTTGAGAGCGTCGAGCCCGGCGCGACTGTAAGCACCACTGCACGTTACACCGTCACCGAGGCCGACATCTTGGCCGGCGGCTTTACCAACACCGTCACCGTCAGCTTCGAGGGCGGCAAGGACTTCGAGGGCGACGACGACGTCGTCGTCGACGACCCCGAGACGCGCCTCACCGTGACCAAGGTCACGACGAGCCAGCCTTTCGAGGGCAACGCGTACACGCTCGACGAGACCATCACGTACGAGGTCACCGTTACCAACGACGGCAACCTGACCGTCGAGGGCGTCACGGTCACCGATGAGCTCGCCGGTGCGATTCTGGCTGAGGGCGAGAGCGCTGAGGTTGGCACTCTGGCTCCCGGCGAGTCCGCGACGCTGCACTACAGCTACACCGTGACCGAGGCCGATGTGCTGGCTGGCAAGGTCATGAACGTCGCCACCGCCACCGGTACGTCCACCAACCCCGACGACCCCGAGGTGCCCGTCGATCCTGGCACCACCGAGGATCCCGTCGAGACCCCGCGCCCGAGCCTCTTCGCGGGCAAGACAGCCTCCGATCCGGCTGACGGCAAGGCCTTCCAGCTCGGTGAGAAGATTGCCTACACCGTTGAGGTCATCAACAACGGTAACGTGACCATCACCGGCATTGCGGTTAGCGACAAGCTCGAGGGTGCGACTCTGGATGAGGGTCAGACCGACGAGGCCATCACCCTGGCTCCCGGCGAGTCCGCTACGCTGCGCTACAGCTACACCGTGACCGAGGCCGACCTCGTCGCCGGCAATGTCACAAACGTCGCCACCGCCACCGGCACCGATCCCGAGGGCAACCCCGTGGAGACCGAGGCCACCACGACCGTGACGACCGAGGAAGCCGTAAGCTCGCTCGACGTGGCGAAGGCCATCGTGTCCACGCCCACCGACGGCAAGGCCTACGCCGAGGGCGAGACCGTGAAGTTCGAGGTCACGGTTGCCAACACCGGCAACCAGACGCTCAAGAACGTCAAGGTCGTCGACAAGCTCGAGGGTGCCGTTCTGGCCCAGGGCGAAAGCGACCTGATCGAGAGCCTGGCACCCGGCGCGTCCGCGACGCTGCACTACAGCTACACCATCACGGCTGACGACTTGGGCAAGGAGTTCAAGAACGTGGCAACCGCAACGGCTGAGGACGGCACCACAGACGACGGCGAGACGCCGGTCATTCCGGTGGCACCCAGGTCGCCTGAGCCCAACCCGGACCAGCCTGTGGCCCCCAAGCCCGAGCAGCCCAAGCCCGCCATCCCCAAGACCGCTGACGAGACCCCCAGCGGCATGATGGCGATGCTGGCAAACCTCGGCCTGGCTTCCCTGGCAGCAGGTCTGGCGTGCCTGATCGTCACCCCGCGCAGGCGCGACAACTAGCACGTAAGTAAGGCAAGGGGCACCCTGGCGCAAAGCCGGGGTGCCCGCTTGTACGTCGAGGCCGAAAGGGGGCATCGATCATGAGGGATGTGTACTGGCAGTTTCTAAAGGGGCTTTCGCGCGACGAGGCGATTGAGGTGCGCGACGCGCTTGACTCGATGCTCTCCGGCTCGGATCCCTTTGAGGGCGACGGCTCGTGCAGCCCCACGTGCCCGCACTGCGGCTGCACGTTTGTCGTGCGTAAAGGCCGCGACCGCGCGGGTGCCCAACGTTGGCTCTGCACCCAGTGCCACCGCACCTTTGGCCTCAAGGCCTGTTGCAAGGCGGGGGGTGCCGCCGCCGAGCCATGGGGTGCCCCGTGACTGTCCGACCATCCCCGCCTTTCGGCATGAAAAGCGCCCCCGAGCCCAGCTGCGGACTCGGGGGCGCTTCTGTGTGCGTGCTCTTATATCGAGGCTTAGTCGGCTGCGAGGATCTGGTTGTAGGCGTCGGTGTAGAGCTTCTCCACGTCGGCGTCGAGGCTGTTGAAGACCTCGCAGCGGTTGATGAGCTCCTGGTCGGGGAACACGCCGGGATCCTCGGCGATCTCGGGCTCGATCTCCTTGAGCGCCTCGGTGTTGGGCGTGGCGTACCAGATGTACTCGAAGTTCTTGAGGGCGATGTCGGGGCGGCACATGAAGTCGATCCACTTCTCGGCGTTGGCCTTGTTCTCGGCGTTGGCCGGGATGACCCAGGAGTCGACCCACACGTTGGAGCCCTCGTCGGGTACCACGTAGGCCAGGTCGGGGTTCTCTTCCTTGCAGTAGAGGTACTCGCCGGAGTAGATGCAGCCCAGGATGGCCTCGCCGCCGATCATCTTGTCGCGCACCTGGTCGATGACGTAGGCCTGCACGAGGGGCTTCTGCTCGATGAGCAGGTCGCGGGCCTCGGCGATCTGGTCGGCGTCGGTGGTGTTGAGCGAGTAGCCGAGCTTCTTGAGGCCCACGGCGAGTAGGTCGCGCACCGACTTCTGCATGAGGATCTCGCCCTTGTACTGCTCGTCCCACAGCACATCCCAGCTGGTGGGAGGCTCGACCACGCGCTTCGTGTCGTACAGGATGCCCATGGTGCCCCAGGTGTAGGGCACGCTGAACTTGTTCTCGGGGTCGAACTGCTTGGACGTCTCGATCTGAGCGGCAGCGATGTTCTTGTAGTTGGGGATGTTGTCGAAGTCGATCTCGGCGAGAAGACCGTTCTTGCGCATCTTGTCGATCATGTAGTCGCTGGGGCACACCACGTCGTAGACGGTCTGGCCCTGCTCGATGATGGGGTACATGATCTCGTTGGTCTCAAAGGTGTCGTAGACGACCTCGATGCCGGTCTCCTCCTCAAACAGGGAGACGACGTCCTCGTCGATGTACTCGCCCCAGTTGTACACGTAGAGCTTGCCGGAATCGGCCTTGGTGGAGTCGCCGTCGGTGGAGCTGTTGTCGGCACCGCAGCCGGAAAGGCCGGCGATAGCAGCGGTACCGGCGAGTGCGGCGCCTGCCGCCATGAACTGCCTGCGAGAAATAGCCATGGTTGTTCTCCTTACGCGATTTCGTTGGTGGGGTCGGCCTTGAGCGCCTTGCGCTCCTTGCGCTTGATAGCCTGCTTTTCAATCCAGCCGGGGGCGAAGTTCTGCACGAGCAGAACCACAAGCACGACGACGAAGATGAGGGTGGACAGGGCGTACATGCTCGGCACGATGCCGCGGCGCACCTGCGTGTAGATGAGGGTGGAGAGCGTGTCGACGCCGCGGCCGCGCACGAAGTAGCTGATGACGAAGTCGTCGAGGCTCATCGTGAACGACAGCAGGAAGCCCGCCACAATGCCCGGCATGAGCTCGGGCAGCACGACCTTCACGAACGCCTGGAAGGGGCTGGCGCCCAGGTCCTGCGCCGCCTCGTAGGTTCCCGCCGAGGCCGTCTTGATGCGCGGCATGATGGACAGGATGACGTAGGGGATGCAGAAGGCGATGTGCGCCACCAGGATCGACCCGTAGCCCAGCGAGATGCCGAAGGCGCCGAAGCAGATCATGAGCGACAGGCCCGTGACGATGTCGGCGTTGAGCATGGGGATGTTGTTGAGCGTGAGCCAGAACGTCCTGGTAGAGCGACGCATTGCTTGGATGCCGATGCAGGCCAGAAGGCCGATGACCGTGGCGACCACCGAGGCGATGAGCGCGATGGTGAGCGAGTTGTAGAGCGCGCCCATGATCTTGGGCGAGTCGAACATCTGCGCGTACCAGTCGAGCGTGAAGCCGCCCCATACCGCGCGGCTCTTGGAGGAGTTGAAGCTCAGCACCATGAGCGTGACGATGGGGGCGTACAGGAAGAGCAGGATGAGGCCCAGGTAGAGCTTGGAGCCGAACTTCTTCATGCTAGGCCACCTTCCTGCTCGCCATGTCCGACTTGTCGAAGGCGTTCATGACGGCCATGCTTGCCAGCACGAACACCATGAGCACGATGGACAGGCCCGCGCCGGTGTTCCAGTCGTAGCTGACCGTGAACTGCTGCTCGATGAGGTTGCCGATGAGGGCCACCTTGCCGCCGCCCAGGATGTCGCTGACCACGAAGGTCGTGAGCGAGGGCACGAACACCATGGTGATGCCGCTCACGATGCCCGCGACGCTCTGGGGGATGAGCACGTGGCGCAGCGTGGCCCAGAAGTTCGCGCCCAGGTCGTGCGAGGCGTCGATGATGTCGTCGTCGATCTTGGCGAGGGCGTTGTACAGGGGCAGCACCATGAAGGGCAGGTAGTTGTACACCATGCCGAGAACGACGGCAGCGGGCGTGTTGATGATGCCGATGCCGGGAAGCCCCAGCACGCCGAGCAGGCCGTTGATGACGCCTTCCTTCTCAAGCAGCGACTGCCAGGCGATGGTGCGCAGAAGCGAGTTCATCCACATGGGGAGCACGAAGATGAACACGATGGCACCGGCCGAGCCGTGCTTCATGCCGCGCAGGATGAGCGCCAGCGGGTAGGCCAGCAGGAGGCACACCACGGTGGCCACCACCGACAGCTCGAGGGCAAGCACGAGCGCCTTGAAGTAGATGGGGTTGGTGATGGCCATCACGTTGTCGAGCGTGAAGTTGCCGGCCTTGTCGGTGAAGCCGCGGCTGAACATGAGCGCGAGCGGCACCACGGTGAAGATGACGATCCATGCCATGAAGGGGCCCGCCAGAAGCTCGCGCACGAGGCGCGACTTCGAGACGCGGGGACGCACGGGGCAGGCGAGCGCCGCCGCAGACCCTTCGCCGGCTGGAGGCTCCTTTTTGTCGAGGCTACTCATTGATGAGGGCCTCCTCGTCCTCGGTCTGAGGCTTGTGCATGACCTGGATGTTCTCAGGACGCACGTAGATGCCGACCTCGGTGCCCACGGGTGTCATGTTGGTGGACTGCACGAGCCAGGTGAAGCCGCCGGCTTCCACCTCCATCTCCCAGTGCACGCCCTTGAAGATGATGTGGCTCACGACGCCCTTGATGATGCCGCGCTCCGGCTCGACGTACTCCACGTCCTCGGGGCGGATGACGACGTCGACCGGGCGGTTGGTGCCGAAGCCGGTGTCGACGCACTCCCAGCGCGCGCCGCACAGGGCAACCTGCTTGTCCTGCAGCATGACGGCGTCGATGATGTTGGAGTCGCCCACGAAGCCGGCCACGAACGCGTTGGTGGGCTCGTTGTAGATGTCCTGCGGGGTGCCCATCTGCTGGATGCGGCCCTGGTTCATGACCACGACCGTGTCGGACATGGTGAGGGCCTCCTCCTGGTCGTGCGTGACGAAGATGAAGGAGATGCCCAGCTCGTTCTTGAGGCGGATGAGCTCGTACTGCATGTCTTGGCGCAGCTTGAGGTCGAGTGCGGAGAGCGGCTCGTCAAGCAGGAGGGCGCGAGGCTCGTTGACGATGGCGCGCGCGATGGCGACGCGCTGCTGCTGGCCGCCCGACAGGGAGTTGGGCATGCGAGAGCCAAACCCGTCGAGATCGACGAGCTTGAGCGCGTAGTCCACTTTGTCGGCGATGTATTTCTTACTCTTCTTCGAGATCTTGAGGCCAAAGGCGATGTTCTCGGCCACGGTCATGTGGCTGAAGAGCGAGTATTTCTGGAAGACGGTGTTGAGCGGGCGCTTGTGGGCGGGCAGCGACGTGATGTCCTTGCCTTCGAAGAGGATCTTGCCCGCGTCTGGCTGCTCAAAACCTGCGATGCAACGCAAAAGCGTCGTCTTGCCGCAGCCTGATGGGCCCAGCAAGGTGACGAACTCGTTTTGCTTGATGGATAGGTTGTAGTCGTTGAGAATGGTGTTGCCGTCGAACTCCTTGCAGATGCCTACAAGGTCTACCAGTGGAACTTCCAACTCTCACTCCTCTCGGCCGAGCTTATCGGGAACAATGCGCAACCGCTTATTGTAGGGGTATTGGAGGCTAAACCCAACAGGGAGACGGTCAAATTTTCGTCACCTCAAAGAAAGAAAAGACGCCCCCGAAGGAGCGTCTTTCAAGAGGGGCATATGGGCCGCGTGAGGGCGGTTTTTACTTGGCGGAAGAGGAGCTGTCGGCGGTCTTGTCTCCGGAGGCCGCGTCCTTGTCGGAGGCCGCCTTTTCTTCGGAGGCGTCTTTCTCCTCGGTAGCCGCGTCCTTCTCGGAGGCGTCCTTCTCCTCGGCGGTGGCGTCCGTCTCGGTGGTTGCCTTCTCGTCGGAGGCCGCGGCCTTGTCGTCTGCCTTGTCGGCTGAGTCGTCCACGACGGTGGCGTTGGCGGCGAGCTCGGCCAGCGTGTCGTTCATGAGGATGGTCTGCTTGAGGTAGGGCGTGCCGTAGGTCTGCGTGAGGGAGTCCAGGTCGCTGCCGTAGTGCTCCTTGAGCTCGTTGTCGTCGGCGACCCTGCCTTCCTTCTCGACGATGGCCTGGAACGCCAGATACATCTTGGCCTGGCTCTCGATGGTGTCCTGGTTGTTCTCCACGAGCTCGTCGGTGGTGGTGTAGCCGTACATCATCTTGATGAGGTCCTCAAGCGTGAAATTGTACTGGCTTGCCATGTAGGTGTACTGATACACCAGGTAGTCTTTGGTGTAATCGAGCAGGGTCTGGGGTACCTCGGTGAAGGTCGAGTGCTCCACCACGTAGTTCTGGATGTAGGTCTGCTTGGCGTCTTCCTGGTAGGACTCGGTGAGGGCCGCGCGCATGTCCTCGACGGTCTTCCAGCCGCGAGACTCGGCGTAGTTCTGCTGCACCCAGTCGTCGGTGAGCTCGTCGATGCCGGCGCTGGAGACGATGGAGTCCATGCGCTTCTGCACCTGGTCGGAGACGTCGATCGTCGAGGCGGGAATCTCAATGGGGCTGTAATCGCACAGCGTGACGTAGTCGCTGGCCGTGAAGTCCTTCCAGTGGCCGTTGTCGTCGAGGTCGCGGCTGAAGTCGAACGTCGGCGTGGGGACGCTGGAGGCCTGGTCTGAACCGTTATGGCCACTGTTCGATGAGCTCACTGCCTGGCCCGACGAGGTGGCGACCGTGGCGGTGGTCTCCTCGTCGGCGCCCTGGGTGCTGGCATTCTGCGAACCGCAGCCCGTGAGGGCGCCGGCGGCGATGACGCTGAGGGTAAGGGCGGCGGCAAGGCCCGCCTTGGCAAGGAAGCGCTTCATGGTCTCTCCTGTGCTTTTCGATGTACGCGCCTCGTGGGCGCGCTGGGTGAGTGAGCCTACTTTAGCCCGAAGAGGCCCCCGCCACCCCGCACGGGGCGGCGTTGGGGCAATTATGGCGAAAACGCAATGATTGGGGGGTGCCTAGCGACGCTTGCCCTTGCCGGCTGCACCGCCGTCGTTACCTGCCTGTTTGGGGCGCGTGGGCCTGATGAGGCAGTGCTTGTCGTAGCCGATGAGGTCCTGACGGCCGGTCTTTACGAGCGCTTTGTGCACCAGGTCGTAGTTCTTGGGGTCGCGGTACTGGATGAGCGCGCGCTGCATAGCCTTTTCCTGGGGGTCGCGCGGCACGTAGATGGGCTGCATGGTGCGCGGGTCGAGGCCCGTGTAGTACATGACGGTGGACAGGGTGGAGGGCGTGGGGTAGAAGTCGCTCACCTGCTCGGGCATGTAGCCCATGTCGCGCACGGCCTCGGCCAGGGCGATCGCGTCGTCCATGGTGGAGCCGGGATGCGACGAGATGAGGTAGGGAACCACGTACTGCTCCAGGCCCAGCTGCTTGTTGATGCGCTTGAACTCATCGCAAAACGCCTGGTACACGTCTTGTCCGGGCTTTCCCATGAGGGCAAGCACGTTGTCGGAGACGTGCTCGGGCGCCACGCGCAGCTGGCCCGACACGTGATGGGCGGAAAGCTCGCGGATGAAGTCCTCGCCGTGCGGGTCGGCCATGATGTAGTCGAAACGTATGCCCGAGCGCACGAAGACCTTCTTCACACCCGGCAGCTCGCGCAGCTGGCGCAACAGCTTGATGTAGGCCGTGTGGTCGGGCTTGAGGTTGCGGCAGGGCTTGGGGAAGAGGCACTGCTTGGTGGGGCACACGCCGCGCTTGAGCTGCTGGGTGCATGCCGGTGCCTGGAAGTTTGCCGTGGGGCCGCCCACGTCGTGGATGTAGCCCTTGAAGTCGGGCAGGGCGGTGAGCGCCTTGGCCTCGCGCACGAGTGACTCGTGGCTGCGCGCCTGCAGGCGACGTCCCTGGTGGAAGGCCAGGGCGCAGAAGCTGCACCCGCCGAAGCAGCCGCGGTTTGAGGTGAGCGAGAACTTGATCTCCTTGATGGCGGGTACGCCGCCTGCGGCCTCGTAGTCGGGATGGTAGGTGCCGGCGTAGGGCAGCTCGTACACAAAGTCGAGCTCATCGGCGCTGAGGGGCTCGGCCGGGGGGTTCTGCACCACGAAGAGGTGTTCCTCGTACTGCTCCACGAGCGTCTTGGCGTAGTGGGAGTCCATGTTGCAGTACTGG
This sequence comes from uncultured Coriobacteriales bacterium, assembly GCA_902464015.1. GTDB lineage: Bacteria > Actinomycetota > Coriobacteriia > Coriobacteriales > UMGS124 > UMGS124. The sequence continues at coordinate 11,707 of CABQHM010000053.1, read as the reverse complement.
GTGTAAAAGCTCTTGGCGTAGACGGTCTTGTCGTCGAGCATCTCCTGGTAGGAGGGCAGCATCACCGGGTCCACGGTGGCCTCGAGGTCGCGGGCGCGATACACGGTGCCTGCGACGTAGGTGATGTCTTGCACGGCGATGCCGGCGGCCAAAGAATCGGCCACCTCGTGTATGGCATGCTCGCCCATGCCGTAAATGAGCAGGTCAGCGTTGGAATCGAGCAGGATGGAGCGCTTGAGCGAATCGCTCCAGTAGTCGTAGTGGGCAAGGCGGCGCAGGCTCGCCTCGATGCCGCCGATGATGATGGGCACATGCTTGAAGCGCTTGCGGATGAGGTTGCCGTAGACGCTCACGGCGCGGTTGGGGCGCAGGCCCGCCTCGCCGCCGGGCGAGTAGGCGTCGGTGGAGCGGCGCTTCTTGTTGGAGGTGTAGTGGTTGACCATCGAGTCCATGTTGCCCGAGGAAACGAGGAAGCCCAGGCGCGGCTCGCCGAGGACTGCGATGCTCTCGGGGTCGCGCCAATCGGGCTGGGCGATGATGCCCACCGTGTAGCCAAAGGCCACGAGCACCCTCGAGATGATGGCGGTGCCAAAGGAGGAGTGGTCCACGTAGGCGTCGCCCGATACGTACACGAAGTCAAGCTGCTCGATGCCGCGATCCTTGAGGTCCTGCGGGGTCGTGGGCAGGAACTTGCTGCGGTCGGGCAGCGCCGGGGAGGCGGGCTGCTTGGGCTGCTTTGCGGGCTTGGGGGCGCCGCCGGCAGGCTTGGGGCCGCGCCTGCCCAGGGGTGCCTCGTCGTTGCGCGGCCTGGGTTTGTTGCTGTGCTCGTGGGCATGTGGGCGTGCGGCGTCGTCGTTGGGACGGCGCTTTCGGCGCTGGTCGCCCTGGGGCTGGGCGTCGCTGCGACGGCCGGGGCCGCCTTGCGGGTTGTTCTTGTTTCGACCCTGGGGCCTGCTGTTCTGGGGCCTGTTGGACACGGCTTGCCTTCCCGATTCGCCCCGCAGGGCCGTTTGTTTGACTTTGTCAGTGTATACCAGCGGCAACGTCGGACTTTGCGTGAGGTGCTTGCGCTACAATCGCGCAGTCAAAAAAGCAAGCGCGGGGCGGCGGCACGCTGCGCTCCCGCACCCTACGAAAGGCAACATATATATGACGGCCACTGAAACAACCGCCTCGGCTGCCGTGCAGCAGGCTGCGGCGAAGGCCGGTCGCGAGAGGTTCGCGTCGCGCCTGGGCTTCATTCTCATCTCCGCAGGCTGCGCCATCGGCTTGGGCAACGTCTGGCGTTTCCCCTACATCACCGGCCAGTACGGCGGCGCTGCGTTTGTCCTGCTGTACCTGCTGTTCCTCGTGATTCTCGGCTTGCCCGTCATGGTGATGGAGTTTGCGGTGGGCCGTGCCAGCCAGAAGTCCTCCGCCTTGGCCTTCGACACGCTGCAGCCTTCGCGGCGCTGGCACTGGTTCAGCTGGTGGGGCTTCATCGGTTGCCTCATTCTCATGATGTTCTACACCACGGTGGGCGGCTGGATGCTGTCGTACGTGGTGAAGATGGGCACGGGCGCGTTCAACGGGCTCGATGCGGCGGGCTCGGCCGAGGTTTTCGGCGCCATGCTGGCAAACCCTGGCGAGCTCATCGGCTGGATGCTCGCGGTGTGCATCATCGGCTTCCTTGTGTGCAGCATGGGTCTGCAGAAGGGCGTGGAGCGCATCACCAAGGTCATGATGACCTGCCTTTTGCTCGTCATGGTCGTGCTCGTGGTGCGCTCTCTCACGCTTCCGGGCGCGCAGGCGGGTATCGAGTTCTACCTGATTCCCGACTTTGGCAAACTGTTTGCCGGTGAGACGGCCGCCGAGCAGTGGGCGACGTTTGGCAACGCTGTGTACGCCGCCATGGGCCAGGCGTTCTTTACGCTTTCGCTGGGCATCTCCGCCATGGAGGTCTTCGGCAGCTACATCGGCCGCGACCGCTCGCTCACCGGTGAGGCCGTGCGCATCTGCGGTCTGGACACCGGCGTGGCGCTGCTGGCCGGCCTCATCATCTTCCCGGCGTGCTTCGCCTTTGGCGTGAACCCCGGCGAGGGCCCCTCGCTCGTCTTCGTGACGCTGCCCATCGTCTTCAACCAGATGCCGCTGGGCCAGCTCTGGGGCGCTCTCTTCTTCCTGTTCATGAGCTTTGCGGCGTTGTCTACCATCATCGCCGTTTTTGAGAACCTCATCAGCTTCGTCATGGACAAGTGGGGTCTCGACCGCAAGACCGCCGTGGTCCGCATGGCTGTGACCGTCGTGGTGCTCTCGCTTCCCTGCGCGCTGGGCTACAACGTGCTTTCGGGTGTGAGCATTCCCGCCATCGGCGACATCCAGTCCATCGAGGACTTCATCGTCTCCAACAACATGCTGCCGCTGGGCAGCTTGCTCTACCTTGCGTTCTGCATCTCGCGCAAGGGTTGGGGCTGGGAGAAGTTCCTCGCCGAGGCCGACGCCGGCCAGGGCCTGAAGTTCCCCGCTTGGTCGCTACCCTGGCTCAAGTGGGGCATCCCCGCGCTCATCATCGTCATCTTCGTGATGGGGTACGCCCCGAAGGTGGCGCTGTGGCTGGGGCTCGCCTAAGCACGGGGGCGAAGGATTCTCTTCTTCGCGCGCTTATCCTCGTACCGAATACTGAGAAAAACCGGGGGCAAGGGTGCGCTGCGCGCACTTTTGCCCCTTTTCTCAGTATTCACTGCGGAGGCGCGCTGCGAAGAGAATCCTTCGCGCGCTCGGCTGGCCCCAGGCTGGGGATGAGAAAAGAAAGTATGTTGGCCTGGTACCTCAAGAGGTACCAGGCTTTTTTGTGGGGAGGGCGCTTAGTGGGCGGGATGTTTCTGGGGTTAATTCAGCCTTGTTATTTGTCCCGGTAGTGAGAACCGCACTGGATGATTTCGATTCGGTTGTCTCGGATACGATAGACGATTCGGTTGGCGTCGTCTATCCGTCGGCTCCACCACCCCGAGAGGTTGCCTCTTAGCGGCTCTGGCTTGCCGATTCCTTCTGCCATGCCGTTGCGATCGATGTCACGTAGAAGGGCGTTTATCCGTTTGAGGGTCTTTTTATCCTGGCCCTGCCAATATAGGTAGTCTTCCCAGGCGTCGTCATCCCAGGCCTTAATCATTGTCGTCCAGAAGGTCGTGAACGGTTCCGCCGCAATCGTCCATACGTTTCGCGGCGTTGGTTAGGCGGTTGAGGTTTTCCGCGCTGTAGAACGGGTCTGCAGGCTTGGTGGTGATTTCAAACGGAAGGGTCTGGTCGCGGATCACGGCGCGTGCGAATAGGTTGATTGCAGTGGTGACGTTCATGCCGACCTCAGCGCAGAAGTCTTCAAGTCCCCGCTTGACGTCTGCATCCATCTTAACGCTCAGTGTTGCAGTTGCCATCGTATTCCTCCAATGAGCCAATATATAGTCAATAGATTACGCTGGCTATATAATACCCACCTTTTGGCGATGGTTCCACAGATAACGTTTCGTCATTACCTTCCAGATGCGTTTCTTCTTGGGATGGGCAAAGACGAACAGAGAAGGGGCGCTGCGAAGCTAGTTTTCCTCGGCCATCCTTGCCTCTACGAGCTCGATGACCTCCTCTTTGAGTGGACGTCGAGTTTGCGGTAGAGACCCTTGGTGTGGGTGCGTTGGCCTGGTACCTCGAGAGGTGCTAGGCCTTTTTTTGTAAGTAAATTCTTATGTGCGTGATAATTTTGTTTTGAGATGGGTTTTTATCACGTCCGTTATAAAATGGCTATAGATGACCAACTTTATAACGGACGTGATAATCATGCCTAGTCTTCAACAGCCACAACGCGTTAAGGACGCTACTGACCTTGGTTCGGTGATACGTCTGCGGCGCAAACGACTGGGCCTGACGCAGCAAGAGCTTGCCGATGCCTGTGGGTGCTCGATCATGTATCTCTCCAACCTCGAGCGCGGCAAGGAAACGGCCGAAGTGGGAATTGCGTTGCGTATCGTCAACATACTTGGTCTTGATTTGCTTGTGAGCGAAAGGGGCCGCTGGCAATGAATATCGAGGTCAGGCAGAGGTTTTCCGGCGCTTTCCAAAGCGCGTGGGCCATTCTCTGCTGCGGTCTCTAGATTTCGGCCATCCTTGCCTCTACGAGCTCGATGACCTCCTGCTTTGAGTGGACGTCGAGCTTGCGGTAGAGGCCCTTGGTGTGGGTGCGCACGGTGTTCTCGGTGACGCCGCGCTCCTGGGCGATGCGGGCCACGGTGTAGCCCATGGAGACGAACTCGAGCACGAGGGTCTCCATCTCGGTGAGGGTCGCCTGCACGGCAATCGCCTGGCAGGCGTCATGGCGCAGGTCGTGCTCGGTGGGGGCCTCTGTTGTCTCGGGGGCCTGTGTCGGGCTGGCGGCGTCCTCGCCGCCATGCGTCCTTGCTGCAACAGCGATGATGGCAAGGGAGCACGCCACGATGACGAGTGCCACCACGAGGGTCGCCACGCGCAGGGCCTCGGCGCTCAAGGTTGCCTCAATGCCCACTGCGCGCAAGGCTGCAATGAGGGCGCGGACCACCAGATACACGCCGACATATCCGCCGGCTCCCCACAGCGCGGTGCGCATGGGGGACCTGCTTGCCAGGGCGCACTCGGCAAGCAGGGGCCAGAGCAGGACGAATACCCCGCGTCGGCTTGCGGTGATAAGGTTGAGCCCCGCAGTGAAAATGTCGCCTGTAGGCACGATGACAAACAGGGCGCTCATGATGAGCGGCACCAGGCACAGGCCCCACAGCAGGGCCGAGAACGTCGAACGGTTCCTGGGAAGCAGCGCGCAGAGCACAAACGGTACGGCCAGGCCCGCCGAAAGGAGATTGCCTGGCACAGGAGCGGTGCTGTACATGCCCAGCAGCACGCCTGAGGTGGCATACGTGAGTGCCGCGATGCCTGCGAGCAGCCACATGGGCCGCAGGGAAGGGGCGCTTGCGTGCCTCTCTTCTTCTGCTGGGGCGGGTGCGATGTCGGGCAGGGGGCTTATGCGCTCGATGCCCCATGCCGCCAATCCGCTCACAATGGGCATGAGCAAGATGAGCGGCGCCACAGTTTCGCTAGGGAGCAGGTCCACCGGAAACTCGACCACAAAGCTCAGGAGATAGCCCAGCAAGACCGTGGCCAGGGTTGAGGCGGGCAATGGTTTGTGGGTAGCCAGACGTTCGCTCGACATCAGGCGCACCGTCGTGCGCATCCACACGCATGCCAGGCACAGAAACGCGCCGCACATCGCGATGGCAAGGAAGGCGGCAAGGGGGTTCTGGGTCGCCTTGCTGAAAAAGTGCGCAAGGTTGGGTCCCTTGATGAAGGGCCAGAAGAACGCCATGCCGATGACAATCAATGCGCGCTGCTTCAAAGGCGTTGCCCCCATGTTGGTAGTTGAATGGCGCGTGTGCGCGAGCCTAAAAGTATTCTACTCATATTTGCGCTGGTACATGCCCTTTCACACAAAGTATGTGAAGACAGGCGAGCCGTTTGGGAGCACATTTATGCCGTTAAGCGAAACCCCGGAGTCTTGCGAGATGCGGTTCTTGCCCCACAGATGAGCGGGCGCCGCGCCTTGCATGCGCAAAGGGAGTTCACGCTTTACTCAAGACGCCAGTGGGGAACTGGCGTGCGTCCACTGAACATGGAGGTATAGGTATTATGGCTCAAATCACGATGAACCGTCGCAGCTTCCTAGCCGCTGCCGCTGCAACCGCACTTGTGCCTACCGCTGCTGCCTTTGCCGAGGAGGCCCCGGCCGGTGGCGACTACGACATCGTCGTCGTTGGCATGGGTGGCGCCGGCATGTGCGCCGCTCTGGCTGCCAGCGAGGCCGGCGTCGAGAAGATCGTCATCCTTGAGAAGAACGCCATGGAGGGCGGCAACACCATCTTCGCTTCCTCCGGCATGAACGCCTCTGAGACCACCTATCAGAAGGATCAGGGCATCGAGGACTCCACCGACCTGTTCATCTCTGAGACCATCGCCGGTGGCCACAACTGGAACAACGTCGACCTCGTGACCCAGATGTGCGAGGGCTCCGCTGCCGCCATCGACTGGCTCGCCGAGCATGGCCTGGTTCTCGACAACATCACTACCACCGGCGGCATGAGCGTGCCCCGTTGCCACCGTCCCACCGACGGCTCCGCTGTGGGTGCCGCCTACGTTCCCACCATCGCCCAGGCCGTCGTCGACGCCGGCATCGAGGTCGTCTACAACTGCCGTGCCACCCAGCTCGTCGTCGATGAGTCCGGCGCTGTGACGGGCGTCGTGTGCGAGGACGGCACGCAGTACAACGCCAAGGCTGTCATTCTGACCTCCGGCGGCTTCGGCTCCAACAAGGACATGGTCAAGATGTACCGTCCCGACCTGGAGACCTTCGTTTCCACCAACGCTGCCTCCATCACGGGCGACGGCATGGTCATGGCCCAGCACGCTGGCGCCAACCTCATCCAGATGAGCCAGATTCAGATTCACCCCACCGTGTTCGCCGACGGCTCGCTCGTCGCTGAGGGCGTCCGCGGCGGTGGCGGCATCCTGGTCAACAACGCCGGCGACCGTTTCACCAACGAGATGGGCACCCGCGACGTCGTGTCCTCTGCCGAGATGTCTCAGCCCGACGGCAAGGTTTGGGTCGTCTACGACCAGACCGTGTACGACAACAACAAGGCTTGCGCCAAGTACGAGAACAAGGAAATGAGCGTCAAGGCTGACGACCTGGCCGGCCTGGCCGACACCCTCGGCATCCCGGCCGACGAGCTCCAGGCCACCGTCGACACCTACAACCAGTCCGTCGACGGCGCCGAGGATCCCTTCGGCCGCACCACGGGCTTCGTCTCCAAGCTTGAGACCGCTCCCTTCTACGCCATCGCCGTCTACCCCGGCATCCACCACTGCATGGGCGGCATCTACGTTGACGGCGACTCCCAGGCCCTGACCATCGAAGGCAACAAGATCGCCGGCCTCTTTGCTGCCGGCGAGGTCACGGGCGGCATCCACGGCTCCAACCGCATCGGCGGCAACGCTGTGTGCGACATCACGGTGATGGGCATCAACGCCGGCCAGAAGGCAGCCGCCGCTATTGCGTAGCGCTTCCTAGTTTTTGGTTCGTAACAGGCGGGCCCCGCGCGAAAGCGTAGGGTCCGCCTGTTTTGTTTGGGTGCCTGTGTGGGGCCTGTATAAATCATTGCGTGTGTGTGAGATACTTAACTGTTCGAAATTCAATTGATACACGCTGCTTGCCGTGCGGCGTGGTTTTTTGCACTGTGTGAGGAGAGAGGCGACCATGACCGACGAAAACGAGCGCGAAGCCATCAAGTGTGACTTCGAGGCGGCGCTTGCCGGGGGATGTGCTGGCCACGGCTCTGCCCAGGGTGAGGTTGACGCTGAGATGGCTGCGGCGCGACAGGCCGCACGCGAGGCTTCTGAGGCTGCGGCGCTTGCCGAGGCGGAGACTTCCGTTGAGGTCACGCCTGGTCCGGGCCTTGATTGGTCTGGCCGCAAGCTGCGCCTAGGCATCGACGTGGGCTCCACCACGGTGAAGCTCGCCGTGCTCGACGAGGACGCAAAGCTTGTCTATGCCAGCTACCAGCGCCATCATACCGACGTGCGCGCCACCGTGAAGGCGCTCTTCCGCGCCGCGAGCGAGGTCTTCGGCGACGCTCGTCTCGAGGTCGCCATCACCGGTTCGGGCGGCCTGCTCCTGTCGCAGTGGCTGGGCCTTGAGTTCGTGCAGGAGGTCATTGCCTCCAAGACGGCAGTCCAGGCCTTCGAGCCCAAGACCGACGTCGTCATCGAGCTGGGCGGCGAGGACGCAAAGATCATCTACTTTGACAACGGCATCGAGCAGCGCATGAACGGCACGTGCGCTGGCGGCACGGGTGCCTTCATCGACCAGATGGCAAGCCTGCTGCACACCGACGCCTCCGGCCTCAACGAGATGGCCAAGCGTTCCACCATCATCTACCCCATCGCCAGCCGTTGCGGCGTCTTTGCCAAGACCGACGTGCAGCCCCTGCTCAACGAGGGTGCCAAGCCCGAGGATGTGGCTGCCTCCATCTTCCAGTCGGTCGTGACGCAGACCATTTCCGGCCTTGCATGCGGCCGTCCCATCCGCGGCCATGTCGCCTTCCTGGGCGGCCCCCTGCAGTACCTCTCCGAGCTGCGCAAGCGCTTCCGCGTGACGCTCGACCTCGACGACGAGCATATGATCTGCCCTGCCAACGCCCACCTGTTCGTGGCGTGCGGCGCCGCCCTGGCTGCAGTTTCGGGCAAGCTGTCGAGCCTGCCCTCCCTCATCGAGGAGCTCGACTCTCTGGGCGACATCCAGGGCAGCGAGGTGCAGCGCTTGGCGCCGCTCTTCGCCACGGCTGCCGACAAGGCCGAGTTTGACGCGCGTCACGGCGCCCAGGTCGTCGCGCACGGCGACCTTGCCAGCTACCGCGGCCGTGTCTTCATCGGCATCGACGCCGGCTCCACCACTATGAAGGGCGCCGTCATCGGCGAGGACGATGAGCTGCTGCGCACCTGGTATGGCCCCAACAAGGGCGACGTCCTCGGCACGGCCCGTATCCTCATGGACGACTTCTACGACGCGCTGCCGCAGGGCTGCACCGTGGGTCACGTCACCTGCACGGGCTACGGCGAGGGCCTGCTCATCGAGGCGCTCCACGCCGACTCCGGCGAGATTGAGACCGTCGCGCACCTGCGCGGCGCCAACGAGGTGCTTCCCGGCGTCGAGTTCATCCTCGACGTGGGCGGCCAGGACATGAAGTGCCTGCGCGTGAAGAACGGCGTCATCGAGCACATCATGCTCAACGAGGCCTGCTCTTCGGGCTGCGGCTCGTTCATCAGCGCTTTTGCTGACTCCATGGGCATGACGGTGCAGGACTTCGCCGCCGCCGCGCTCACGGCCGAGCATCCCGTGGACCTGGGTAGCCGCTGCACGGTCTTCATGAACTCGCGCGTGAAGCAGGCCCAGAAGGAAGGCGCCACGGTGGGCGACATCTCCGCCGGCCTTTCCTACTCGGTCATGAAGAACGCCCTGTTCAAGGTCATCAAGATCCGCGACCCCAAGGAGATCGGCGACAAGGTCATCGTGCAGGGCGGTACGTTCTTGAACGACGCCGTGCTGCGCGCGTTCGAGCTGCTCACGGGCAAGGAAGCCTTCCGCCCCGACATCTCGGGCTGCATGGGCTGCTACGGCGCCGCGTTGCTCGCGCGCGATCGCGCGGGTGCCGACGGCGCCTCCACGCTGCTCTCCAAGGACGAGATCGACAACCTCCAGGTGGCCCACAAGTCCGCCCGCTGCGGCCTGTGCTCCAACCGCTGCCTGCTCACCATCTCCGACTTCGGTGGTGGCAGGCGCTTCGTCACGGGCAACCGCTGCGAGCGCGGCGCTGGGCACAAGAAGGCCGGCTCCGACGCCCCCAACCTCTTCAAGCAGAAGAACGCCCTGCTTTTCGACCGTGAGTGCCTGTCGGCCGAGATCGCCCCGCGCGGCACCGTGGGCATCCCGCGTGCCCTTGGCATGTACGAGGACTATCCCTTCTGGCACAAGATGTTCACCGAGCTGGGCTTCTCCGTGGTGCTCTCCGGTCCGTCTTCCAAGGCGACCTACGAGGCGGGCATCGAGTCCATGCCGAGCGAGTCGGTGTGCTACCCGGCCAAGCTTTCCCACGGCCACGTCATGGACCTCATCGACCGCGATGTCGACTTCATCTGGATGCCCAGCGTGCGCTGGGAGCGCCAGGAGGACGAGGGCGCGGGCAACTGCTACAACTGCCCCATCGTCATGAGCTACCCCACGGCGCTCAAGCTCAACATCGACGAGCTCGAGCAGCGCCACGTCGAGTTCATGAACGACTTCGTGCCCTACCACGACATCGACGAGCTCAAGCGTCGCATCTTCGAGCTGGTCGACGGCAAGCGTTGGGACGACGCCCAGGCGGGCATCGGCCGCTTCAAGGGCTCGCGCATCACGAAGGACGAGGTCTCCCGTGCCGTTGACGCCGCATGGGCCGAGTCCGACCGCTTCCACGACGCCATCCACAAGGCCGGCGAGGAGGCTCTCAAGTGGATTGAGGACAACCACGCGCACGGCATCGTGCTCGCCGGTCGCCCTTACCACAACGACCGTGAGATCAACCACGCCATCCCCGAGCTTGTGAACTCGTTCGGCTTTGCGGTGCTCACCGAGGATTCCGTGAGCCATCTCATGCAGCCCGACCGTCCCATCCGCGTCGTGGACCAGTGGATGTACCACTCGCGTCTCTACGCGGCGGCGAAGTTCGTCACCACGCGCAACGACCTGGACCTCATCCAGCTCAACTCCTTCGGCTGCGGTCTGGACGCCCTCACGACCGACCAGGTGCAGGAGATCCTCGAGGCTTCCGGCAAGATTTACACCGTGCTCAAGATCGACGAGGTCTCCAACCTGGGCGCGGCGCGCATCCGCATCCGCTCTCTCATGGCGGCCCTCAAGGACAAGCAGGCCGAGGCCCTCGAGACCGCCAAGGCTGAGGCTGCCAAGCGCGGCGAGGACCCCGAGAAGGTCACCGAGGTGCCCGTCGAGCGTGCCCATGCCAGCACCGCCTGGCCCAAGGCCCAGTTCACCGAGGAGATGCGCGACAAGGGCTACACCATCCTGTGCCCGCAGATGGCGCCCATCCACTTTGACCTGCTTGTGCCCATCTTCCATGCCAACGGTTACAACCTGGAGCTTCTGCCCAGCGTTGACCACGGCGCGGTCGACGCCGGCCTCAAGTACGTCAACAACGACATCTGCTACCCCTCCATCCTGGTCACGGGCCAGATCATGGAGGCGGTGACGTCGGGCCGCTACGACCTCTCCAGGCTGGCCGTCATCATCACGCAGACCGGCGGCGGCTGCCGTGCAACCAACTACATCGCGCTCATCCGCAAGGCCCTGCGCGACTTCGGTCACCCGGAGATCCCGGTCATCTCGCTGGCCTTCGCCAAGCTCGACGAGCACAACCCCGGCTTCAAGGTGGGCCCGAAGGTGCTCCTGCCTGCCTTCTACGGCATGGTGCTGGCCGACGCCATCATGCAGATGCTCTACCGCGTGCGCCCTTACGAGGCCGTGCCCGGCAGCGCCGACGCCCTCTACGAGAAGTGGATGGAGCGCATGCGCAAGGCCGCGCCGAACATGGGCCGCTCCACGATGAAGAAGATCGCCCGCGAGATGATTGCGGAGTTCGACAACCTGCCGCTTGTCAGCGACGGCTCCAAGCCGCGCGTGGGCGTGGTGGGCGAGATTCTCGTCAAGTTCCACCCCACGGCAAACAACGAGGTGGTCAAGGTCATCGAGCGCGAAGGCTGCGAGGCCGTGGTGCCGGGCCTGGTCGACTTCTTCCAGTTTGCCTTTGCTTCGCGTTTCCTGTGCAAGCCCGAGATCGGCGCGCCCACCAAGAAGGTCATCACCTCCAAGGCCGGCATCGCGCTCATCGACTGGATGCGCAGGCCCGTGGACGAGGAGTTTGCCCGCTCCAAGCGCTTTACGCCTTCTACCAGCATTTATGAGCTGGCTGAGAAGGCCGAGCAGGTGCTTTCGGTGTCCAACAACATGGGCGAGGGCTGGCTTCTCACGGCCGAGATGATCGAGCTCATCGAGAGCGGCACGCCCAACATCGTGTGCTGCTCGCCGTTTGCGTGCCTGCCCAACCACGTG
>CABQHM010000052.1 GCA_902464015.1 uncultured Coriobacteriales bacterium | reverse complement strand
CCCCCCTGCCCGCGGCGCGCACGGTAAGGAGGTCGACAAGCAGGTTCACCACGACGACAGCCACCGTCACAAACACAACGATGCCCTGCACGAGCATGACGTCGCGCTGCTCGACCGCCCCGAGGAGCAGGTTGCCCAAACCAGGCAGGGCAAACACGCGCTCGATGGCAGCCGTGCCACCCACAAGCTTCGCCATCTGGATGCCCGCAACCGTGATGGGCGCCGACAGCGACGCGCGCAGCACGTACGTCACCGTCGCGCGCATGCGCGTAAGGCCTTTCACCTGCGTCGCAAGCATGTATTCCTGCTGCAGCGCGTCCATGACAGAGGAGCGCACCGTGCGGATAAGCACGCCGAGCTCCCCGCAGGCAAGCACAAGGGCGGGCAACGTGAGGCTGCGGACACAGCCCGCCGGGTCCTGAGTGAGCGGGACATAGCCGCTCACGGGGAACCATCCCAGGTTGGCCGCGAAGAACAGCATGCACACGACGGCGAGCCAGAACCCCGGTACGGCGCTTGCCAGCTGCATGAGCGTGCGCGACACGACGTCCACCACGCCTCCGGGGCGCATGGCGCTGGCAACGCCGAGCACGCACGACACCGCAAGCGCGACCGCGGTGGCATACACCGCAAGCAGCAGCGTCACGGGCAGCGTCTGCGCAATGACCTGCCACACGGGTGCGCCGTATGTGCGCGAGGTGCCCCAGTCGCCCGTGAGCACCCCGCATATCCAGGAGACATATTGCTCGGGAAGGGAGCGGTCGAGACCCATCGACTCGCGAAGCTGCTGCAGGGCCTGCGGCGTGGCGTCGGTGCCCAGCACGAGCGTCGCGGTGTCACCAGGCACCACATGCAGTGCCGCAAACGTGAGCAGCGACACGACAAAGAGCACGGCCAGCGCCGCTCCGCACCTTCCCGCCAGCGTCTTGGCCATGCTCGCCTCCCATACAGTTCCCAGCCCCGCACAATTGCGTACGAGGGCCCTGCGCGCCCGGCGCACACAAGCCCTCGTACCACGCGCGACAGCTGTTAGGCCTGCAGCTTCACGTCTTTGAACTCGTAGATGTCAATAGGATACTGCACAAAGCCCTCAAGCCCTGCGTCAGCCAGATACACCATCACCGGAGACTGGATGTACAGCGCGGGCACATCTTGGGCGAGCTGCTCCTGAATCTGGCGCACGTCCTCGGCACGCTTCTCCTCGTCAAGCTGGCCGCGATAGTCGGCGATGAGGCCGTCCACCACGTCGCTGGAGTAATTGAAGTAGTTCTCCGAGCTCTCGGAGCCATAACGGGCCAGCAGCGTGATGGGGTCGAGGCGGCCGGTATGACCCACGACGGTGAGGTCGTACACGCGGCCGGTGTACACCTCGTCGAGCCACGTGGCCCACTCGACGATCTCGACGTTGCAGGTGATGCCGACCTTGCCCAGGGCATCGGCGATAATCTGGCCGGCGTTGACGTACTCCTTGTAGCTCTTGGGCAGACGCATGGAGAACGTCAACTCCTTGGCGGAGTAGCCGCATTCCTCAAGCAGGGCCTTTGCCGCATCGGGGTCGTAGGCGTACGTGTCGTTGCAGTCCACGTATCCCGTGAAGCTCGGCGGAAAGTGCGAGCCGATCTTCTTGCCGTAGCCCCACCACACAGCTTCGATGAGGGCGTCCTTGTCCACGGCCATGTTGATGGCCTGACGCACGCGCACGTCGGCGAGGACCTCGTTGGCACAGTTCATGGCCATGAGCTGCACGCCGTTCATGGGATACTGCATGATTTGGAAGGCCGTGTCGCCCTCAAAGGCAGCGACCTGCTCGTTTGCGGCGAGGATGAGGTCGACGTCATGGGCGCGCAGCGAGCTGGCCTGTGTGGTGGCCTCGGGCAGCACGCGCAGCTCGACGTTGGCGATATGGGGCGCCTCCCCCCAATAGCTGGGGTTTGCCTCGAGCACCACGGACTGCTGCGGAGTCCAGGAAACCACCTTGTAGGGGCCGGTGCCCACGGGCTGGTTGGCCAGCGTGTCTGCCACCGTCGTATCGACCACGGCGCTCCAGGCGTAGGCGAAGTCGGTAAGCATGGCCACGTTGAGCTCGGAGGAGGTCACCTGCACGGTGCGCTCGTCAACAGCCTCGAAGGTGTAGCCGGCATACTCGCTCTTGCGCGGGGCGGCGTCGTCCTGCAGGCGCAGGAAGGATGCCACGACGGCGTCGGCGTCGCAGGCGTTGCCGTTGGAGAACACAAGGCCCTCGCGCAGCTTGAAGGTGGCGACCAGGCCGTCCTCGGAGGTCTCCCACGACTCGGCAAGACCGGGCACAAGCTCACCGGACGTCGTCACCTTGAGCAGCGGGTCATACACGCTGTTCGTGACCTGGAAGGTCGCGGCGGCCGCCGTGCGATGGGGGTCGAGACCGTCGGGGTCGACCGTGATGCCCATGACGAGCTTGTCTGCCTGAGCGGGCGCGTCCTGCGTGGAGGAAGACGTATCCGCCGCCTCAGTCGAGCCGTTCGTCTCAGTCGTGCCCGCGTCTTGCGAGCCGCACCCGGAAAGCGAGAGCAGACCGGCGCCGGCAAACAGGCTGGCACACGCAAACGCGCGTCGAGACAGGGGCGTACGCGCAGATTCAGAAGCTCGGGACATCACAACACCTTTCTAAAGAATCAGGAGGGGGTACTAGCTTATCCACAAACACCCGCTGCTCGGTCAAGTCTTCGCAAAACCACCCTCACCGCACCTAATCACCGCTTTGATAGACCTTTGGCGGCACGCAAACGGTTGCCTTACCCGTCGTGCGTACCGCCAAAGGGTCAGCGCGTCATATGTGCAAGGGCCTTGCGAAGCCTACTTTTGCGAAGTGGCCTCTTCGGCAGCCTCGGACTCCGTCTTCTTCTTCGAGGAAGCCTTCTTTGCAGGAGCCTTCTTAGCGGCGGCCTTCTTCGCCGGGGCCTTCTTGGTCGTGGGCTTCTTCGAGGAGGTCTTCTTGGGCTCGTCGCCCTCGCCTTGCGCTTCTGCCTCGGCCTTTGCGGCGCGGGCCGCTGCCTTGGCGGCCTTCTCCTCCTCGGCGCGCGCCTTGCCGGGGCAGTCCATGTTCACGCAGATGCGCCAAGGGCCGCGGGTGGTCGTGACCTCGACGATGGGGGCGCCGCAGTCGGGACACACCTCGCCTGTCGCCTTGAGCTCGCCTCGCTGCGGAAGCGGGTAGCTCGTGGAGCACTCGTCGTAGTTGGTGCAGCGGATGAAGCGCTTGAGGGTGCGCTCGCTGCGATGAGCGATGAGCAGGCCCTCGCGCCCAGCTGCGGCGCAGGTGGGGCACACGCCCACCGTGACGTCGGGCTCCTTGTTGGTGGGGCACGCCGGGTCCACGCACACGACATAGGGCTTTGAGCGGAACGGCTGCACCTTGATCTGCGGACAGCCGCACACGGGGCACAGCTCCTCCACCGTCTGGATCTTGCCCTGAGGCAAGGGGTAGGTGACCTCGCACTCGGGCCAGGCGGAGCACCCGATGAAGCTCGAACGGGTCTTGGCCGACTGCTTCACAAGCAGGTCATGGCCGCACTTGGGACACACGCCGATCTTGGCGTCAGCCTGCACTGCGTCGCTGATGGCCTCGCCGAGGTCCTCCTTGTGCTCGATGAGGCCCTCGAGCAGCGAGGCGAGCAGCTCGCGGGAGTGGTCGACGACGGCGTCCTGGCTTGCCTGTCCCTCGGCCACCTTCGTCATGTCGCCTTCGAGTTCGCTCGTCATCTCAGGCGTGGTGATGTGGGCGGCGTAGCACTCGAGGGCGTCGATGATGGCCATGCCGAGCTGGCTGGGCTCGATGGGGTCGTTCTTGAGGTACTTCACCTCGTAGAGGCGCTCGATAATGGAGGCACGGGTGGACTTGGTGCCCAGACCCAGGCGCTCCATCTCCTGCACGAGCTTGCCTTGGCTGTAGCGCGCCGGCGGCTCGGTCTGCTTGGCCTCGAGGTCAAGCGAGGTGAGGTCGACCTCCTGGCCCACAGAAAGGGCAGGCAGCTGCTCGTCCTTCTTGGAGCCGTACGGATAGATGGCGCGATAGCCGGGCTTCACAAGCACATCACCGCTGGCGGCAAACGTCTGGCCGCCCGCATCGAGCGTGACCTTGGTGCCCTCGATGACGGGCTGCTCGGAGAGGGTCGCAAGGAACCTGCGGGCAATGAGGTTGTAGAGCTTCCACTCCTCGGGGCGCAGCTTGTCGGGGTCGCCGACGCCCGTGGGGTAGATGGGCGGGTGGTCGGTCGTCTCCTGCTTGCCGCGGGTGGCCTTGAGGGGCTGCGCGGCCAAGAGCTCGTCGCAGTAGTTGGCGTACTGGGGCACACCCTTGAGCATCGTCACGACCTCGGAAAGGTCGAGCGTCTCGGGATACACCGTGTTGTCGACACGCGGGTAGGAGATGAGGCCGCTCATGTAGAGCGACTCGGCGATGCGCATGGTGCGCGCCGGCGTGAGGCCCTCGGCGGCAGCGGCCGTCTGCAGGCTCGTGGTGTTGAACGGCGTCTGGATGGTGCCCTTGCGCGTCTTCTTCACCACGTCGGTCACGCGGGCCTTGCCCGCGGCCTTCGCGTCCTGGTAGGCGCTCGTGGCAGTCGCCTCGTCCTTGAAACGGGCCGTGGCATGGGCAACCTTGAATTCCTCGCCCTCCTGCGTGGCGGCGGTGCCGCGCACGACCCAATAGTCCTCGGGAACGAAGGCCTGGCGCTCCTTCTCACGGCGCGCCACAAGGGCGAGCGTGGGGGTCTGCACACGGCCTGCGCTGCGCACGTTGCCCAGGCCGCCGAACTTGGCCATCGTGAGGTAGCGCGTGAGCACGGCACCCCAGATGAGGTCGATGAACTGGCGCGACTCGCCGGCAGCTGCCAGGTCGTCATCCACAGCCACGAGGTTCTCGCGGGCAAAGGCGTGTTCGAGCTCGGGCTTGGTGAACGACGAGTAGCGGGCGCGCACCACCGGCACGTCCTCGTTGACCTGGCGCACCATGGACACGGCGTCCGAGCCGATGAGCTCGCCCTCACGGTCGAAGTCGGTTGCGATTATGACCTCGTCGGCCTTCTTCGCGAGGTTCTTGAGGGTGCGGATGATCTCCTTCTCAGCGGGCTCCTTCACAACGGGCGCCCACACGAGGTACGGAAGGCTCGGCACCTTCCAGCCCTTGATGTCCACGCCCTCCTTGGTGAAAGGCTTGCGGACCTTCTCGAAAGGCGGGTGTGCGAGAGTCGAAGGCAGGTTGGCCGGAAAGACCTCGCCCTCCTCGTCCACGCCAAACCAGCCCTGGTCTTCGCGCCACTGCAGCTCCCGGGGAAAATCGACCGCCAGGATATGGCCGCGCAGACCCATGGCGACCCACTCCTCCCCCTCACGGGTGAAGCGGCACACGGGGGTGTTGTAGACCTTGTCCTTCTTGGTGCCAACACCGAGCTCCTTGGCGATGTTCTCGGCGGCGTTGGTCTTCTCGGCAACTACAAGCTTCATGGCGCTACTCGGCCTTCTTGCCGCGAGCCGCCTCGATGCGGCCAGAGAGGAACTCGGCCCAAGCGTCGATGCCCTGGCCCGTCTTGGAGGAGATGCGGAAGACCTCCGCGTTGGGGTTGAGGTCGGAGATCTCGGCGTCAAAGGCCGCCTCGTCGAAGTCGAACACCGGCAGCGTGTCGACCTTGCTCAGGATGACGGCGTCGCTGGCCTGGAAGATGCCCGGATACTTGAGGGGCTTGTCGTGGCCCTCGGGCACGGACAGGATCATCGCCGTGAGGTCTGCGCCCAGGTCGAAGTCGACGGTGCACACGAGGTTGCCGACGTTCTCGATGATGATGAGGTCGGCCCAGTCCAGGTCGATGGCGCCCAGGGCGCGCTTGACCATGTCGCCCTCCAGGTGGCACAAGCCGCCCGTGTTGATCTGCACAGCAGCGGCGCCGTGCTCCTTGACCTTGAGGGCATCGACGTCGCTGGCGATGTCGCCCTCGATGACGGCCACGTTGTAGCGACCCTTGAGGGCCTCGATGGTGGCGATGATCGTGGTCGTCTTGCCGGCACCCGGGCCGGAGAGCAGGTTGACGCAGCAGATCCCGTGCTTCGCATAGACGTCGCGCAGCTCTGCGGCGATGCGGTCGTTGCGGTCGAGGATCCCCTTGGAAACCTCGATGGTCTTCTCTGCCATAGTGCTCACCTTTCCTTTTGAGCCAAAAAGCCCGTCTCGCGGCACAGGCGGGACGGGCCTTGAGTTTTATTGAGCCTTCTCAGCCTGCTCGGCGGGCGCGTCATCAGGGATGTCCACGTCCATCGAGGCTATCTCGAGCTCGCGGCCCGAGAGCAGCATCGTCGAGGCGCTGCCGCACTCCGGGCATTTGAGATGAAAACGATCGTGCTCGAACTCGTGACCGCATTTCAGGCATGCCGAGCGCGGGTAGACGTACTCGACCTCGAGTCTGCATCCCTCGACCATGGGGCCGCGCTGCTCGCAGCAGATGCCCCACATGAAGTCGAGCGACTCCTGCACAACCTCGGTCATGTCACCCACACGCAGGCGCACGCACACGAGCTTGTCGGCCCCCGCCTTCTCAGCGGCTGGAATCACCGAGTCGAGAACACCCTCTACGATGGAGTACTCGTGCACGGGTTATTCCTTGTCCTCGTCTTCATCATCGTCGTCGTCCTCGTCCTCGTCGGGGTCGACCCAGGTGCCGTCGGCCTTCTGCTTGGCGATGCGCTTGGACAGAACGAAGCGGGCAACGATCATCGAGATCTCGTACATGGACAGCAGGGCCGCGAACATGAAGAGCATCGTGACCGGGCTTGCGTCAGGCGTGACCATGGCGCACAGGACGAGGAGCACGACGTAGATGGTACGCCAGTTCTTGCGGAACGTCTTGTACGGCACGAGGTTGAACACGATGAGGTAGAACACGATGAGCGGCAGCTCGAATGCGATGCCGAAGGCAATCTCAAGACCCAGGATGGCCTTGATGTAGGTCTCGGCGTCGGGAAGGACCGTACCGATGGCATCGGACTCGCCGGTCATCCAACCAAAGGCAGCACCCAGGATGACGCAGTAGCAGAAGACGATACCGAAGACGAACAGGAACACGCCGACGGCCAGGGTAGGCACGACCCAGCGACGCTCGTTGGGCTTAAGCGCCGGGAGGAAGAACGCGAGAATCTCCCACAGCACGATGGGCGAGCAAACGCACACGGCCGCGAAGATGGCGACGCGGAACCTGATGGAGAAGCCGCCCAGAGGAGAGCTGACGTAGAGTCCCGAGGCGACGTCGCCGGCCAGCGACGGCGGGATGAACTCCTGCACAGGGGCCATCAGGAAGTTGATGAGCGAAGGAGTCGCGAAGTACAGAACGAGGGCGGTGACAAAAAGCGACGTGACGACGATGGTCAGACGGCGACGGAGTTCGCCGAGGTGATCCATCAGGGGCATGCGTGCGGGTCCGATAGGCATGGTATGTCTCCAGGCCGCCCTTAGGCGTCGGCCTGTTCCTCCTTCTCAGCCTTCTGGGCAGCGGCAGCTGCACGGGCGGCTGCGATGCGATCCTTGTCGATACCATAGAGCTTGGCAGCCGAGGAGGTGCTCTTCTTTGCCGTGGTCGCGGGCTTGGCAGCCGTTGCGGCAGGCTTCTTCTCGGCGGCAGCGGCCTTCTCAGCCTCAAGGCGAGCCTTACGCTCGGCGAACGTCTCGGAGGTACCGGCCTTCTTCGCGGGAGCGGCCGGCGTCTCGGCGGCAGGAGCCGTCTCGCCGGCGGCCTTGCGCTTGGCAACGGCATCGGCCTCGGCGGCAAGGCGCGCCTTCTTCTCGGCGAACGTCTCGGGCTTGGCCGAAGCGGCGGCACCGGTGACCTTCTTCTTGGGGCCCTGCTTCTTGGCAGGCTCTTTCATGGACTCATTGAGCGGGTTCACGATCTCGGTCTGGACCATCTTGTTCATCTGGTCCTGGGCCTGACGGAACTGCCTCAAGGCACGGCCAATGGTGCGACCCATGGCGGGAAGCCGATCCGGACCGAAGATGAGGAAGCCGAATATGAGGATGATCGCGAGCTCGGTACCACCGATTCCTAACACCGTGGGACCTTTCTGTTGCATGCGGGCATTACGGTTTGCGCCCCTGTGGTGCGCGCAAGTCTTGACAGTATAGGGCAAGACATGCGCCGAGACGCCCACAAAAATCGCACTAGTTTGCCAAGTCGGCAAAACCGGGGCGGTTTTTGTCGTTCCAAGGATTAGGACTCTTTGAGTCCGAGCACCTCGTCAACGCCAAGCAGGCCCAAAATCCTCAGGACGTTGGCCTGGGGATTGAGCACCTGGAAGACACGACCGGAGTCCTGAGCCTTGTGGGCCGAACCCACAAGCACGCCGATGCCCGTCGAGTCGATGTAGGAAACCTCGGCCATGTCGACCTCGACTTCCTGCACGGTCTCGTCAGACAGGCCAGCGTCGATCTGGGCGCGCAGGTCCTCGGCGTTGCTCACGTCGACCTCGCCGCTCACGACGACGCGCAGCCTCCTTCCCTGCGCCATGCTCTCTACCTGTAGGTTCATAAGCAAATCCTCCTTGGGACTGTCGTCGCGACTGCCCTTGAATACCCGATTGGCACACCTTCCAAACACCAAGATTGCCAAACTTGTCCATAAAGGCCGTGCGAGCGGTTACTTCGTGGCCGAATCGGCGTCCTTCTGCGCGTCGGCGTCGTCCGCCGCCTTGTCGCTGGAAGCCTCGCCCGCCGCCTTCTCGTCGTCCTTCTGCGCGTCGGCGGCATCAGCGTCGGCGGAAGCCTCGACGTCCGAGGATCCAGCGTCGGCAGTGCCCTCGGCGCTCGAGGAGTCGGCGTCTGCAGCGTCCTCGCTGTCGGAGCTCTGTCCGTCGAGCGCGTTCTGCGCCAGCTGGGCGTAAATCTGAGCCGTCATGGACACACCGGCAGAGCCGTCGGAGTCAAGCTCGGCGGCCTTGTTGAATGCCTCGACCGCAGCGGCGTAGTCGGGGGTCTCACCGGTGTAGTGCATAACGCCCAGGTTGAACCACGCCATGGCGTAGTCGGCACCGTCGCCCTCCACGTAAGCGGTGAGCTCAGCGAGGCCCTCGTCGGCCTTGCCGCCGTAGAAGAGGCACACGGCATGGTCGACGCTCACGGCCTGCGAGGTCTCCTTGGCCAGGTACTGACCGTAGTAATCGGCGGCCGTGGCGAAAGCCTCCTCGACCTGGTCTTCGTTACCAGAGTAGTCGGACGCCGCACGCATGGCATTGGCCATGTCCATGTAGTTGTTGCCCAGGCTTGCCATGGCCGTGGTGTTTGCAGGGTTGTCGGCAAGCTTCTGCTCCTGGCTCGTGATGATGCCGGAGTACTTCTGCTTGACTGCGGCGACCGTGGTGGTGTTCGCCGTGGAATCGGCCTGCTGGTCAGACTCTTCGGCCTGCTGGGAGGCGTTGCCGGAGTTGAACGAGCAGCTGCTGAAGAACGGCAGGCACATCGAGACCACCAGGATAACGGCAAAGGCGACGATGACGACCTTCATCCAACCCGGGGTGTTGTTCTTATCAAAAGCCACGAGATTCTCCTACTCAGTTTTCGCCGCGGCTGCGGCTGCTCCATTGGTGAGACCGTCGGCTGCGATTTGCGAGTTCGAAGCGACGTACATACCCGCAAAATACCCCACGCCCAAACCAAGCAGCAGAGCCACGACGGCGATGGCGACAGCCATGCCGAACGTCGGCGGCTTGATGGCACCCTTCTCGCGCTTAGACGAAGGACCGGCCGTGGGGGCGACGTCCCCCTGGGCTCCGCCCTCCTCGGGGAAGAACTGATCGGCAGAATCTGACATGGAAAAACGACCTTTCTAGCTGGAGTTACGACCTCAGGCGACGACGCACGGTCTCGAGGCTCTGGGTAATCCTTCGCATCTCGTGCGTGTCGGCGTTAGGCACTTGGCAGAACTTGTCAGCGGCATCATAGACGATATTGCCGTCGACCATCGTCATCATGACATCATCCCTACTGGAGGTATGCACAACGGCGGAGGTGGGGAAGTGCGTGGGGGCCTGGCGCGAGTCGGACAGGTCGATGGCGATGATGTCGGCCTTCTTGCCCGGATCGAGCGAGCCCACGAGGTCGTCGAGACCCAGGGCGCGGGCGGAGTCGAGCGTGGCCATGCGGATCATGTCGGGTCCCTCGATGAAGCCGTCCTTGCCGTGCGTGGCGCGCAGGGCGAGCATGGCGAAGCGCATCTCGGCGATCGGGTCCATGCTGTCGGAAGCCGCCGGCGAGTCGGAGCCCAGGCCCACGGCGATGCCGGCGCGGCGCATCTCGGGGATGCGCGCCAGACCCTGGCCGAGCTTGGCGCAGGCGCGCGGCGTCACGGCGACGCTCACGCCGTGGTCGCGCAGAAGCTCGATGTCGTGGTCCTCAAGCTTGACGCAATGGACGGCGAGCAGCTGCGGCACGTCGAGGATGTCCCAGTTGAGCGCGTACTGCACCGGCGTGCAGCCGGCGGGCAGCAGCTCCACCGACTGGCGCGGGGCAAACGCCTGGTGGTCGGAGGAGTCGTTGGCGATGGAGAACACCGACGAGCCGTAGCGGATGAAGTCGCACTCCTCCTGCGAGCCGGCCAGGTGCATGGCCACGGGCGTGCCGGTGGCGTTTGCGAAGTCCGCGACCTCCTTGAGGATCTGGGGGTGGCAGCTAAAGAGGTTCTCGGGAGCGATGCCGATCTGGATGCGGTCGGTGTCGGCAACCTGGCCGCGCCACTGCCCAATCTGCTCGACGGCGCGCCCCATCTCCTCCTCGACCTGCTTGCGGGCGGGCGCACCGACGCTGCGGTACACGATGCCGCGCAGGCCCAGCTCGGCGATGGCGGGCAGGCATGCGCCCGTGGAGGTGACGTCGGCCACGCAGGTGATGCCGGCGGTGAGGGCCTCGTAGGCGCCGATGTAGGCGGAGTCGAACCAGTCCTTGATGGTGAGCAGGGCCATCTTCTCGTTGATGAAGGCCTTCCAGCTCGCATAGGGCGTGTCGTTGAGGATGCCGCGCATGAGCGAGAACTCCAAGTGCGAGTGGCAGTCCACGAAACCAGGCATGATGGCCGCCATGCCGAAGTCGCGGACCTCCTCGCCGGGGTGGCGCGCCATGAGGTCGGCGGCGGTGCCGACCTCGACGATGCGGTCGCCCTCGACGAGCACGGCGCCGTACTCGATGTAGGTGTCAAACGCGCTGGACACGGGAATCACATAGCGGGATGTGAGCAGCATAGGACCGGTCCTCCTGTCGTTTAGCCGAGCTTCTCGGCGGGTGTGGTGGCGCGGGGCGCCTTGTGTGCCTCGTACACGGCGGCAATGCCTCCCGTGCAGTCGCGGTAATCGGCCTTTTCAAAGCCCGACTCAAGCAGTTCCCGCACGACGGTGTCCTGCGGGGGAAACTCGCGAATGGAGCTCGCCAGGTACTTGAAGCCCGACGAGTCCCCGCACACCGCCCCGCCCACGGCGGGAACGACATGCATGAGATACACGTGGTAGATGGCACGCCACACGGCGTTGGGGGGCGTGCCGAACTCCAGGATGACGGCGCGGCCGCCCGGCTTGAGCACGCGGGCCGCCTCGCGCATGGCACGCTTGCGGTCGGAGAAGTTGCGCAGGCCGTACGCCATCGTGAGCACATCGAACGACTCGTCGTCGTAGGGCAGGTTCATGGCGTCGGCGACCTTGAAGGCGCAGGGAACCCCGCACGAGGCGCCGGCCTCGGCGCGGCTCCGCGCCACCTCGAGCATCTCGGGCGTGAAGTCGGAGACCTCCACGCTGGCCGGCGGGCAACGGCGGCACAGCTCGAACGACACGTCGCCCGTGCCGCCCGCCACGTCGAGGACGCGCTCCTGGGGCGTGCAGGCGGCGGTGAGCGCCACGCGCTTGAGCCAAGCCTTGTAGATGCCCATGCTCGACAGGGCGTTGAACGTGTCGTACTTGCGGGCGATCTTGGAGAAGATGCCCTGCACCATCTCGCCCTTTTGATCGAGGTTGAGCTCGGGAGTCTCCATGCGCGTCCCCTAGGCCCTTGCGGCACGCGCCAGACGTGCGCTCACGAGCTTGACGCAGGTCACGAACACACCCAGCGCCTCGTCGAGTTCGGAAAGGGTGGGATAGGTGGGCGCGATGCGAATGTTGGAGTCCTTGGGGTCGACCCCGCCCGGATAGGTGGCGCCGGCGCCCGTGAGCGTCACGCCGCACTCGGCGCACAGCTCGAACACCGCCTTGGCCGAACCCTCGGGGCCGTCGAACGACACGAAGTAGCCGCCGCGCGGATGCGTCCAGCTGGCGACGTTGAGGTCGCCCAGGCCCTCGGTGAAGCGCTTCTCAACGAGCTCGAAGCGCGGGCGCATGATCTGGGCCTGCTTGGCCATATGGGCGCGCAGGCCGTCGAGGTCGCGCAGGTAGAGCACGTGGCGCAGCTGGTTGAGCTTGTCATGGCCGATCATGCGGTGCTTGTACTCGCTCTTGAGGTCGTCGAGGTTGGCCTTGCTCGCCGCCATGGCGGAGACGCCCGCACCGGGGAAGGTGATCTTGGAGGTGGAGCAGAACTGGTACACCAGGTCGGGGTTGCCGGCGGCGCAGGACAGCTCAAAGACGTTGGCGATGGGGGCGGCACCCTCGGGGTAGAGGAAGTGCTCGCAGTAGGCGTTGTCCCAGTACACGCGGAAGTCGGTCGCGGCGGGCTTCAAGCGCGCGATGCGCTCGACGACCTCGTCGGAATAGACGCAGCCCGAGGGGTTGGAGTACTTGGGGACGCACCACATGCCCTTGACGTCGGGGTCGGCCACGAGGGCCTCGACGGCGTCCATGTCCGGGCCGTCCTCGCCCAGCGGCACGCAGACGCACTCGAAGCCGAACTGCGAGACGATGCCGAAGTGGCGGTCGTAGCCGGGAACGAGGCAGATCCACTTGAGCTTGCGGGCCTGCATCTGCAAAAGCATCGGGTCGGCGCCGCAGACGCCCTTGACCATGGCGTGGCTGACGGCGTCGTACATGAGGGTGAGCGAGCTCTCGCCGCCGATGAGGACGTTCTCGGCAGGCACGCCCAGGATGTCGCCGAAGAACTTGCGGCACGACGGGATGCCCTCGAGGCAGCCGTAGTTTGCGCAGTCGACGCCGCCGTCTGCGAGAACGGCATCGGACTTCAGGACGTCGAGCATGGGGCGGGACAGGTCGAGCTGCTCGGAGGACGGCTTGCCGCGCGCCATGTTGAGCTTCAGGCCGCGCGCCTTGATCTGGGCGATGCGCTCCTCGAGTTCGGCAGTCTGACTTGCAAGCTCGGAGTCGGAGAGGGACTCATAGTATGACGCGGACATGGCGGCACCCTTCGTTTGTGACATGTTCGGAACGCGCGACGCAGAACCGAGGACCCAAGGCCCCGCTTCTCCCCCGTCGCGACGATCCGGCGATTTCGCTGCAACCATAGATGATAGCCTGCCGCACGTTTCGCGCTCGTGAAATGCCCGATATCTACGCAACGGGCAGGACATGTGGTGCAAGACGGCGGGCCCTGCGGCCGGCGCGGCATGCGCTATAGTGTGCCTGCGCGATTCACAAAACCAGCCGCACACCCCCGGAGGCCCCTTTGTCCTACGACTTCAACCCATTTGCCGCCACTTTGCCCACGCGCGACGAGACCAAGGCGCCCAGCGGCCCCATCAACGTGCGCAGCGAGGACTACGGCGTGTTGCAGGACCTGGTAAACACCCTCTTTGCCCGCAAAGAGCAGGCGAGCCGCCTGGACCTTGTCCTTTTGGCCGAGTCCTGCGACGTGTGCGACGACATCATGGAGGTCTGCACGCTCATGCCGTCCGGCACCTACACGAGGGCGCGTCTGTGCGACCAGATGAACTCGATCGTCACCGCCCACGGCTGGGGCCTCACCTACGGCACCGTGGAGTAAGCGCGGGCAGGCCACCTTGAGCCGCCCCATTGGCGCCGCACGGCTCTATACTTGCCCCACTTGAAAAAGACCGACGTACGACAAAAAGGCAGGAACATCCTCATGTCCAACGCTTGTGAGCGTCCCCACTTCCCCAAACGCGCCGTTGTGACCAGCGGCATGCCCTATGGCAACAAGGACCTGCACTTCGGCCACATCTCGGGCGTCTTCGTGCCCGCCGACTTCTACGCGCGCTTCCTGCGCGACCGCATCGGCGCCTCCAACGTCGTGTTCGTGTCGGGCACCGACTGCTACGGCTCGCCCATCATGGAGGGCTACCGCAAGAAGGTCGCCGAGGAGGGCTACGAGGGCACGATCGTCGACTACGTGAAGACGAACCACGAGCACCAGAAGCAGGCGCTCGAGGCCTATAACATCTCGCTGGACATCTTCGCCGGCAGCGCCCTTGAGCCCGCCGCGAGCCACCATGCCGCCCTCACCGCCCAGATCGAGGAGCGCCTGCACGAGACGGGCGCCCTGTCGCTTCGCTCCACCAAGCAGTTCTACGACGTGCAGGCGGGGCAATTCCTCAACGGCCGCCAGGTGAAGGGCTTCTGCCCCGTGAAGGGCTGCAAGTCTGAGAAGGCCTACGCCGACGAGTGCGACCTGGGCCACCAGTTCGAGCCCGAGGAGCTCATCAACCCCGTCTCGCAGCTCACCGGCACCACCCCCGAGCTGCGCCCGGTGGACAACTGGTACTTCGACCTGCCCTCCAAGCACGACTTCATCGCAAGCGAGGTCACGCGCCAGAAGGGCGACGATCGCGTGCGCCCCGTGGTGACCTCCACGGTCGCCGAGTGGCTGCTGCCCCCCGTCATCCACGTGACCGCCCCCATGCGCGAGGCGCTCGACGCCGCACTGCCGACGCTGCCCGCCCACGAGCTGACCGAGACCGACGGCAAGGGCGCCTGCAGCCTGACGTTCGCCGACTGGCAGGCCCGCGACGAGGCCCGCGACGCCCTCGTGGCCGCCGGCGTGCGCTTCCGCACGGGCAAGACCCTGCTGCCCTTCCGCATCACGGGCAACATCGAGTGGGGCGTGCCCACCCCCGTCATGGACGGCGTGGAAGGCCTCACCACCTGGTGCTGGCCCGAGAGCCTGTGGGCGCCCATCTCGTTCACCCAGACCGTGCTCGACCTCGACGCCGAGAGGGGCGGCGGCCGCTATTCCAGCGACGACTGGCGCGACTGGTGGTGCAGCGAGGACTGCGACCAGTTCCAGTTCATCGGCCAGGACAACATCTACTTCTACTGCGTGGCGCAGCCTGCCCTGTGGGACGCCCTGGGCTGGGGCCTCAAGCAGAGCGTGCCCGTGGCCAACTACCACATCCTCTTCATGGGCGCCAAGGCCTCCAGCTCCGGCGCCGTGAAGCCCCCCATGGCGCTCGACCTGCTCGATTACTACACGCCCGAGCAGCTGCGCGCCCACTGGCTGTCGCTTGGCTTGGGCGACAAGCCCGTGAGCTTCTCCCCCAAGCCCTACGAGCCCGACCCCAAGAAGCGCGAAGACCCCCGCATGGCCGACCCTGCGCTCAAGGAGTCCGCGCTGCTCACGAACGTCTTCAACCGCCTGGCACGCTCGTGCTTCTACGGCGCGACCTCGCACTGCGCGGGCAAGCTGCCCGCCGGCGCCTGCGCCCCCGAGGTCAGCGCCGCCTGCGAGAAGGCGCTGCTTGGCTTCGAGCGCAAGATGCACGTGCTCGACTTCCCCGGCGCCCTGCGCGTGGCCGACGACTTCATCCGCGACGCCAACAAGCGCTGGAGCGACGCGAGCAAGGCCGCCAAGAACATGGACGACGAGGCCGCCACGACGAGCGCCATGCAGGCGGCGCTGCGCGACGCGTTCGCGGCCCTGCGCGTGGCCGCCCTGCTCATGCACCCCTGCGTGCCCACCGGTTGCGAGATGATCCGCGACTACTTCCAGTTTGACGAGGAGCTCTTCTTCAGCTGGGACTACGCGTTCATGAGCCTCGACGAGCTCACCGTTGCCGCCGGCGAGACCCCCGGCGAGCATGTGGTGCGCGAGCTGCCCGCCAGGACCGACTTCTTCTCCAAGCACGAGTCCCAGTACTAGTTCTTGCGCAGCAAGGCACGACGACAGAGGCCCCCGCGACGCACATGTGTCGCGGGGGCCTCTTGCTTGCAGGCGCTTTTGACGAGACGGGCGCTACTCCTTTGCCGTCGTCTCGGGGAACATCGACTCAGAGAGCGTCTCGCCCTCGGAGTTCATCACGATGACGTCGCAGCTCACAGGCAGGCCCGCAATCTGCTGGTAGAGGTTCGCGGCATGCCCCAGGTTGGTGGCAAGACCGGCGTCGCTGTCGGGAATCGTCTTGGAATCGAGCACCACCACGACGGTGGCGAACGTCTCGTCGTAGTCGACCGAAGTCACGCCGGTGTAGGTGCCGTCGGTCATGCTCGACTTGATCTTGTCCTGAATTGCCTGGTAGGCATGGGAGGCAAACGCCGCAAAGTCCTCGCTCGAAAGGCTCACGACATACGAGCCGTCATCCTGGGCCGCAATGTCGGTGGCGCCGAGGCGCTCGAGGAACTTCTCGCGGCCGCGCTCAGAGATGCCGAGAATGTCGAAGAAATCGACGGGGACGGTGACGGCGCTCGTGGTTGCCTGCAACGTGGGAGCGCTCTCCTGCGCGGGGGCGGCGCCGCCGGCAGAAGCCGTGGATGCCGTGACGACTTTTTCCTGTGAGGCGCTTGAGGAGGAGCTTGATGCGGCGTTTGAGGCGTCTTGGCAGCCAAGCAGCGGGATTGCCACCAGGCAACCCGACAATGCAAGCGAAGCGACCACCGTAAACGCCTTGCGACCCATCATTTGCTACATCCCCTTTCGCGTTCTGCCCTGGCTACTCTTTATACCCCCGAGTCGCCTGGCGCACAATGACAAAAAAGGCGCTGCACCCGCTGACTATGACCATGAACGGCTTTCAGCGGCATGCAACGCCTTTGACACAAAGATGAGAGCGCTCTGAAACGTCAGCGGCTAGTTTCAACCGCAGGCGCGCGTTTAACCCTCGACGACCTCCACGTCTTGGGCCTCGACGACCTCGGCGGCGTCGAGCCGGTACGTGCGGGCGCTTTGGGCCGCGAACAGGATGGTCGAGCCGTTGTGCAGAAGTCCCGAGGTCGCAGGGGCGATGATGCCGGCGATACCGAGCGCCAAAAGCCCCGTGTTGAACACCATGACCTCGCGGAACTGCAGGTCCATGCGATCCATGAGGTCGCACGACAGCTGACGCAGGCGCACGATGCTCGCCAGGTCCGCCTCGGTGAGCGTGATGTCGGCAACCTCCTTGGCAATGGCGGTGCCCATGGCCATGGCGATGCCCACGTCTGCCAGGGAGAGCGCCGGCGAGTCGTTCACGCCGTCGCCCACCATCACCACACGCCTGCCCTGGCTCTTGAGCCCCTCTATATAGGAGTGCTTTTGCTCGGGAAGCATGTTCGCGCAGAACTCGGTGATGCCCGCTTGGGCGGCCACGGGCGCAGCCGCGCGCTCGTTGTCGCCAGTGAGCATGACGATGTGCTTGAAGCCCAGGCGGCGCAGCTGCGCCACGGCCTCAGGAACGCCCGGCTTGATGGGGTCATGGATGCCGATGACACCCACGAGCTTGCCATCGACCGCCAGGTAAAGCGAGGAAATGGCGCCGAACGCCTCGATGATGCGGGCGTGGGCCGCCTCATCGATGACGACCCCCTCGTCCTCGACGACAAAGTGCTCGCTGCCGATGACGCAGCGCTTGCCGTCGAGCGAGCTGGCGATGCCGTGGGCCACGATGTACTCGACCTCGGCATGGCGCTCGCGATGCTGCAGGTTGCGCGCAGCGGCGGCGTTCACCACGGCGCGAGCAACGGGATGCGGGAAGTGCTCCTCCAGGCAGGCCGAGAAGCGCAGCACCTCCGTCTCGTCCCAACCGTCGAAGGCAAGCACGCCGGCAACCTGGGGTTCGGCGTTGGTGAGGGTGCCCGTCTTGTCGAAGACGATGGTGTCGGCGTTGGCCATGGCCTCGAAGTACTTGGAACCCTTGACCATGAAGCCCTCGCGCACGCTTTGGTTCATGGCCGAAAGCACGGCGATGGAACCCGTGAGCTTGAGGGCGCACGAGTAGTCCACCATCATGGAGGCGGCCGTTTTCACCAGGCTCTTTGTGGTGATGGCAACAATGCCGGCAAGCAGGAAGTTCCACGGGACGATCTTGTTGGCAAGCGTCTCGCGGCGCGTCTGCACGCCCGCCTTGAGGGCCTCGGACTGCTCGACGAGGCTCACGATGGAACGCAGGCGCGTCTCGCCGGTGCCGGAGTGCACCCGCACGAAGATCTCGCCCGACTCAACCGCGGTACCGGCGAACACGTCGTCGCCCACCGTGCGCTCCACGGCGAGGGGCTCGCCGGTGAGCGCCGCCTGGTTGACCATCGCGCAGCCCGCCTCGACCGTGCCGTCGACACTGACGGGCATGCCCGTGCGGATGACGACGAGGTCGCCCTCGACAAGTGACGTGGTGGGAACGCCGACCTCACGCTCGCCGTCGATGAGCTGGGCCGTCTCAGGCGCGTCGAGAAGCGAGCGGATGAGCTCGCCCTGCGAACGGGCGCGGGTGTATTCCTCAAGCGTCTCGCCAAGGTTGAGCAAGAACATCGTGGACGAGGCAGTTTTGGGATCCTTGCAGATGAAGGCCATACCGATAGCGGCAGCGTCGAGCACGGGCACGTCGAGCCTGCCGTGCGCAAGCGAGTCGAACGCGGCAGCCAGAAAGTGCCGATAGCTCCAAACGGTCCAGGCGGTGCGCAAGGGGGCAGGCAGGAACCACCTGCGGGCATAGTGGGAGCCCACCAGCCACAGGATGTCCCGCACAAGGGCACGCGTCTGTGCCGAAGGGTCGTATGCCGCAAGCTCCCGGGCCGCCTCGATGTCAGCAGCTTTGATGCCCACGAGGTGGCAGAACACACGCTCCTTGGCCCCCTCGCCGGCGGCGTAGCTGATCGCAATCTCGCCGTTGCGCGGGTAGACCGTCGCCTTCGTGACGTCCGGACAAGCCCGAACCACCTGCTCGAGGGCGGAAACGTCACCCTCGGGAACCGGGCCGCGCAGCTTGACGCGCACGCGTCCCGGAAGTTCTTTGACAGGTGCGAAGTCCATGAGTCTTCCTTTGTGCGCTAGGCGTTGGCCTTGGCGGCGTCTTCCGTGGTGATGTAGTTAGCCTCAGCCACAATGTCGTCCACCTCGGCCTTTGCCTGCTCGCAGATGTCGAGATAGGCGTTCTTGGCACGCATGCCGGAGGCAACGACCTTGACGTAGCCCTTCTTGGCGGTCTGGGAGGTGACGGCCTTCACGCCGGCGGTACCCAGGACGAAACCACCTGCAACGAGCAGGCCGTTGTGATGCTTCGAGCCCCACTTCTTGATCTTCTCGAACGCCATGATGCAAACCTTCCTCTCTTGATATGCAACGCCCCTTTTGGACGTTTGACAACTGTTGTAAGACCCCGAGGCGCACGGCGCCTTAGGCCGTGAGCTCCAGGGAGCGCCCGGTGGGCACAGAGCAGCGAAGTGCCCGTCCCGGGCACACCTCGAGCGTGTCGAAATCGGCCGAGTCATGAAAATCGATGCCGCCCACGATCTGGTCCCAATGGGCAACCACGAACAGCGCGATGTCGGGGTCGTAGGCGGCACCCGCCCCCTGCTCAATCTGCTCGCGACATTCTTCCTGCGTCTTTCGCTTGGAAGAGAGACGCTTGCCCAGCATGGAGTCAATAGAGTCGCACACGGCGATAATGCGCGAGCCCAAGGGAATGTCGGTGCCGGCCAGACCATCGGGATAGCCTTGGCCATCCCAGCGTTCGTGGTGATGGCGCACGATAAGGGCGATGGGCTCCAGGCTCGCGCAGCGCCCCAGAATCTCGGCACCCATGCGCGCGTGGTCACGCATCACGGCATGCTCCTCGGGGGTTCTGCGCCCCTTCTTGAGCAAGATGGAATCGGGAATGGCAATCTTGCCGATGTCGTGGACGTGAGCCGCCATGTGGATGGACATCACCTGCTCGGCAGGCAAACCCATGGCCAGACAGGTCTGCTCCACCATGTCGCCCACGCGCAGCGAGTGCTCGGCCGTATGTGGGTCACGCGCCTCGAGCGCCGAGACGATGCCCTGCACGAGGTCGTGCAGCAGCTCGGCAGATGCGCACAGGTTCAGACAAGCGTCCATCTCGCCCTTCTCCCAACTCGCCCGAGAAAACAATGCGTCGTCCATTTTAGTAATCTATCTCTAACTTAATGGCCTGACCGAAAAGTTTTCTGAGTCACACTCGTAAGAACCACAGATGGCTGTGCCATACTCCGGCGTACGGATAAGGCATGGAGTCTAGCGACGATTTTTAAAAGGATGGTTGACGCGCATGGATATTAAAGAACGTTCACAAATGCCTGAACGCTACACCTGGGACCTGTCGAGCATGTACGCAAGCGACGAGGACTTCCTTGCCGCCTTGCAGGCTGCCCAAGACATGCCGCAGCGCCTGGCACGGTTCCGCGGACATGCATGCGAAAGCGCTTCAGGCCTGCTTTCCTTCTTGGAAGAGCAGGACGCATGCAACACCGAGCTCGCACGTCTTGCCAACTATGCCGAGCGTAAGTGCGACGAAGACACGCGCATTGCCCTCTACCAGGACTTCTGCGCACGCGTCACAACACTTTGCGTACAGGTGTCCTCGGCGGTTGCATGGTTTGACGCAGAGCTGCTCGCCTGCGATGCGGCCCGCGTGGAGGGCTTTTATGAGGAGGAGCCCGCGCTTGAGGGCTGGAGGCGCGCCATAGAGCGCGTGCTCGCCCGCCGCTCCCACACGCTCTCGAGCGCCGAGGAAGCCCTGCTTGCCAGCGCCGGAGAAATCGCGCGCCAGCCGGAAAACGTCTTCAGCATGTTCAGCGACGCCGACCTGACGTTCCCCGAGGCGCTCGACAGCACGGGCGCGCGCCATCAGGTGACGCACGGCACGTTCGTGCCGCTCGAGCGAAGCGGCGACCGCACCCTTCGCCAGAGCGCCTATGAGAGCCTCTACGGGGTGTACGGCCAGTTCAAGAACACCGCCGCCGCCATGCTCGCCTCCCAGGTCAAGCAGCTCAAGTTCTTCAGCGACGCACGGCACTACGACTCGAGCATGCAAGCGGCACTCGACGCCAACGAGGTGCCCGAGGAGGTCTACACCAACCTCATCAACGCCGTGCGACGCAACCTGGGCGCCATGCACAAGTACGTTGGCCTGCGCAAACGCCTGCTCGGTGTGGACGAGCTGCGCTTCTGGGACGTCTACGTGCCCATGGTGAGCGACTTCGAGATGAAGTTCACCTACGAGGAGGCCTGCGACCTCATCCTGCGTGCGCTTGAGCCCATGGGCGAGGACTACCTCGCCATCGTGCGCCACGGTCTGGAAAGCCGCTGGGTCGACGTGTACGAAAACCCCGGTAAGCGCAGCGGCGCCTACTCGGCCGGCGGATACGGCATGCAGCCCGTCATCCTTCTGAACTTCCAGGGCACGCTCGACGACGTGTTCACGCTCGTACATGAGATGGGCCACTCGGTGCATACCTACCTGAGCTGCTCCAAGCAGCCCGCACGCTACTCGGACTACCCCATCTTCGTGGCCGAGGTGGCTTCCACCTGCAACGAGACGCTCCTCATGCACTACATGCTCGAGCACGCGCAAAGCGACGCCGAGCGCGCTTACCTGCTCGACCATCACCTCGAGCAGTTCAAGGGCACCATCTACCGCCAGTGCATGTTTGCCGAGTTCGAGCTGGAGGCAGGCCGCATGAACGCACGCGGCGAGGGCCTCACCGCCGAGGCTCTCTGCGCGCTGTACCGCAAGCTCAACGAGGACTACTTTGGGCCCGAGATGGTCGTGGACAACCAAATTGCCCTGGAGTGGGCGCGCATCCCGCACTTCTACTACGACTACTACGTCTACCAGTACGCCACGGGCTACGCGGCCGCCATCGCCCTGTCGCAGCGCATCCTCAACGAAGGCGCCCCTGCCGTGGCAGATTACCTGGGATTCTTGTCGGGCGGCTGCTCCAAGCCCCCCATCGAGCTTCTGCGCGGGGCGGGCGTGGACATGGCGACGCCGGCACCGGTGGATGCGGCGCTGGGGTATTTTGCGGAGCTGATAGAGGAGCTTGAGGGGTTGGTGGGGTAGAGGAAGCA
>CABQHM010000051.1 GCA_902464015.1 uncultured Coriobacteriales bacterium | reverse complement strand
GCGCTTCCCTGACACGGAAGAGGTCACAAGTTCAAATCTTGTAACGCCCACCATTCGATATCCCTCCCGCACTTGTTGCGGAAAACCATACGGGCGTTTAGCTCAGGGGGAGAGCGCTTCCCTGACACGGAAGAGGTCACAAGTTCAAATCTTGTAACGCCCACCATTGTGAGACAAAGGTCGGCCGGGGAAACCCGACCGACCTTTTTCGTTTGGTCCCAAGTTTGTCCACGCACGCACATGTATGAGGAAGACAGGGAGACACAGGCAGTGCTTATCACCACCGACGAGCAGCTCCGCGATTTTTGCGCCCGCGCCCAGGGCAGCGAGGTCTTGGCCATCGACACCGAGTTCCTGCGCGAGAAGACCTATCGGGCGCGTCTGTGCCTCGTGCAGCTTGGCACCGACGACGAGCAGGTAGCGGTCGACCCCTTCTGCGTGCATGATGTGGAGCCCCTGGTGGCTCTTTTCAAGGATCCTGCCATCACTAAGGTCCTCCATGCCTGTTCGCAGGACATGGAAGTGCTTCAGGAATGGTGCGGCACCCTTCCCGGCCCCATCTTCGACACGCAGATGGCTGCCTCGTTCATCTCCGACCGCTATCAGATCGGCTACGGCGCCCTTGTTGAGGACTTCTGCCACGTGCACCTGCCCAAGGCCGAGTCCCTGACCGACTGGTCGGCCCGCCCCCTCGATGCCAAGCAGATTGCCTACGCCCTCGACGACGTGCGCTACCTGCCCGGCATCTGGCGCACGATGCGCGCCCGCCTCGAGGAGCTCGGCCGCACCGCATGGCTGGAAGACGACTTCGCCCACGCCTGCGACCCGCAGAGCTATCGCCACGACCCGCGCGAGGCCTACCGCAAGGTCAAGCGCGTGGGCTCGCTGTCGCGTCGCCAGATGAGCGTGGCGCGCGAGGTTGCCGCTTGGCGCGAGAACCTCGCGGCAAAGATCGACAAGCCCCGCAGGTGGGTGATGGGCGACGAGCTTCTCGCCGAGATCGCCAAGCGCATGCCAAGCACCGACGCCGCGCTCATGCGCATCAGGGGAGGGGCGGACCTGTCTGCCCAGGACCGCGCCGAGGTGCTTGCGGCCGTGCGCGCCGGCGTCGCGTGCCCGCCCGAGCTCTACCCCGACACGCCCCATCGCAGCAAGCCGAGCCTGGAGAGCGAGTGCGTTTGCGACCTCATGTACGCGCTCACGCGCATGGTGGCCGACCGCGAGCACATCGCCTCGTCGATTCTGGCCTCGCGCGACGAGCTCATCGACTATTTCGAGCACAGGGCGTCTTCGCCGCTGTCGCGCGGCTGGCGCCACGAGCTGCTTGGATCTCACCTGGACGCCCTGCTTGAGGGCCAAATCGGCCTTACGGTTGTCGACGGCAAGATCGAGCTGCTGTAGGGAACGGAGGTAGCGGATGGCCTGGCAGTTGACGGCAACGCAGGAGCCTGAGCAGAGTGCTCCAGCATCTCTCAGCGTCTCGGAGGCACTGGGGCGTGCAAAGGCTCAGCTTGAGGGTATGACGCTCGTTGTCGAAGGCGAAGTCTCGCAGTTCAAGGACAGTCCCGGCTACAAGGCCGTGTACTTCCCGGTGTCCGACGGCTCCTCCACCATGGACTGCATGATGTGGCGCACGCGCTACATGGCAGGGGAGGTGCGCCTTCATCCCGGCCTCAAGGTGCGCTTGACGGGCCGCTTCTCGGTCTATCCCGCAAAGGGGCGCATGCAGTTTGAGATCTTCAAGCTCGAGGAGGCAGGCGAGGGCGATTTGCGCGCCCGTGTGGCCCGCCTGGCGCGCAGACTCGACGCCGAGGGCCTCATGGACCCCGCCCGCAAGCCCCAGGTCCCCGCTTTTTGCGAGCGCATCGTCGTGGTCACCTCGCCTCACGGCAAGGTGAAAGACGACGTCGCACGCACGCTTCGCCGCCGAAACCCCCTTGTTCGCCTGCAGTTTTGTCCCGTGCAGGTGGAGGGCGCAGGTGCTGCGGCCCTTATGGTGCGCGCCCTGCATGCCGCCGAGCAGGCCCGCCCTGATGCCATTCTGCTCGTGCGCGGAGGCGGCTCCTACGAGGACCTCATGCCCTTCAACGACGAGGGCCTTGCCCGTGCCGTGGCGGCGTGCACCGTGCCGGTTGTCACGGGCATCGGGCACGAGCCCGACACGACGATTTGCGATATGGTGAGTGCCAGGCGTTGCTCGACGCCCACGGCGGCTGCCGAGTCGGTTGCGCCCGATATCGCCGAGCTCAGCGCCGGGTTTGACGCCATTGCCAGACGATTGGCAAACGCCCTGCACCGCAGCCTCGTGGACCGCGGCCGCACGCTCGACCTCATGGCGGCCCGCCCGTGCCTGTCCGACCCGATGCGCACCATCGTGGAGACGCCGCTGCGCGAGCTCGACCTGGCGCAGGACCGCCTTACCGCGGCGCTGCCCGCCGGTGTGGAGCGCTCGCGCAGCGCCCTGGCCGACCAGGCCGCTCGTCTGGCCGCCGTCATGCCGATTCGACTCGAGCGGGTGTCCCGTACGCTTGCTGACGAGCAGACGCGCCTGGTCCATGCGGGCCATACCCTGCTCGGGTCTTGGGAGCGCGACCTTGCGGTGGGGGCGGGCCGTCTCCATGCGCTCTCGCCGCTTGCGGTTATCGCGCGCGGTTACTCCATGACGTGCGACGCCCAGGGCAAGGTCGTGTCGAGCGTAGGTCAGGTGGTACCGGGCCAGGTAGTTGAGGTGCGCGTGTCTGATGGCGCACTTGGATGCACGGTCGATTCAGTTCAACCTATCGAGAGGAACGACTAATGACGCAGCAGATGAAGGACGTCGCGACGATGACGTACCGCGAGGCGACCGCCGAGCTTGAGCAGGTCGTGCGTGCCCTTGAGTCCAACCAGCTCGAGCTCGAGGAGTCCCTGGAGCTCTACAAGCGCGGTGTCGAGCTCCTTGCCTCGCTGCGTGCGCGCTTGGCTGATGCCGAGCAGCAGGTGAGCGCCCTCATGGGTCAGATTGAGGTTGACACCGACGAGAGGGACACGACGCTCAGCTAGTGCGTCTTGAGGCGTCCATGCTTATCTAATTGCCGCTTGCGTCGGGATATCAGCCGTTGGCGGCACCTCTTTCAGCATGGTTGCGACGTGTTTTCCACTCGTGCACACGCATGTTTCGCCGTTCGCCGGGCATCGTCACGGCTTCGTCACCGAATACCTCCCGCTGCCGCCGTTTCGGCGCCGTGCGTCGATGGTTCGGCCTTTTGACCGTGTGCTGTCGGTGGCTTTCGTACAATTTATCCAGTAACTCGCTGTGTTCCCATGCCTGGTGCGTGTTCGTGCCGGGCATTTTCGTTTGGTGGAGGGTCCATGGACGTCCTGGTCGTGAACGCCGGCAGCTCTTCTTTGAAATATCAGCTCCTCAACGTCGAATCGCGCGAAGTGCTCGCCAAGGGCGCCTGCGAGCGTATCGGCTTGGGCGAGTCCACGTTCACGAGCGAGTTCGCGGGCCGCGAGACATGCCTATCTCTGCCCATTCCCAACCACCGTACCGCAATCACGCTCGTGCTGGGTACCGTGCTGCAGAACACCGCCCTCATGGAGGGGCACCACATCGACGCCTTCGGCCATCGCATCGTGCACGGTGGCACCTATTTTGACGACTCGTGCCTGGTCGACGACGAGGTGCTCAAAAAGATTGAGGAAATCGCCCCGCTTGCGCCTCTGCACAACTACGCGGCTGCGTCGGTCATCGTCGCCTGCAGGGAAGTCTTGCCCGACGTGCCCAATGTCGTGTCGTTCGACACGTCGTTTCACGCAACCATTCCCGAGGTCGCGTACCGCTATCCATTGCCCGACGAGCTGTGCGACAAGTTCAAGCTGCGCAAGTACGGATTCCACGGCATCAACCACCGCTATGTCTCTCGCACGGCAAATGAGTTTTTGGGAGGGGATGCCGGCAAGCTCGTCAGCTGCCATTTGGGCAACGGCTCCTCGCTATGTGCCGTGCGCGATGGCCACGTGATCGATACCACAATGGGCTTCACGCCGCTCGACGGCCTCATCATGGGCACGCGCTGCGGCTCCATCGACCCTGCGGCCGTCACGTTCATCCTTGAGAACTCCGACCTCACGGCTCGCGAGGTCGACACCATCATGAACAAGAAGTCGGGTCTTCTTGCCATCACAGGCTTCACCAATGACATCCGCGACATCACCGAAGCCGCTGAGGCAGGCAACGACCGCGCTCAGCTTGCCCTTGACATGTTCTGCTACTCGGCGAAGAAGTATCTTGGTGCCATGATTGCCGCCATGGGCGGTGTCGACACGGTCGTCTTTACGGCCGGTGCCGGGCAGAACTCGCCGGTTATCCGCAGCAAGGTCGTCGAGGGGCTTGAGGGGCTCGGCATTGCGGTCGATTCCGAGCTCAACGCGCAGCGCCACAAGACGCCGTGGCGCATCTCTCCCGAAGGCGCCGGCGTCAACGTCCTCGTCATTCCGGCCGACGAGGAGTACATGATCGCGCTCGACGTGAAGCGCATCCTCGGATAGCCATAGTGCCTACAACCAGCCGGCGTCCTCAGGGCGCCGGCTTTTTTCGGCGTTTCAGAGAAACGAAGAGGGGCGGCTCGCTTCCGATGCGACGGAAGGCGAGCCGCCCCTTTGTGCATGGGCGATGCGAGAGGGAACCGGGCCGCTCGGGGCTACTCGGCGCGTGCCTGGTGCAGGCGCTGAGCCTGAACGGCGGTGACGGCGACCATGCCGACGATGTCGGAAGACGAGCAGCCGCGCGACAGGTCGTTCACCGGGGCGGCGATGCCCTGCAGCACGGGTCCGATTGCCTCGGCGCCGCCCAGACGCTGGGCGATCTTGTAGCCGATGTTGCCGGCGTCGAGGTTGGGGAAGACAAGCACGTTGGCCTTGCCGGCAACCGTGGAGTCCTTTGCCTTGGAGGCCGCGACGCTGGGAACTACCGCGGCGTCGAACTGCAGCTCGCCGTCGATCTCCAGGTCGGGGGCGAGCTCGCGGGCCTTGGCGGTTGCTTGGGCGACGAGCGCGGTGTGGTCGTTGACGGCGCTGCCCTTGCTCGAGAACGACAGCATCGCCACGCGCGGGGTCGTCTGCATGAACGTCGCCCAGCTGCGTGCCGTCTGAACGGCGATCTGAGCGAGCTCGTCGGCGCTGGGGTAGGTGTTGAGGGCGCAGTCGGCGAAGAAGAAGGTGCCGTTCTCGCCATAGGGGCAGTTGGGCAGGGAAATCTCAAAGAACGAGGATACGAGCGACACGCCCGGGGCGCACTTGAGAATCTGTAACGCCGGCCTGAGCACGTCGCCGGTGGAGTGGCAGGCGCCCGACACCATACCGTCGGCGTCGCCCAGCTTGACCATCATGACGCCGAAGTAGAGCTCGTCGTCAAGCGCGGCGCATGCGGCCTCGAAGGTCATGCCCTTCTTGGCGCGAAGCTCGGCCAGGGCGCGGGCGTAGCGCTCGCGCTCGGGGGAGGTGCGGTGGTCGATCACGGTGACGCCGGGGATGCAGATCTCGTTGGGGTCGCCCAGCACGATGGGGCGGGCGATGCCCTCTGCGGCAATTTGGGCTGCCGCTTCCAGGGTGCGCGGATCGTTGCCCTCGGGCAAAACGATGCGTTGGGGGTTGGTCTTTGCAGCGCTTACCAGGCTGTCTACGAATTTGCTCACTGAGGGCTCCTTATGTGTGGCATGGACTTACGGGGGCATATGTGCCCAAAGCAACGCCATCCCACTCTATCATGCTAAGATTGCAACCAAATGCCTGTTTTCGTCTGTTGGGCATTCTCGCGCTGGCAAGTGGTTTGCGGCGCGGGCGTGTCCATCACATTTGCAAAGGAGCGCACATGCCCGTTGTCCATGGTCTTCCCCAGGCGTTCGACGTTGCCGATTACGACGCCCTCGTCGTCGGTGCCGGTTATGCCGGCTCTGTCGTCGCGCGCGAGCTGGCGGAGCGTGCAGGCAAGAAGGTCTGCGTCCTCGAGCGCCGTTCGCACATTGCGGGCAACGCCTACGACTGCCTCGACGAGGCCGGGGTGCTCATCCACCTGTACGGCCCGCACATCTACCACACCTATGACGAGCGCGTCCACGAGTACCTGTCGCGCTTCACCGACTTCACCAACTACCAGCATCGCGTGCTTGCCAACATCCACGGCACGCTCATGCCGGTTCCCTTCAACCACACCTCGCTCAAGATGGCGTTCGGCCCCGAGCGCGGCGAGGCCCTGTTTGCCAAGCTCGTCGAGAAGTTCGGCCTCGACCGCAAGGTGCCGATCCTCGAGCTGCGCGCCCAGGACGACCCCGAGCTCGAGGAGGTCGCCGACTACGTCTTCGAGAACGTGTTCCTCCACTACACGATGAAGCAGTGGGGCCAGACGCCCGACCAGGTGGACCCCTCGGTCACCGGCCGCGTCCCCGTGCTTGTGGGCGATGACGACCGCTACTTCCAGTCTCCTCACCAGGGCATGCCTGCCAAGGGCTACACCGACCTGTTCGACCACATGCTCGACCATGCCAACATCGACGTCTTCCTCGACGTCGACGCGCGCGACGTCGTGCGTGTCGAGGACGGCAAGATCATGGCGGGTGAGAAGCCTTATGAAGGCCAGGTCGTCTACACTGGCCCGCTCGACGAGCTCTTCGGCCTCGACCTGGGCGCCCTGCCGTACCGCACCCTCGACCTCGACTTCGAGACCCTGCCTGTCGACGAGTTCCAGCCCGTCTGCACGGTCAACTACACCACGAGCGAGGACTTCACGCGCATCACCGAGTTCAAGCACATGACGGGCCAGGTTGTGCCCGGCAAGACCACCATCCTGCGCGAGTACTCCAAGGCCTACGAGCCCGGAAGCGGCCAGACGCCCTACTACGCCATTCTCGAGCCCCAGAACAAGGCGCTCTACGCCTCCTATCTGGAGCGTGTCGCCGACGTTGCCAACTTCCACGCCGTTGGCCGTCTGGCCGAGTACCGCTACTATGACATGGACGCCGTCGTTGCCAGCGCTCTCGCCCTCGCCGACAAGCTGGTCGCCGAGGCGTAATCGTCTAGGTGACGCACGTTTAGAAAGAGAAGGTCCCTCCGGTGGAAAAGCTCGTCACGTTTGCCATTCCCTGCTACAACTCGGCAGCCTATATGGACAAGTGCGTCCAGAGCATCATCGACGCCTGCGCGCCTGAGCAGGACTTCGAGATCATCATCGTCGACGACGGTTCCCAGAAAGACGACACGCCTGCGAAGGCTGACGCCTGGCAGGCCAAGTGCCCTGGCATCGTGCGCGCCGTGCATCAGGCCAACGGCGGCCACGGTGCCGCGGTGCTCGCGGGCCTTGCCGCCGCGCAGGGCATGTACTACAAGGTCGTCGACTCCGACGACTGGGTCGACCGCGACGCTGTGCAGACGCTGCTCGCCGATGTGCGCTCCCTGGTTGCCAAAGGCGAGATCGTCGACCTGTTCATCTCGAACTACGTCTACGAGCACATGGAAGACAATACGCAGAAGTCCGTGGGCTACCGCAGCGTGCTTCCCGAGGGTCGCGTCTTCACCTGGGACGAGATGGGCAAGTTCCGCATCGACCAGAACCTGCTCATGCACTCGCTGCTCTACCGCACGGAGGTGCTGCGCGACGGTGGTGTGCCGCTGCCGAGCCACACCTTCTATGTGGACAACATCTTCGCCTATGTGCCGCTGCCGCGCTGCAAGAAGCTCTTCTATCGCGACGTGGACCTCTACCGCTACTTCATCGGTCGCCAGGACCAAAGCGTCAACGAGAAGGTCATGGTTTCGCGCTACCGTCAGCAGCTGCGCATCTCAAAGATCATGTTCGAGGCCCTGCATCTCTATGACGAGGTGGAGAGCCAGCCGCTGCGCGCCTACATGCTCAACTACCTCACGATGATGATGGCCATTTCCTCGCTGTTCGGCCACATGTCCGAGGAGCCTGAGTCCGACCAGTTGGTCGACGAGCTGTGGCGTGACCTGAAGGCGTTCGACGAGCGCATGTACAACCATGCCCGCCACAACTTCCTCGGCGTGGGCACGAACCTCCCTGGCAAGGTGGGCAAGCGCCTCACGGCCGCCCTCTACCGCACTGCAAGGAAGATTTTCAAGTTCAACTAAACCTTTAGGTTGCATGTGCATCGATAAAGAAGGCCGCCCGCCTCGTCTGATTCGTTCTTAGCGAGGCGGGCGGCCTTTTCGTGCGCGCTGTTGCAGGGCGTGCTATGCCTTGAGGGCACGCAGCTCGCGGTAGAGTCGTGAAATGGGCAGCCCCATCACCGTGTAGAAGTCGCCTTCGATGCCACGCACAAGCAGGCGGCCCTTGCCCTGGATGCCGTATGCCCCCGCTTTGTCCATGGGCTCGCCGCAGGCAACATAGGCG
Organism: uncultured Coriobacteriales bacterium; assembly: GCA_902464015.1. Classification (GTDB taxonomy): domain Bacteria; phylum Actinomycetota; class Coriobacteriia; order Coriobacteriales; family UMGS124; genus UMGS124. The sequence continues at coordinate 14,469 of CABQHM010000051.1, read as the reverse complement.
TCGATCTCGTCGTCGTCGAGGTCCCAGAACGTGACGCGAGCCGTTTCGGAAAAGCCGAGCACCTCGCAGCCGTCGCAAAGTACGGAGACGCCGGTCGTGACCTCGTGCGTCTTGCCTGAGAGGTCGTGCAGCATCTGGCGTGCCTCGTCGGCGTCGGCGGGCTTTCCAAGCACACGCTCGCCAAGGATGACGACGGTGTCCGAGCCGATGACGAGCTCGCCGGGGCGGGCGTTCGGGCTGACGGAAAGCGCCTTGTGCCAGGCGAGCGCATGGGGCAGCTCATGCGGGTCGCGCGCATGCACGCTCGACTCGTCAAAGTCGCTCGTGCAGCAGGTGAAATCGAAGCCCGCTTCTTCCATCAGTTCGCGACGGCGCGGCGATTTGGATGCAAGAATCATGTTCGGCCTGGTTTCTAGCGACGGCGCAGGATGGTGACGTTCTCGACATGGAACGTCTGGGGGAAAAGATCGACCGGCGTGATCGAGACGATGTCGAACGTCTCAAGCTCGCGGAAGATGGCCAGGTCGCGGGCGAGCGTGGCCGGGTCGCACGAGACGTAGGCGACGGCGCGTGCGGGGCTTTCGCAGACGGCCTCGATGACCGAGCGCTCAAGACCGGCGCGGGGTGGGTCGACGACGATGACGTCGGCATCCTCCAGGCAGTCGAGCTGGCGTGCCGCATCGTCGCCGATGGCCTCAACCATGTCGGCGAGCCCCGCGTGCTCGAGGTTCTGCTTGAGGTCGCGCACCGCGGGCCCGTAGCTCTCGATGGCGATGACGCCGCCCTGCGCGGCGCGCGCCAGGGGCAAGGTGAAGGTGCCTGCGCCGCAGTACAGGTCGCAGGCGACCTCGTCGCCCTCAATGGCGAGGCCTTCGAGCACAAGTTCGATGAGCTTTTCGGCACCGGCGGTGTTTACCTGGAAGAACGACGGGGCGGAAAGGCTCATGGTCTGCCCGGCCAGGCGCTCCTCCCAGCGGCCGCGGCCGCTGAGGCACTCGACGCCGGCGATCTTGCGGGCGCCGCCCTTCTCCTTGGTCATGACGCGGGCGATGGAAGTGGGCTTGGCCGCGTCGGTGATGACCTTGGCGATCTCGGCGCGCGGGAAGGCGGCCGGGTCGGTCCACAGGGCAACCTCCACCTGGCGGGTGCGCTCGCTCACGCGAATGCCCACGCGCTCGAGGCCCAAATCGCGGGAGCCTCCGAAGAAGTTGAGCGCGCCGGCAACCGACTTGACCAGCTTCTGGGAGTCCTTAGCCATGAGCGGGCACTTGTCCACGGCGATGACCTGGTTTGCGTCGAACTTGGAGTGCATGCCCAAGCGCATGCGGCCGTCCTGCTTGACGCAGGCAAGTTCAACCTTGTTGCGGTAGCCCCAGTCGGGGCCCACCTCGACGACCTGGCCTACGTGCTCCTGCGTCCAGTCTGCGTCAAACTTGCCGATGCGCACGAGGGCGTCGACGACGTTCTTTCGCTTTGCCTGGCGCTGGGCCTCGATGGAGACGTCGGCCCAGGGGCAGCCGCCGCAGATGGCAGAGTAGGGGCACTTTGAGGCGACGCGGTCGGCCGAGGCCTCCACGACCGAGGTCACGCGGGCCTTGGAGAACGTCTTGCCGTCGCTTGTGATCTCGGCTTCCACCACGTCGCCCGGAACGCCTCCCGAAACGAACACGGTCTTGCCCTCTGCGGTGCGCGCCACCGCGTCTGCGCCGTAGCACAAGGTATCGATCTTGAGTTGCATGCTTGCCCCGCTCAAAGGTTGTGCCATGGCCTGAACCCGCTCGGTGCATATCGCAGCGGCGGTGCACGCCCTCGAGTTCGAGTTCACGTGCGCCGCCGCAACAGGTTCAGACTATGGTCTATTTCGTTGCTGACTTGCCGAATAGTACCCTAATGCCAGCCTTGATGAGAGCCCAACCAGTCGCTTTGCGGCCTTTCTGCTTAACCATCAGCTCAAGGGAGGCCATGGGGTCGCGCTCCTCGGACGGTTCCTGGTCGATGGGTTTCGCGTCCACTTCCATGGGCTGGGCAGCCTCGTCCTTCGATGCTGTCTCGGCGGGCTTTTCCTCGGCCTTCGCCGACATGGGGGCCGGCTGCTGGGCGGCCTGCGCGTCTGCGGCCGCTGCCTGGGGCTCTGGCGCCGCTTCCTTCTCGGCTGCGGGCTCCTCGGCCTGCTTGGGCTCGTGGTCCTGAGGCTGCCCGCCGGGGATGGCACGGCTGCGTGCGCGCTTTGCCTGCTCGGCGCGCTCGGCCGTGGCCTTCTGAGACTCCTCGATTGCGCGAGCTGCGAAGAACTCCTGGGCGCACACGAGCTCCTCGCCGGCGCACACGGGCACACGGGCGTGCTTGCCGTCGGGGGTGAGGATGCGCGCCTTGGTGTTGTCGCGCATCTGCACGTCGATGTCGGCGGCGACGCGGCGGCGCAGCTCGGGGTCGAGCAGCGGGTAGGCGATCTCCACGCGGTGCTCGGTGTTGCGCGTCATCATGTCGGCCGAGCTCAGATACATGATGTCCTTGTCGACGCCGAACATGTACACGCGGGCATGCTCGAGCCAGCGACCCACGATGCAGCGAACGGTGACGTTTTCCGTCTTGCCGGGCACGCCGGGCAGCAGGCACGAGATGCCGCGCACGATGAGGTCGACCTTCACGCCCGCGCAGCTCGCCTCGGAGATCTTGTCGATGACCTCGCGGTCGGTGATGGAGTTCATCTTGAACCAGATATGCGCCTCTTCGCCCGCGCGCGCCTTGGCGATCTCGCGGTCGATGCCGCGCATGATGAGGGGCTTGAGGCCCACGGGGGCAACTCCCAGGTAGGAGTACTGGCCGTTGAGGTTGCCGATCTGCATGTTGCGGAAGAACCTGTTGGCGTCCTCGCCGATGCGCGGGTCGGCCGTCATGTAGGAGTAGTCGGCGTAGAGGGCGGCGGTCTTCTCGTTGTAGTTGCCGGTGCCCAGCTGCGTGATGCGCGTGACCTCGCCGGCGCGGCGATAGGTGATCTGGCAGATCTTGGAGTGGACTTTGAAGCCCGCTGAGCCGTACAGCACGGTGCAGCCGGCGTCCTCGAGGCGCTCCGCCCACTCGATGTTGTTCTCCTCGTCGAAGCGGGCGCGCAGCTCCATGACGACGGTCACGTCGATGCCGTTTTCAGCCGCGGTGATGAGCGATTCGCAGAGCCTCGACTTCTTTGCCACGCGGTACAGCGTGATCTTGATCTGCACGACGTCGGGGTCGCTGGCCGACTCGCGCAGCAGGCGCAGGAACGGCTCCATCGACTCGTAGGGGTAGGAGAGCAGGATGTCGTGGTCCTCGATCTGGGTGTGCATGGGCACGCTGGGGTCGACGCAGCCGGGGGCCTGCGGGGTGAACTTGGGATAGGCGAGCTCGCTCACGAGGCTCTGCGAGATCTTGCCTTCAAAGGAGAAGGCGAAGTCAGCCATGCGCAGCGGGCTCGCGACGTAGAACACCTGACGTTCTCCCAGCTCAAGTGCCTTACGCATGAACTTGACGAGCGGCTTGGAGAACTTGCCCTGCACTTCCAGGCGAACGGGGTTGAGGCGCAGGCGCTGCTTGAGCACGCGCTTGATGTGCTGGCGGTAGTCGTCTTCCAGGTCGAACGATCCCTCGTCGGGGTCGATGTCGGCGTTGCGCGTGACCCTGATGACCGCGCGCTCGGAGGTGTGGAAGTCGACGAAGAGCCTGTCGGCAAACGCGAGGATGACGTCTTCAAGCAGGGTGTAGCGCAGCGTGTGCACGTCGTGCTTGATTTGGACGAAGCGGCCCAACGTCGAGGGGACCTCGACGATGCCGAGAAGTCCCGCCTCCGTGGCGCTGGCCAGGTTGAAGACGACGTAGAGCGTGTCGTTGTGCAGGTTGGGGAAGGGGTGGCGCGGGTTCACGATCTGGGGCGAGACCACGGGCAGCACCTCGGAGACAAAGAGCTGCTCCATGGCCTTCTTGTCCTCGGGGGTGTAGTCTCGCCACTGCACGCGCACGATGCCGTGGGACGCGAGCTCGTCCTCGAGCTCGCCGGTGACCTTGTCGTGGCGTGCGATGTAGTCGGGCAGCACCTCGTAGACGCTCGCAAGCTGCTCGCCGGGCGTCTGGTTCGACTTGTTGTCTACGGGCTGGAACTCAAGGCTTGCCAGCTCGGAGAGGCTGCCCAGGCGAATCATCACGAACTCGTCGAGGTTGCTCTCGAAGATGGAGGCCATCTTGAAGCGCTCGAGCAGGGGCACGGACGGGTCGGCGGCCTCTTCAAGCACACGCTCGTCAAACTGCAGCCACGACAGCTCGCGGTTCTGCGTGTAGGAGAAGTCGAGGCCGGACTTGCCGGCTGCAGGGCGTACCTGCTTGGGCTTGCCATGCTCTTTGGCGGTGGACATCGTCTTACCTCCTGGTATCGGTGGGGTTGTTGTTCATCTGAGTGTCTATACCCAAAACGCGCTCTATGAGGTAGCCCTCGCGGATGCCCGAGTCATGCACGACGATGCGCTGGACCCCGAAGTTGTCGGTGACGGCCTGGATGGCGAGCAGTCCCGGGGTAAACGTGTGGATGCGCTCGGGTACCACGTGGAGCAGCTCGCGCATTGCCGCTTTCGGCTTGTCGACGATGTGCGACACGATTTGGTCGAGTTCGCCGCGCGTGACGGGGGATGCAGGCTGCTGGGGTGCCAGCCACGCGTTGCGGACCTTGCGCATGGCGCGCGCCGTGCCGCCGATGCACGAGGCGCACTCGGCGCTTTGCTCGCCGAGCGCCTTGCGCACGCGTTTGGAGATCGCCTCGCGGATGTCTTTGGCCTCGCGCGCGGTGGGCAGAAGGCCGTCGACGTACTTTTCAAAGAGGGAGAGCGAGCCCATGGGGACGCTCGTGGCGTCTTTTGCCTGGCCGCTCTCATATATGAGCACCTCGCTGGAGCCTCCGCCCACGTCGATCTGCACTCCCGAGGTGGCGCCGGAGTGCCACATGGCGCCCGCGAAACCCAGGCGCGCCTCCTCGACGCCGCTCAGAAGCTCCACCTGCACGCCGCACAGCTCGTCGACCCTGTCGAGGACCTCCTGGCAGTTGGAGGAGTTGCGGATGGCGGCGGTGGCAAAGCAGGAGAGGCGGTCGAGCTCGGTGAACCGCGACGCCGCCCTGCGGTATTCCTTGAGCGTGCCGATGAGCGAGTCTATGCCAGCCTCGCCGAGCCTGCCGCTTTGCGGGTCGATGTGGCTGGCCAGTCCAAGCTGATTCTTCAACTTAAAGAACGGCCGGAACTCGTTCGTTTGGACGTCGCAGTCATACACGGTCATCCTTACCGAGTTCGAACCTATGTCGACGATGCCTTCTAGCATACGCGCCTGCCTTCCGGGGCGTTTCATTCTGTGCCGATAGAACCCCTTCGATTGTAGACCCAGAGTTGTTCTGCGCCTGTTATATATGTGCAAAATTGCGGCAAAGGGTTTTGGCATGTTTTCAGGGTTCGGCCGCTGTGGTGGACGTTGGCTGCTGAATATCTGTTGCCTGGCCAGCGTGGCGTGCATCTCGGTGCGGCCCCATGTAGAGTAGAAGGTTGCATATCCGGCCGCCCGGCGCGCCACGCGCCGTGTGCGCCTATGTGAGGAGGCAACGTTTGACAGACGAAAAACAGCCCGAGCAGGCCGATGTCGCTGATGGCCCTGTGGCAAAGGGCGAGGCGCCGGCCGAGCATGACGGCGACGTCGTCAAGCCCGGACTGCCCGTAAGCCGTAGGACGTTCGTCATAGGTGGTTGCGCCCTTGCGGCTGTGCTGGCGACGGGGGTGGGCGTCGCGTCGTGCGCGTCGTGCAACGCCCGTGCCACTGGTCAGCTTACGGGTGCGGCCAACAAGGCGGCAGGCGGCTTCATGGACGCCGTGTCGCAGACGGGTCGCGACGTGCAGGCCCGCGCTGTGGCAGGGGAGGGGCTTGTGCGCGGCACCGTGTGCATCGACGCAGGCCATGGCGGTGGCTACGACCTCACCCTTACCCCCATCGGCCCTGGTTCCAGCGAGATGCAGTACGTCGAGCCGGGTGGCACCCAAGGTGTTGTGACGGGCGTCGAGGAGGCCGACGTCACGCTCGCTGTGGCATTGCTGCTGCGCGACAAGCTGCGCGACGAGGGGATCACGGTCGTCATGGTGCGTGAGGACAACTCCCGCACGTATTCGAGTGAGGAGCGCGCCCAGGTCGCCAACGACTGCGGGGCCGACATCTTTATCCGCCTGCATTGCGACGGTGCCGACGACTCCGGTCCCCGCGGGTTCACCACACTCGTGCCGGGCTACAACGAGTGGACGACGAGCATCGCAGACGCAAGCGCTTATGCGGCCAGCATCATGCACCCCGTCATCATCTCCGAGACGGGTGCCCAAGACGATGGGATTGTGGAGAGGACCGATTTGGCGGGTTTCAACTTCTGCCAGGTCCCCGTGGTGCTTTTCGAGATGGGCTTCATGTCCAACCCCGAGGAAGACCAGCTCCTTTGCAGCCCCGAGTACCAGGAGACGTTGGCACATGCCATCTGCGACGCCGCGGTCGCCTATCTTGCGGCCGTGTCGGAATAGCGTGTGCGCCGCCCGTCGCACCCCGCGCTTTGCTATGATGTGACCGTGGCGTCCGACCGATTTTACGAAGTAACGACGAATCACAAAAGGTAGGAGGCAAACGATGAAATGTTCAGTTTGCGGTACCGAATGCTCTGAGTCCACGAAGTTCTGCCCCACGTGCGGCACCCCTCTTCAGCCTGAGCCCCAGTATGCGGGGCAGACCCAGGTCATGCCTGGTCAGCAGGGGTATGAGGATCCCATGGCCTATCGCCAGCCCTCGCAGGAGTTTGAGGCGCAGCCTGCGCGCCAGTCATATGAGCCCACGCGCCAGATGCCACCGTTCCAGCAGCCTTCTGGGCAGTTCCCGCGTACCGGCGCGAGCCAGGAGTTCGCCGCTGTGCCCGCTACGCCCGCCATGCCCGGCCGCAGCGTCGACATGAGCGCCGCCACCAAGTCGCCCAAGTGGCCCATCGTGCTCATCGCGGTGCTGCTTGTGCTCATTGTGGCGCTTGTGCTCGTCATCCTGCATCCCTGGGATACCGGCGCCCAACCCGGCACGGCTACGGTCGACGGCGGCAACGTCGTGGTGACCTCCAACGGCGACCAGTCCCAGCAGGGCGGCACCGAGCAGGGCACGGTTGCGGGCGACACTTCCGCCCCGGTGAGCGACCAGCAGACGGCCGCTCCCGCCGCCGATGCGTTCACGCAGCTCACGACCGCTTACAACCAGCTTGACGGGTTCCACGGCCAGATCAGCTCTATCGCGACGGAGTTTTCCGACAACCTGGGCGTCAACGACCTGTCTGACTTGCGTAACCGCGCGGCCGACCTCCAGGCGCAGATCAGCTCTGCTCGTGCGACGCTGCAGGCCGTTGCCGTCGACGCCAACTCTGCCTACGCTCAGACCAAGGCTGCCATCGACAACCTGTACAACGACCTCGAGATGCGCATCTCCGTGCTTGTCGAGGCCTGCGACGCCGATATCGCCGGCAATGACGTCTCCGACATCCTGAGCCGCGACAACGGTCCCGCCGACGACCACGGCCACACGAACAAGTACCTCATCGACTACGAGCAGAACTACGAGGCAGCTCGCCCCGTTCAGGCATAGCGAAAGACCGCAAGACTCATCCGAGGTACTGTAGTTTCTATAATGCCCTGTGAGAAGGGCCGGTCGCAACGTACAATTGCCGACTGGCCCTTCTTTTGAGAGGGGCATGCCAACGCACCATACGCACATTTCCTTCCAGGGCACGAGGAGCATTACCGTTGGATATCACGACCTTCAACAGGGCAAAACAGGCATATGACGCCAAGGACTGGGAGAGCGCAGTCATTCTCTTCTCGCAGTGCGGCACCGGTCCGGGCACCGGCGAGGCTTGCCATCTGTGCGGCAACGCCCTCATGCGCATCGGTCGTGTGCAGGAGGCCACGCAGGCCTATCGTGCTGCCCTGGCGGATTCCTCTTACGGCAACCAGGGCGCTGTGTATACGAACCTCGGCAAGGCGCAGATGGCCCTCGGTGACCTGCGCGGCACCATCGACTCGCTGCGCCATGCCCTGACCGACCAGAACTACCGTGGCGCCTACAAGGCTCACATGGCGCTCGGCGAGGCGTACTCCAAGCTCGGTGACTCGCGCAACGCCGGCACCGCGTACCGTCAGGCGGCCCTGGATCCCAACAACCCCGAACCTGCCAAGGCCCTCATCAACCTCGGCGTGAGCTTTATGCAGATGCGCCGTCCGGCAGATGCCGCCGAGGCCTACCGCACGGCCGTCGACTTTGCGTCGAACCCCCAGGAGCGCTCGCTCATCTTCGCAAACCTCGGCCAGGCCTACGTTGCGACGAACCGCATGGTCGAGGCGGTGTCCGCCTTCCAGAACGCCACCTCTACCGGCTATCAGCTCTCCGCTGCGGCCCAGGTCGATTTCAGCCGCGCCACGCAGGCCGTCCAGGCGATGGGCACCAACACCGGCGGTTACTCTGCGGGCATGGTCGATCCCACCTATGACCCGGCCGGCATGTCCGGCGACCTGCTCCCCAGCGCCGAGGACTCGGGCTTCTTCAACATCTCCGAGGCCGACATTGTGGCCGACCAGCGTCGTCGCGAGGCGTACGATCAGGTGAAGCCGCACCGTGGGCTCAAGCGTGCGCTTGTCGTCATCCTGATCGTGGTCGTTGTGCTCGGGGCCTGTGCCGGTGTCTATGCGGCAGGCCTGGGCATTCCCTCCCGCGAGGGCGTCATCTCCGACGTGTTCGCCGCCGCCGCAGACGGCGACAGCGCATCCGGCCTTTGGGCTTCGGGCGTTGACGATACCGCCCGCAACCAGGTCATGAGTTCCATCGAGGGCAACGGCACCGCCGAGGTCATCGGCATGGACGCGACGATGAGCGACTGCGTCGCCATCGTGCAGACCGCGCTTCCCCAAGGCGGTAAGATCACCTATCGCGTGAGCCTCGTGCGCCAGGGCGTTGGCTGGAAGGTCTCCAACGTCGAGCGCGTCATCCTCTCCGAGACCGACAACACCTACGTCGACGCGTTCAACGGCGAGAAGGTCGTCTCCGAGGAGCAGACCGAGGGCGGCCAGCAGGCCGACCAGGCTGCCGCACCCGCCGATCAGGCTGCCGCATCCGCCGACCAGGCCGCCGAGGGCGAACAGGCTCCCGCTGAGGGCGAGCAGGCCTAGCAAAAGGGTCTCCTTCTGCGCTTGATGCGCAGTGTGAGTTGCATTAGCAGACAACGAGTGAAAGGCACGACAATGATCGAGAAGACTTACATCATGATTAAGCCCGACGCTGTGGCCAACCGTCACATCGGCGAGATTGTCAACCGCATCGAGCGCTCCGGTCTCACCATCGAGCGCATGGTGCTCGAGATGGTCACCCCCGAGCAGGCCGAGGCCAACTACGCCGAGCACAAGGGCAAGCCTTTCTACGAGGGCCTCGTGTCCTACATCACCTCCGGCCCCGTCGTCAAGATGGTCATCTCCGGCGAGAACGCCGTTGCCAACATGCGTCGCCTCATGGGCGCCACCGACTGCGCCAAGGCTGAGCCCGGCACCATCCGTGGCGACTTCGGCCTCTCCGTTGACCGCAACGTCATCCATGGCTCCGACTCTCCCGCATCCGCCGAGCGCGAGATTGGCATCTTCTTCCAGGCCTAAGCTCGCTTGGCGTTTGACTTTCTGACAAGCTGAAGTCTTGCAAGCCCATCCCGCCTAGCGGGATGGGCCTACTTTTCGATTGGTGCGCGCATGTCGTTTCTAGACAACATCCTGGGCCGCAACGGTGCAGGCCTGGCAATAGACCTAGGTACCGCGAACACGCTTGTTGCCACGCGCGAGGCGGGGATTCTCATCAATGAACCCTCAGTTGTCGCCATCGACCGTGACAAGAATCGTGTCCTGGCGGTCGGCGCCGATGCGAAGCGCATGCTTGGCCGCACCCCTGGAAACATCGAGGCCATCAAGCCGATGAGGGATGGCGTCATCGCCGACTTCGACGTGACCGAGGCGATGCTTCGCTATTTCATCGGCAAGGCCTGCGGCGAGAAGAAGGGCCTGCTCGCCCCGCGTCCTCGTGTTGTCATCGGCATTCCCAGCGGCGTCACGTCCGTTGAGAAGCGCGCCGTCTTCGAAGCCGCGCTGCAGGCGGGCGCCTCGCAGGCGTTCCTCATCGAGGAACCCATGGCAGCTGCCATCGGCGCCGAGCTTCCCGTCGAGGAACCGACCGGCTCTCTTGTCGTCGACATCGGCGGCGGCACGGCCGAGGTCGCGGTCATCTCGATGGGCGGCATCGTCGTCTCCCGTTCGGTTCGCGTGGGCGGCAACGCCTTCGACCGCGCCATCCTCGAGATGGTGAGGGACACCTACGGCCTCAACATCGGCGAGCGCACTGCCGAAATCATCAAGATCAAAGTCGGCTCTGCCGCCCCCCTCGACCGTGAGCTCGACGTCGAGGTCAACGGTCGCGACACGGTGACCGGCATGCCCAAGACCGTGCGCATCGAGTCCGAGGAAGTGCGCCGCGCCATTCAGGACCCCATCAAGGCTATTGTCAAGGTCGTGCGCGAAGTGCTTGACGCGACTCCGCCCGACATTGCCAGCGACATCATGTACTACGGCATCCTTCTGTCCGGCGGCGGCGGAATGCTGCGCGGCCTGGACCGTCGCCTGCGCGAGGAAACGGGCGTGCCCGTCAACGTCTCGCCCACGGCTCTGGAGAACGTCGTCAAGGGCTGCATGGCGGTGCTCGACGCCAATGCCCTTTCGGGCTCGTATACGCAGGCATCGGCCTAAGTGCATAAGGGGGCGCTGTGACCAAACTTCCCAGCCTTGGGGCTGATGCACGCGGGGGGAAGGCGGCCTTCCGGGCGCTCGTGGTGTGCACGTGCCTGTCCGCCCTGCTGATGACGGTGTATTCCCAAGAGGGATCAAACGGCCCCGTCCATACGCTGCGCGCGGGTGTGCAATGGGCCGTTTCCCCCTTGCAGAACCTCGGGTCGTCTCTGGCCAAGCCCTTCGACACGTTGCGCGCCAACCTCGTCAATGCCAGCGCCGACGAAGAGACGCTCGCGGAATTGCGCGACCGCAACGCCTACCTGCTTTCGCAGCTCGGCGAACTGCAGCAGTACAGGGAAGAAAACGAAAGCCTCAGGGCGATGCTCGGGCTCGCTTCGTCGTTTGGCGCCTCGGGCGTCGCGGCTCAGGTCATAACGGGCCCGCAAGACACGTGGACCCAGACGATCGTCATCAACCGCGGCAGCAACGACGGCGTGGGTCTCGACATGCCCGTGACGGACGGCGCCTCCCTTGTCGGCCAGGTGTGCGCCGTCTCTCCCACCACGGCAACCGTCCGTTTGATAAACGATCCCATGTTTTCCATGAGCGTGTCGGTGGGGGAGAGCGGTGCCGCGGGCATTCTGTCCGGGTCGGTGGATTCCACGGTGCGCGTCGACTACGTGTCCAGCGATGATGCGGTGAGCGTGGGCGATGTCGTGAGGGCGTCGGGGAGAAGCGACGTGTATCCGAAAGGCCTTGCGGTGGGTACGGTGTCAAGCGTTGTGAGCGAGCCCTCTTCCCTTTTCCAGGACATTGTCGTGAAGCCCCTGACGCAGGCCGCAAACGCCTCGGAGGTATTCGTCATCACGGCATATGGCGTGCAGGCCGATGCAGTGTCGACCGACCAGGACCCTGAAAGCGGTCAAAGCGCAGGTGATGCCCAGTGATGTCGACAGTGCCCGATTCTTGCGGCTCGAAGCGTTCCAGTGTTTTGGTTGTGGTTGCCTGTGTGCTGGTCCAGCTTTTGTTGGGCGGCCATGTGAGCCTTCTGGGCGCTGTGCCGAACTTCCTTCTGTGCGCGGTGTTCTTTCTGGCTCTGCGCAAGGGGGCTTTCGCCGGCGTCATTGCGGGATTTGCCCTCGGTCTCTTGTTTGACATGCTTGGGTCCTCCACGCTTGGGCTGTCGTCGCTGCTCGGCAGTATCTTTGCGTTTGTCTGTGCGCACCTGGGCAAGCCGGCCCTTCTGCGCGAACCCGTGAGGGCCTGCGTCGTCTTCTTTGCCGCCGACGTTGTGTACAACCTCATTTCCGCCGCCGTCATGGTGCTTTTGGGCACCATGGGGGCAACGATGGGCGAGGTCGTGGGCCTTGCGTTGCTCGCGTCTGTGCTCGACTCGCTCTTCGCCTTGCTGGTTTTTGCCATCTATGCCGGCCTTTCCGGCGGTCGGCGTTCTCGTTTGCGTCGCTAGCCGGCGCCCGAAGCATCTGTTGAAAAAGGGGAGGTGCGCGTCTTGGACACGTCAGTCCTCGTTGCGATCGTCATCGCCGTGCTGGCGGTTGTGTGCGTTGCCGTTCTTCTCGTCGTGCGCCACCGGGCCGGCCACGCCGCCCCGCCCCTCACGGGCGCCCGCGGTCTCGATTTCAACTCGGGGCGGTCGCCCATCAGGCCGGCGGAGGTGCTCGACGTCTCCGGCCAGGCAGGGCTTCGCAGGCGCACGGCGATCTTTTCTGCTTTGGCAGGCACCGCCTTTGGCGTGCTGCTGCTGCGCCTGTGGGGCATGCAGGTCATTTCGGGACGAGACTACTCCGACCAGGCCAACTCGAACAGCACCTCCGAGGTGTCGCTGCGTGCGACGCGCGGGCGCATCCTCGACCGCAACGGCAACGTCCTCGTGGGCAATCGCACCTGCATGGCGGTCGTCGCCGACAAGTCTGTGGCAGACAACTCGCGTGTTGTGCGCCGTCTGGGCAACCTGCTCGGCATGCCCGACGTGGCCGTGCGCCGCAACATCCAGAGCGCCTCTGAAGGTGCGCAGTCGCTGCGCACGGTCATGATCGACGTGCCCGAAAGCGCCGTGTCCTATGTGGTCGAGCACCCCGGCCAGTTCCCCGGCGTCTCGGTGGAGTCTCGCACGGTGCGCACCTATCCTTACGGCTCCCTTGCGTGCCATTTGCTCGGGTACACGGGCACCATCTCGAGCGAGGAGCTCGAGGCGTTCAACGCCGACCCGCAACGTCAGCTCACGTATCAATCAGGCGACATCGTGGGCAAGTCGGGCGTCGAATACCAATATGAAAACGTGCTGCAGGGCGTGCGCGGCTCGCGCAAGGTCTACGTCGACGTCTCGGGCGACATCTTGGGGATAGCTTCGGAAGTCGATCCCGAGCCGGGAAGCGACGTGCGGCTCACGGTGGATGCAACGGTGCAGGCTGCCGCAGAGCAGGCGCTGCTTCTCGGCCTCGAGGCAAGCGACTACCTTCACTACAAGCCCACGGGCGCATCGTGTGTCTGCATCAACTGCAAGACCGGCGAGGTCCTTGCCATGGCAAGCTACCCGACGTTCGACCCCTCCGCGTTCATCGGCGGCATCAGCACCGATGCTTGGGCGCAGCTCATCGCAGAGGGCGCGAACACCCCACTTCTCAACCGCGCCATCAACGGCCTGTACCCCTCTGCCTCCACCATCAAGCCGTTCACGACGTGCGCCGCGCTTGAGTCGGGCATGACCACGACAAGCTCCCTCGTCGAGTGCACGGGCTACTGGACGGGTTTTGGCGAGCAATACGGCATGCATTGCTGGAACCACTCCGGACACGGCTGGATGAATCTCTATGAGGGCATCACCAATTCCTGTGATACCGTGTTCTACGAGATTGCGAAGGCGTTTTACTACTCCGACCATCCCGAGGGCATTCAGGAGATGTTCCGTCGCTGGGGCATCGGCTCGGCGACCGGCATCGACCTGCCGGCTGAGTCGCAAGGTCGCGTGCCTGATGCCGAATGGAAGTGGAACCACTACACCTGGGTCGAGGACTCCGCACGCGCCTGGCAGGGCGGCGACACGGCGAACATCGCCATCGGCCAGGGCGACATCCTCGTCACACCCCTTCAGATGTGCTATGCGTACTGCGGCCTTGTGAACGGGGCGGTGGAGATGTGGCCCCACGTGCTGCTTGACGTCCTTTCCAACCAGACCCGCGAGCCCATCATCACGGCGGAGCAGAAGCCGAGCTGCGAGGTGTCGATCTCGCAGGACATCCTGTCCTTTGTGAACGATGCGCTCGTCGGCGTGGTGAACGAGACGTATGTGGGCGACTATTTTGCGGGTTTGCCTGTGACGGTCATGGGCAAGTCCGGTACGGGCGAGGCGGGAGACGATGACGACAACCCGCATGCCTGGTTCTGTGCCGCCGCGCCTGCCGAGGACCCAACGTACGTGGTGGCGGCCATCGTCGAGCACGGCGGCGGAGGCGGCTACGTCGCCTCGAACGTGTGCCGCGGCGTGCTGGGCGCCGTGTACGGCGTGGAAATGACGGACCCCGTCTCGATCCTTATGACGCGCGAGGTTTCGACCGAGCAGGTGATGGACTGATGCGTTCGACAAAACAGGCTCGTCTTGATTTCGCGCATCACCCCGCCCGCC
>CABQHM010000050.1 GCA_902464015.1 uncultured Coriobacteriales bacterium | reverse complement strand
CCGGACCGGTCCGAACGGGGCGTGAATTCGTTATAGGGGCTTTTGTTACAGCCCCTTTTTGGTTCACGCTTTGCGGGGAGAGGTTACTCCTCGACGAAATCGAACTCGTCGGCGTACTGCTCCTTGAACATGTCGAACAGGGTGTTCAGCACTTCCTCGGAGTCGACGGAGACATACTCCTCGTCGGGCTCGCCGTCCTCGTCGAAGGTGTCGAGCTTGTGGACCTTGAGGATGACAACCTCAGCCTCTTCGTCCTCCTCGACGGGAAGAAGCACGACGTACTCCTCGCCCTCGTAGTCGAGCGTGTCGATGTACTCGAACTCGACGGCCTCGCCCTCTGCCTCGAGGGTGATGATGTTGGAGTCGTCCTCGAGCTCGACGTCGTTGAGCTGCTCTTCGTCCATGTCGGTTCCTTTCTGTAGGGCCCGCCGCAGGCGCGGCAATAGCCATGGGGCACAGACGGTTGCATCATAGCGCAGCCGTATGCCCCATGGCATCGGCAACTGCTAATCCGCGAGCTTTGCGCAGAGGAGCTGGTTGAAAAGCTTGGGGTTACCCTTGCCCTTGCTCGCCTTCATGCACTGACCCACAAGGTAGCCCACGACCTTGGTGTTGCCGCCCTTGTACTGGGCAACCTGGTCGGGGCAATTGGCGATAACCTCGTCCACCACAGGCTCGAGGGCTGAGGTGTCGCTCACCTGGCGCATGCCGCGCTCGTCGACGATGTGCGCGGGGTCGTCGCCCGACTCTGCCATGAGCGCGAAGACCTCGCGGCCCTGGTTGGAAGAGATGGCGTCGCTGGAGAGAAGCTCGGCCAGGCTCTTGATCTGAGCAGGGGTGATGGACGTGCTGGCGATGCTATGGCCCTCGGCGTTGAGGTAGCCCATGAGCTCGTTGAGGATGACGTTGGCCACCGACTGGGAGAGCTTGCCCTGCGTGCCGGCAACGGCCTCGTCAAAGAAGGCTGCGAGCTTGGGGTCACCGGCAAGCTGCGCCGCATCGGCACGCTTGAGACCATACGCCTCGACGTAGCGGTCGCGACGCTGGTCGGGCAGCTCGGGCAGACGCGTGCGCACCTCTTCCACAAACTCCTCGGACAGGTCAAACGGCACCATGTCGGGTTCGGGGAAGAGACGGTAGTCGTCAGCCGTCTCCTTCGTGCGCATAACGATGGTGCGGCGGGCGTTCACGTCCCAGTGACGGGTCTCCTGGTAGACGACGCCGCCCTCCTCGAGCACCTCGGCCTGGCGACGAATCTCATACTCGAGCGCGTCGTGAAGGTTCTTGAACGAGTTGAGGTTCTTCATCTCGCAGCGTGTGCCGAACTTCTCCGTGCCACGACGACGCAGCGAGATGTTGCCGTCGCAGCGCATGGAGCCCGACTCCATGGAGCAATCGGAGATGCCGATGGTAAGGAAGATCTGGCGCAGCTTCTCCATGAAGAGGCGCGCCTCCTCGGGGCTGCGCAGGTCGGGCTCGGTCACAAGCTCGATGAGCGGCGTGCCGCAACGGTTGTAGTCGATGAGAGAGTGGTCCGCGCCGCCGATACGGCCCTCGGCTCCGCCGACGTGCACCATCTTGGCGGCGTCCTCCTCCATGTGGATGCGCGTGATGCCGATGTGCGCGGTGTAGGAGCCGTCCTTGGCGCGCTCGACCTCACCGTCGTCGAGGCGTTCCTTGGCACCGTTGGCGCCGACCTCGACATCGAGCCAGCCGCCCATGCAGAAGGCGACGGGGCCCTGTGTGGTCTGGAAGTTCTTGGCCATGTCGGGATAGAAGTAGTTCTTGCGGTAGAACATGGAGTGCTTCATGATCTGGCAGTTGGTGGACAGACCAGCCAGAACGATGGACTGAATGGCCGCACGGTTGGGCACGGGCAAAGCGCCGGGCATGCCCAGGCACACAGGGCACACGTTGGTGTTGGGCTCGTCGTCGTGCGACAGGCGGCAGCTGCAGAACATCTTGGTGTTGAGCGTGGTGAGCTCGGTGTGGATCTCGAGGCCGATGACCGGCTCCCAGTCCTTGAGAATGTCAGCGATGTCCCTCATTAGCGTTGCTCCCCCTTCGCGAAGTCCTTCGACACGGGCAACTCCGGATAAAAGCCCTGAAGCGTTGCCGCGATGCGCAGGAGCTGATCGTCGGCGAAGGCAGGACCGATGAGCTGGGCGCCCACGGGACGACCCGTCTCGCGGCCAAGGCCCACAGGCACGCTCACGCCGCAGTTGCCGGCGATGTTGAGCGGCACGGTGAACATGTCGGCCATGTACATCTGTGTGGGGTTGGACAGCTCGCCGAACTTGAAGGCCGTGAAGGGGGCCGAGGGCATGAGCACGGCGTCGACCTTCTGGAAGGCGTTCTTGTAGTCCTGCGTGATAAGGGCGCGCACCTGCTGGGCGGGGTAATAGTACTTGTCGTACACACCCGAGGAGAGCAGGTAGGCACCGAGCATGATGCGGCGCTTGACCTCCGGGCCGAAGCCCTCGGCGCGCGAGCGGGAGCTCATGTCGGCAAGGTCGCGCGGATCTGCGCACTGGTGTCCGTAGCGCACGCCGTCGAAACGCGCGAGGTTGGAGAAGGCCTCGCAGGGCGCAAGCACGTAATAGGCGCTGATGGCAGCGGCGGCGTTGGGCAGCTCGACCTCGACGAGCTCGGCACCGGCGCTGGCAAGGTTCGCAGCGGCGGCCTCGATTGCCTCGCTCACCTCGGCCGAGACGCCCTCGGCGTGCGTGAGCGAAGGAATGACGCCGATGCGCTTGCCGGCAACGCCATCGTGCAGGTGCGCGAGGAAGTCGGTGTTCCAGGGCTGCGAGGTGCAGTCGCGCAGGTCGCGACCGGCCAGGGCGTTCATGGAAAGGGCCACGTCCTCGACGGTGCGGCCGAAAGGACCCACCTGGTCAAGCGAGGAGCCGAAGGCCACGACGCCGTAGCGGCTCACCATGCCGTAGGTGGGCTTCATGCCCACGACGCCGCAGAAAGCAGCTGGCTGGCGAATGGATCCGCCCGTGTCCGAACCCAGGGTAACGGTCGCCATGCCGGCGGCGACGGCGGCAGCCGAGCCGCCCGAGGAGCCGCCGGGCACGCAGCCCAGATCGCGCGGGTTGCAGGTGGGGCCGAAGGCGCTCGACTCGGTGGAGGAGCCAAAGGCGAACTCGTCCATGTTGGTCTTGCCCACAGGAATGCAGCCGGCGTCGAGCATGCGCTGCACGGCCGTGGCCGTAAACGTGGACTGGTAGTTCTCGAGCATGCGCGAGGCGCAGGTGCAGTGCGTGCCCACAAGATGCATGTTGTCCTTGAAGGCGCAGGGAACGCCCGCCATGGGGGGCAGCTGTTCGCCCGCGGCGCGCTTGGCGTCGATGGCGTCGGCCGCCTGAAGGGCAAGCTCGCTGGAGACCTCGAGGAAGGCGTGCACGTCGCCCTCGCGAGACTCGACGTTTGCAAGAGCGGCCTGTGCAACCTCGCGGGCGCTGAAATCGCCGGCGGCCACGCCGGCGGCGATTTGCGCGGCGCTCAGGGAATCGATGTCGAAAGCCATTACGCGGCACCCCCGTCTCCAAGAATCGAGGGGACGCGGAAGAAGCGGCCCTCGGTCTGCCCGGCGTTCTCAAGTGCAACCTCGAGCGGCAGGCCCTGAGCCGGCACGTCGTCGCGCATCACGTTGGACAAATCGCCGATGGGATGGAACACCGGCTCGACGCCCTCCAAGTCATACGACCTGATGGTATCGAGCACGTTGGCCACGGCGTCGTTCATATAGTCGGTCATCTCGACGAGTTCCTCGTCGGTCAAGGCGATGCGCGCATAGTCGGCTATGCCGCGCACGTCTTTCTGGCTTAGTGTCATGAGCTTTCCTCGATTGTCGAAAAAGTCAGACGGGCAGGTATGGGCAGCATTTTAGTGGACTTATCGCACGGAGACGAGCAGGAACCGGCCCTGCCGCGAATGTTCACCAGGCGGTAACGTTGACGGGCGAAAATCGCGGACTTTCGCCACCCGCACATAAGCGTCCACTCTCCCCATATACCAAAAAAGACCCGGCGGGCGCAGCTGAACTGCACCGGCCGGGCCTAGGTGGCTCTGGCGTATGGAGCGCGGGCTACTTGGCCTCGCCGCCGAAGATCCTCTCTTCAGCGCGGGCAATCTCCTCGGGAGTGTTGCAGTTGGCAAAGCACCCTGCGTTGGCAACTGCGCGCACCTCGTCCATAGAGAAGCGACACAGACGAAGTTCGGGGTCGAGCACGACCGACTTCATGGAAGCGCCGCCCTTGCGCGAGGCGGGCGACTCCTGTGCGGCCTTGATGTTGCGACGAGCGCTTTCCAAGCAAGACAGGCGACGGTACACGGCGTGGAAGGGTTCGAAGCCCTTCGAGTCCTCGGGCACCACGACGTCGAAGTCACCTTCCACCGCCCGGGCTAGCTCGGCGGCGAAAAGGGGGCCGCTCACGTCCATCATGTCGCAGGCGCACACGGCAACGAAGTCGTTCTCGGCCGAGGCAAGCGCGGTGTAGAGCCCCGTCATGGACCCGCGCACATCGAGCAGGTCGCATACCACGTGGATCTTGGGAGCCTGCGGCATCTCCTCAAGGAAGCTCAAGTCATCCTTGCCGTTGGTGGTGATGAGGATCTCATCGGCCACATCGTCCACACGCTCGACGAGCCTGCACAGAAGCGGCCTGCCGCCAAACGGAACCGTCGCCTTGGAGCGGCCCATGCGGCGGGACTCGCCGCCCGCTTGGATTGCAACGGTGAGCGCGGGCAGCGATTCCTTAGGCTTGAGCGGCATCGACGCCCTCCTCAGTAGACTGCGCGCCATCGACCTGGGCGGCCTCGCCATCCTGGGCGGCGGAGTCATCTTCGACCGTCTCGGAGCCAAGCGTGGCAACGGTGCGCACCGAAGCGCCCTCTTCCTGCGTATAGGTGAACTCGATGTCGTCGCCCACGCTGTACGTCACGATGGAGAGCAGGCCCGGCAGCGCGAAGTCATACACGGCCTCGTCGCCCTTGAGCGTCACGTAGAAGTGCGAGTTGCCGTCGATGACAGCCTGCGCCATGGTGGCGATGGTGCCCTGGGCAGGCTCGCCGGGGGTGGCGACAGCCGCGGCAGACTGGGCCTGGTCAGCCGTGAGGACGCCGTTGGAGGCAAGCATCTTCACGTATTCCTGCTGACAGGCGGCGACGGTGTCGCCCACGGCCACGTACTGGTAGCTCTCGATATTGACCATCGCAAACTTCTTGACGAGGCCCGCGCCGTCCTTGAGCGCCATGAAGTAGGTAGGCTGGCCCTCGATGTTGAGCAGCAGCGGGAACGTGGCGGTGTAGCGCAGGTTCTGGACCTGGCCCTCGGCCGACTGCATGGCGCTCTGCTCGGTGGCGCCAGCCATGGAGAAGTACGTGGCCTCGCCGGTGCGCTGGTTGGCGAGAATGAAGCCGACGATGGAGTTGTCGGCCGTGACGGAGCTCACACCGGAGTACAGGTAAACGTCGTCGTTTTGGGCGATGTAGTTGTAGCCGAGGTTGCCGTCGGTGCCGGGAGTGGTCCTCACAACGCCCACCTGGCCGAGCACAGAGTTGAGCCAGCCGCCCGAGTACAGGCCACGCCAGTTGAACTGCTCGACGATTAGGTCGCTGGGATAGGCGCGGTCGACCCACTGGGGACAGTCGGCAAGCTCGTAGTCCTCGGTCTCGCCAGTGCAGGCGTTGACAAGAACGACGTGCGAGATGGTCGTTCCCTCGAAGAGACCCACGGTCTTCTTCTGCACGGGGAAGACCCACCAAGGGGTGCCGTCCTCATCGAGCTCGAAGGACTTCTCATCGAACATGTAGGTAGGGTACTTGAGCTGCACGTAGCGGTCGATGTTGCGGGCAAGTGGCTCGCTCTCGCTATAGAGAATGGGCTGCTCGAGCTTGACGACCTGAGCCTCCTGGGTGGTCATATCCACCAGCACGTAGGCGGGAATACCCTGCGAGCGGTTGATAAACCACTTGAAGAGGTCGGCGTACACCAGCGGGCTCACGCGCACGGGGTGACCCTGGTAGTTGATCTGGCTGTAGATGTTGGAAATCTCGAACTGGCTCACGTACTCAGGGATGGAACCCATGGCACGGTTGCCGAGCAGCACGGCGGAATCCTTGTCGATGACGGGAATGGAGGAGTAATCGGCTTCGGCGATGTCCTCGGCGAAGTTGCCGTCCTGCACATCAAGCACGCTGGCATAGCGAGCGGCGTTGCCCGGGATGATGGACCAGCCAGCAACGATGCCGATAAAGAAGATGGCAATGATTGCAGCGGGAATCGCCGTCAGGCGATGGAAGAGCTTGGCACGGTCCTTGTGCTTGATGGCGGCCACAAGCAGGGCAACGATGGCGACGATCGCCACAAGGATGATCCAGAACCAGACTTCCTCGCGATGGATGTTGATGGAGGGGTGGAACCACCAGTAGCAGCCCGCAAGCGCAACGAGCGCGACAATGGCGAGAATGATGAGGGCACGCTTGCTCCACGAGGCGATGGTCTGGAGCGTGTCGTTGAGCTCTTCCTTAAAGCTCTTGTGCGGGCCGAAGTCAGGCATGCCCTGATCGGGCGCGCCCTGACCTCCCTGGCCGTCCGGGCCGGACTGACCGGCCTGGCCGTTGCCCCCCATAGGAATTCCGAACATGGCGCCAAAAATGCTGTTTGGGTCAAACGGTGACTGACTCATAGGCCTCCCCCAGGTTGACTGCTAAGTGGGCAATCACTATACCGCAACGTGGCGACTTACGGAGGGCAGGTTCTACTCCAAGAGCCCATATAGTCGAGGCAAAACCCACTGGCAAGACTTACAAGTAACTCGGCCAGTCGCTCATGAGCGGGCCGCCGCCATCGACAAGGTCCTCGAGCGTCTTGTCATCCAAGAAGGAGTTGATCAGGTGGTCGAGCTCCTCCCACATGGTGAGCGTCTTGCACGAATCGCGCTGCATACAGCGGCTGTTGCATTCTTCCAGACACGTCACAGGTTGGATGCGACCCTCCACAAGGCGAACAATCTCGCCCAGAGAGTAGTCGGCAGGCTCACGCGTGAGCTTGTAGCCGCCGCCTTTGCCGCGCTGGCCAGAGATGAAACCTGCCTTGGAGAGCGCCGAGACGATGCTCTCCAGATATTTCTCAGAGATGCCCTGCCTGCGTGCGATATCTGCAAGGGGCACAAGCCCCGCGTCCTTGTTCTGCGCAAGGTCGACCATTGCGCGCAGCGCGTAGCGTCCCTTGGTAGAAATCAATGCTGCCATATGTCGTCCGCCGCCTTCCCCTGTACGACTGGTTCGCGTGCTTGAAAGCACATTTTCCCGCACATCCTACTAAATTAGAGGGATTACCGCGACGGATGCGCGAAAAGAGCAAGCGTGCGGCGTGCGGAACCCCTGGCCGGCAATCCCCCCAACAGGACCGCACGCCACACGCTCGGCCCCTATGCCAGACGAACGATCTTTGCCATGAAGAAGCCCTCGAACAGCTCGGTGGGGCACACGCACACGGCGCCCTCCAAGCTTGTGGGCAACAGCGGCAGCTCGGGCGCGCCTTCAAAAGTGCGGATAGGACGCAGCTCGTACGAGCCCGTCTTGCTTGCCTGAGACAGGGCCTGGCGCACGACAGCCTCGTTTTCCCCGGCCAGCACGCTGCACGTAGAGTAGACAAGGGTACCGCCAGGCTTGAGCAAGCCGAGCGCCTTCTTGAGCAGGGCCTTCTGGCTTGACTGCGACTTGCTCACAAGCTGCTGGGTGAAGCGACGTTCCAGCTTGGGGTCGGCAACATCGAGCGTGCCCGAACCCGAGCAGGGCGCATCGAGCAAGATCTGGTCGAACCGGAAGAAATCATCGAGACGGCGCGCGTCAACCTGCATGACGTTGACGCATCCCGCACCCTGGCGGTCCAGGTTGAAGCGCAGCTTCTCGGCGCGGGGCATGTGCATCTCGCAGGCGGTGATGTGGGCACGCCCACCTGAAAGCGCCGCCATCTGTGTTGTCTTGCCACCGGGTGCGGCACACATGTCGAGCACGTCGAGACCCGGTTCGGGGCCCAAGGCAAGCGGCGGCAGCATGGAGGAAAGGCTCTGCAGGTAGAGCGCCCCCTGCTCGTAGAGAGACAGCGCCCAGACGTCACGCAGCTGCGTGTCGGCGGCAAGTACAAAAGCGTCGGGATACCAACCGACGCGCTCATAGCCGATGCCCGCCTCGTCCAGGCAGGCCGCAACGTCTTCAGGCGTTGCCTTGAGGGCGTTGGCGCGCAGCGTCGTGCGACGCGCTCGGCAGCCTTCCACGATGCGCCCAGCAAGCTCGGGACCGTACTGCTCGCACAGAAGCGACTCAAAAAACGCGGGAAGGGGCATCTCTACTCCTTGAAACAGGGCGGGACTTCTTCGTCGGGCAGGTCGTTGAACAGGAACTTGTCCTCAAACTCGGGAGGCATCTTGCAGATATGGCGGCCAACGTCCTGACCATCTGCCTCACCCACGTAATCGAGGAAGCGACAACCCGCGCACTCTTCCTCCTCGACAAAGGGCCAGAAGTTCTTGTCGAACTTGATGCCGTCCTTATAAATGGTCGCCATGCGTCATCCTCCCCTGCTGCGGCAACCGTATGGCCAGCCGCAGACTTACTCCTGCGTCGAGGGCATCCCCTCGACTTGTATGTCGAGAATCATATCGAATGGGACGCGCTCCTTCACGACCCAAATCGCACGCTCCACCTCGTCGATACGACTCACCATGCCCTTGCGCCGCACATAGGCGTCGCGGTCGTAGTAGCAGATTTCGATCATCGTACCTTTTTTGACCCAGGCCATCTTGCGCGACAGGGTCTCGGCCTCGTCCTCAGTAAGCTCGTGGAAGGGCTGAGGGATGCGCTGACGCGCCTGAATGAGGTCGAAGTACCCGGTAAGCGCCGCAAACGGCATGAACTGACGAGCACGGTCGACATGGGCCTTGCCCAAACGCAGCACGCGCCCATCGCGCGCGACGTACGTCTGGCCCTGCCTGCCTTGCGATTCCCCGTTAGCCACGATGGCCTCCCACAAGCCCGTTTCGCTCCTTGCCAGTGGCGCCTGGGCGAAAGTTCGTGCCCTTGAGCAGGGCGTTCTTGCCGAATTTCTCTTTCACTGCAAGCACGGCGCGTTGAAGGTCGTGTTCCTTCTTTTCCTGCTCGACGTCGGTGAAGAGGTCGACAGTGGCAAACTCCTCACCAATCACCGGGCTTGCCGCCACGCTCATGCGACGAATCTGCACACCAGGATCAATCGTCTCAGACCACAGCTCCTCGAACGCGGCCGCGAGCTTCTTGGCCGAGGACGTGTAACCGCCCAGCTTGCGGGAGCCTCCCGCACGCGGGATGGCCTTCCAATAGGCGCGGCCGTGCTCCCCTTGGAAGGCCGAGGAGGCCGCCATACGCGCCTCGCGAGGTATCTCATAGCCCACGACAAGTGAAATGCCACCCGCTACCAGGCGTTTATCAACAAGGTCGAGCACGAGAGCATCCACCATCTCGCGCATCACCGTGTGAGCACGGTCGTAGTCGTAGGGGCACTGGAGCACTTGCCCCTGCTGCAGGGAGGAACCTTGAGGCACGTAAGCCTGAATCTGGGCGATGGTGCAGGGTTCCACGCCGTGCGCATGGTCGATGAGGTACTCGGCGTTGACTCCGAACTCGCGATAGAGCACCTCAGGATCGAGCCAGCACACGCCGAGCAGATCATACACGCCATATTTCTCAAGACGTGACGCAATACCTGGGCCGATGTTCCAGATGTCGGTGATAGGGCGGTGCGTCCAGATTTTTTCCTTGAACGACACTTCGTCGAGAATACCGATGCCGTCGGGCGCATGCTTGGCCGTGATGTCGAGCGCGACCTTGGCAAGGAACAGGTTGGGGCCAATGCCGGCGGTGGCACAGATGTGTTTTTCGGTGCGCACGGCGTCTATGAGCATCTCCGCAAAGCCCTTCGCATCGACCCCATAGAGAGAAAGATAGGGTGTGGCATCGATGAAGCACTCGTCGATGGAGTAGGGATAGATGTCCTCAGGTGCGACGGCTCGCAGGTAGATGCTATAAATGTCGGCAGAAACCTCCATGTAGAGCCTCATGCGCGGAGGTGCCATGATGTAGTCGACCGACTTGGGAATCTCAAAGACGCGGCAGCGATTGCGGATGCCGAGCGCTTTCATGGCGGGTGTAATGGCCAGACAGATGGTCTTCTCGGTGCGCTCGGGATCGGCAACGACGAGGTTCGTCGTGAACGGGTCGAGCCCACGGGCGGCACATTCGACGCTGGCGTAGAACGTCTTGAGGTCAATACATATATAGATGTGCCCCGTCTCGACCGTGCCTTCCATCCTTCACCTCCCCATCCGTCGCCGCGTTTTGCGTGTTCACGCCATTATGGCCTAATCCCGTGACAAAAATTGCCTACACTGCTTCGGTCACATCGCCCTCAAGGCCTTCGCAGGCCGCACCATAGACAAGGTGGCCAGCTTCATGGACCCGATCTTCATCTTCCTCATCGTGTGCCCGCTTGTGTTCGTGGCAGGCTTCATCGACGCCATCGCCGGCGGCGGCGGCCTCATCTCGCTGCCCGCCTACCTCATCACCGGCCTTCCCGTACACACCTGCCTGGGCACGAACAAGCTGAGCAGCTGCATGGGCACGGCCGTGGCCACTCTACGCTATGCCCTGCAGGGCTTTGTCGAGGTCAAGCGCTGCGCCGTGTGCGTGGTTTTCGCCCTTGCTGGTTCGTCCCTGGGTGCGAACATCGCCCTCATGATCGACGACGCGGTGTTCCGCGTGATCATGCTCGTAGTGGTGCCCGTCACAGCCGCCTACATCATGTTCCACAAGGACTTCAAGGAGAAGGAGCCCATCGCCCCCGCCAAGTCGCTCGCGCTGTGCGCGGCCATCTCCGCCGTGGTGGGCGTCTATGACGGCGTGTACGGCCCGGGCACGGGAACCTTCCTCACGCTGCTCTTCATGGGAGTGGGCCACCTCAAGCTCACTCAGGCCACCGGCACCTGCAAGGTCGTGAACCTCGCCACCAACGTGGCAGCGCTCACCGTCTTCATCTCAAACGGCGTGGTGTGGCTACCCCTGGGCCTCGTGGCCGGCTGTTTCAACATGCTGGGCGCCTACATCGGCACGCGCTGCTTCATCGGCAAGGGCGTGCGTATTGCCCGTCCCGTGATGCTCACGGTGCTCGTCATCTTCTTCGTGAAGCTCCTCCTCGAGGTCACCGGGGTCATTTCCTAACGCTAGTTGCCGGTTTGTTAATAATCCCTCTAAATCTATAGGTAAATAGGAATTCTCTCTTGACAGGGAGGGTGACCAGGTGTCTAATACGACCAACCTACAAACGAAGTAGGTTTACTTGATAAAACACCAACGCGCCCCGCCCAAGAAGGAGAGACCCCATGTCGAACATCTACACCAGCATCGATCAGACCATCGGCCACACCCCCCTGCTCGAGCTCACCAACATCGAGAAGAAGCTCGGCCTAAAGGCCCGCGTGCTTGTGAAGCTCGAGTACTTCAACCCCGGCGGCTCGGTGAAGGACCGCGTTGCCAAGGCCATGATCGACGCTGCCGAGGCCTCTGGCGAATTGCAGCCCGGCGGCACCATCATCGAGCCTACCTCGGGCAACACCGGCATCGGCCTGGCGAGCATCGCGGCTGCGCGCGGATACCGCATCATCATCACGATGCCCGAGACCATGAGCGTCGAGCGCCGCAAGCTCATGCGCGGCTATGGTGCCGAGCTCGTGCTTACCGACGGCGCGGCCGGCATGAAGGGCGCCATCGCCAAGGCCGAGGAGCTCAAGGCCCAGATTCCCGGATCTGTCATCGCCGGCCAGTTCGTGAACCCGGCCAACCCCGCCGTGCACAAGGCCACGACCGGCCCCGAGATCTGGCAGGACACCGACGGCGAGGTCGACGTGTTCGTGGCCGGCGTGGGCACGGGCGGCACCGTGACGGGCGTGGGCACCTATCTCAAGGAGCAGAAGCCCGCTGTGAAGGTCGTGGCCGTGGAACCCGCAAGCTCGCCAGTCCTTTCGAAGGGTACCTCGGGCGCCCACAAGATTCAGGGCATCGGCGCAGGCTTCGTGCCCGACGTGCTCGACACCACGGTCTATGACGAGATCATCCCCGTGGAAAACGAGGACGCCTTCACCACCGCACAGCTCGTAGGTCACTCTGAGGGCGTGCTCGTGGGCATCTCCTCGGGCGCTGCGACCTGGGCAGCCATCGAGCTGGCCAAGAGGCCCGAGAACGAGGGCAAGACAATCGTGGCCCTTCTCGCCGACACGGGCGAGCGCTACCTGTCCACGGCCCTGTTCCCGCAGGAATAGCGGGCGCGCGTGAAGGGGGCTGAACTCTCCTTCACGCGCTTATGCTCGTACCGAAGGCGGCGGAATCCCGGTGCGGAAGCGCTTCGCGCTGCGCCCCATTCCTTGCCTTCACTGCGCAGGCGCGCTACGGAGAATTCAGCCCCCGGACGACGTCTGCCTTGCATTTGCATTTGTATTGTTCTCAACCTGAAAGAACCTCCTTCCACCTGCATGGTTTGCCTCCCTCTCCCCTGCCGCCCTGTGGTGCGATTTTGCGCTGCGGGGCGGCTTGTGGTTTGCGGACAGGCTTGGGCGCTACAATGCGGGGCTATTGACGACGCGACGGAAAGGGTTGGCATGATCTATCTCGACAATGCTGCTACCACCTACGTGCACCCGGCGGTGCTTGAGGCGATGCTGCCGTATCTGAGCGACGT
This sequence comes from uncultured Coriobacteriales bacterium, assembly GCA_902464015.1. Lineage (GTDB taxonomy): Bacteria > Actinomycetota > Coriobacteriia > Coriobacteriales > UMGS124 > UMGS124. Next base: position 11,217 of record CABQHM010000050.1, on the reverse strand, counting down.
GTGCGCCAACCCCGGCGCCCAACACAGCGCCGGCCGCGCCGCACGCTACGCCGTGGACGAGGCGCGCGAAGATGTGGCAGGCGAGCTTGGCTGCAAGCCCGGCGAGGTCGTGTTCACCTCGGGAGGCAGCGAGGCCGACAACCAGGCGCTGCGCACCGCCGCCGCATGGGGCCAGGCGCACGGCCGCACGCGCATCGTGTCGTCGCAGATAGAGCATCCCGCCATTCTCAACACGCTCTCCGAACTCATGATTGAGGGCTTCAGCGTGACGCTGCTGGCGCCCAGCGCCGAGGGCGTCGTGTCGGTGGAAGACATCGCTCAGGCCATGGGACCTGATGTGTGCGCCTTGAGCCTCATGGCAGTGAACAACGAGGTAGGAACCGTGCAGCCCTTCGAAGAGGCGGCGCGGCTTGCCCATGAGGCGGGCGCGCTCTTCCATACCGACGCCGTGCAGGGCGCAGGGCATGTCGGCATCGACATCGAGGCCATGGACATCGACATGCTGAGCGTCTCGGCCCACAAGTTCCACGGCCCCAAGGGCGTCGGCCTGCTCGTATGCCGCAACCAAGCCTTTGGCGAGCCGCTTGCACCCGTGAGCCTCATTCTGGGTGGCGGGCAGGAGCGCGGCCGTCGCGCGGGTACCGAGAACGTTCCCGGCATCGTGGGCCTTGCGGCCGCACTCAAGGAGGCAAACCGCGATTTGCCCCGCTACCAGGAGGAAGTCAGCGCCCTGCGCGACATGCTGCAGCGCGAGCTGAGCGACATCGAGGGCGCGCACGTCCTTGGCGAGCACGCCCCGCGCATTGCGGGCACGCTTGGCCTGTGCTTTGAGGGAGTGGACCGCCAGGCCCTCGTGGCTGCGCTCGACCGCAAGGGTGTGTGCGCGGCGGGAGGATCGGCCTGCGAGTCGGGCGCGACGCATCCCTCCCCCGTGCTCACCGCCATGGGCATCGCCCCCGAACTCGCACGCGGCCAGCTGCGCATGTCGCTCAGCGTGGACACGACCGCCGAGGAGATCGCCGCGGCCGCACAGACGATCAAAGACACGGTCGCGCACCTGCGCGCCCTGGCATAGGGGGACCTGCATGGCAAGCGCGCTTGTCGCCATGAGCGGCGGCGTGGACTCGAGCGTGACCGCGTACCTGCTCACCCAGCAGGGCCACGACTGCGTGGGAGCCACCATGCGCCTGTGGAACGACCCGGCCGCCGCGGCAAAACAGGGAAAGACCTGCTGCAGCATCGACGACGTCGAGGACGCCCGCAGCGTGTGCCGGCGACTCGGCATCCCCCACTACGCCTTCGACATGACCGAGGAGTTCGAGGAACGTGTTGTGGGGCGCTTTGCGCGTGCCTATGAGAGCGGCCTCACGCCCAACCCCTGCATCGACTGCAACCGCTTCATGAAGTTCGACCTGCTCCTGCACCGTGCCCGTGAGCTGGGCTGCGACTACATCGCCACGGGACATTACGTGCAGGTGGGCCGCGACGAGGCGGGCCGTTGCATGCTCAGCAAGGCGGCCGACCCCGCGAAGGACCAGAGCTACGTGCTCTACGCACTCACGCAAGACCAGCTCGCGCGCACGATGTTCCCCCTGGGCGGGCTCACGAAGCCGGAAGTTCGCGCCATCGCCGAGGAGCAGGGCTTCCGCAACGCCCACAAGGCCGAGAGCCAGGACATCTGCTTCGTGCCCGACGGCGACTACCTGGCCTTTCTCGAGCGCAGGCGGGGTTGCCCGTATGAGGCGGGCGCCATCCTCACACCCGAAGGCACGCGCGTGGGCACGCACAAGGGCGCAGCAGGCTACACGATCGGCCAGCGCAAGGGCCTGGGCGTGGCCCTGCGCGAGCCCATGTACGTCTGCGCCAAAAATATGGCGGCCAACACCGTGACGCTTGGCCCCCAGGAGATGCTCATGGCTCCCAGCTGCACCGTTGCCGATTGGAACTGGGTCTGGCCGCAGCGCTGCCCGCAAGACGAGCCCCTTGCCTGCGCGGTGAAGACGCACTACCGCCAGCGCGAACAGCCCGCTCACCTCACGGCCCTGCCCGACGGGCGTGTGCGCGTTGACTTCGACGAACCCCAGCGCGCCATGACGCCCGGCCAGGCAGCCGTTGCCTATGTGGGCGACCAGGTCGTGGGCGGCGGCACCATCGAGAGCACGGGCGCGTAGGGAGATGAAAGAGACAGGCGGGCATCAACAGGAAACGGCCACATTGGAGCATGGAGGTGCCGTGAGCGTCCCTCGGCTCGGCCGGCCCCTGGGGTTGAGTTCTCATCAAGGCAGCGCCGCAACGTTGGGGCGGGAAAAGTCCGAGGGGCAGCCTCAGCCTAACCGGCGCACAGAACACAATGTCGCCGAGACTCCCCCTCTCCCCCAAACGCTTGCCCGCGAAATATTCGGCGACAGCTTCGCACTGGCCGATATGCACTGCCACCTGGACTTTTCGTCCGACATGGCCGCCTTGGTCCAGCTCGCCCAGGTGCATAGCGTGGCGGCGTTCTCCAACACGGTGACTCCCGAGGGCTATCTTGCAGCAGGCGAGGCCCTCGCGGGATTCCCCAACGTGCGCGTGGGCGTAGGCCTGCACCCCTGGTGGGTGGCAGATGGACGCTGTGGCGCTGAGCAGGTCGAACTTTCGTGTCGGCTCATTCAAGAGACGCGCTTCGTGGGTGAGGTGGGCCTCGACTTCGCACCTCGACGCGAGGGCACCTTCGAGACGCAGCTTGACGCCTTCGAGCGCATCATCGACGCATGCTGCGCCCAAGGCGGCAAGGTGATTTCCATCCATGCCGTGCGCTCGGCAACCGCCGTGCTCGACGTGCTCGAACGCCACCACGCCACGCGCAGCAACGCCTGCATCCTGCACTGGTTCTCGGGTTCCTCCCAGGAGCTTGCCCGCGCCCGTGAGCTGGGATGTCACTTCTCGGTGAACCCCAACATGCTCGCCACCAAGCGCGGTCGCGCCTATGTGCGGCAGATTCCCCCCAACCGGCTTCTCCTGGAAACCGATCTGCCCGATGAGAGAACGGACGCCGCCCAAGCAGGACCCGCATGGATTGCCCAGCTAGAATACGCAGCCCAAATGCTTGGCAAAATTCTTGGCTGAGCCACGCCCCTTACCCTCGCACACCCCATTGGCATAGCCTGCTAGCGCCAGCCACCGCACCATCAGCCATGTCTTGGGCCCGGTTCGGGTTCGACCCAATCGAAGGGGACTTCCGCATCGGTTAAAGGACGCACGGAAACGAGCTTCCACATACAAGTTTTTCTTTGTGCCCCATGACAGAAGCCCTTGCCATGGGGTACTATAATAGGCAGACGGAAGCCCGGGGATGAAACGGGCGACGCCGTTACTGTGAGAAGCCGCTAGGGGCCGCTAACCCTTACTAGCGGCTTTTTCTGTGCGCCTTTCCGCTGCGCTTGGGAGCAAGGTGACGAGGGCGATACTCATAAGCGCCCCGCCTTCGCTCCCAGAGCATCTCCATAACAACCCTCGTCAGGCCAAAGAGCGACCGGATGAGGTCAAACAGCCATGTGATGTCCATAGGCAACCACCTCCCGCCATTTTGGGAGGCGCCGCCCGCGCGCCCGGGCAACCGTCCGGAAAGCATGATAACAAAGGCCACCGTGATGACACAAAGGGACGGGTGCAGTGTGTCATTCTTCAACATCACGTTGGGCGAGCGGCCAAGCAGAACATAGCCCCCGCTAACCGACTTGTTCATGCCTTCCGGCCTTTCTCGATAAAGCATCTTGCGAACGCCCCCCCCCGATCTAATCTGAACCATGTCTGAAACATTGGGACCTGCCGGCAAGTCCCTAAGACAATTGGAGGTAGATACGGGTATGGAATCGTCGGGAAAACTTCTCTTCGCAAAAGCAGTCGCCACCTCACCTCAAAGCAAGGCCTTTGCACTGGCACTTCTCCTCGCCGTGAGCACGGCAGCCGCCACAACCTCGGCATACGCCGAAAGCGCAGGCGGCATCAACCAAACCGCCATAAGCGAAACCGCGCAAACACTCGATGACGAACAAGGTGCCGGCGCCGATGCGACCATGCCCCCTGATAACGCAGATAAACCTGCCACCGACAGCGATGCGTCCAACGACAGCACAGGGGTGCCCCAACCACCGTCCGAACCTGATGATGGGAATAATCCATCCGGAAGCACGACCGGCGGAGAGGGTGTCCCTGGCGATGAGAACAGCAAGCAACCAGACGCCGAAACGCCCGCAGGCCCAAATGGAGACTCTGATAAAACTACGGGCGATGATTCGCAGAAGCCGGACGATACAACCACCGGCACAGAGCCAGAAGGGCCTGCGGGCAGCGACGCCGGACCATCCGACAAGGCCGATGACAACACCATAAAGGACCCCGCAGCAACAGGCGAGATTACGCCAGATGAACAAGCATCAGCGCAGGATGCCGACGAGGCAGGTATCGAGACCTACGCCATAAGCGGCACCACCTTCACCGACGTGCCTTCAAGTGCCTGGTACGCCCCCTATGTGCGTTGGGCGAGCAACCAGGGACTCGTCAGCGGTTATAAGGATTCCAACGGGAACCTCACTGGGCTTTTCGGGCCCGAAGACAGCCTCACGCGCGCCGAACTCGCCGCAATGCTGTGGCGCAACGCCGGGTGCCCGAGCGCCCCTTCGGCCGGATTCTCGGACACAAGCAAGCATTGGGCAAAGAAAGCAATTGACTGGTGCGCCTCGCAAGGCATCGTCACCGGCTACGATGGCACCAACTGGTTTGGCCCCGATGACTGTATCACGCGTGAGCAACTATGCACCATGCTGTGGCGCAACGCAGGGTATCCAAGCGGCGGGGTCAGCCCAAGCCGTTGGCATGATGGCTACAGCGTGGACGACTATGCGTGGAACGCCGTCTCGTGGGCTGCAGGCGCGGGTATCATGGCAGGCACTGCAACCGCCCCCGTCTCCCTCAACCCGCAGTCAAACGCCACGCGAGCCGAAGCAGCAAAGATGCTAGCTGTGGCACTTGGCGGATACGAGGGAACAAGCCCGGAACACCAGTTCTTGCAGAGCTTGACTGGGTGGTGGCGAGGTGTAAGTAGTATGGAGTCTTATTATCATATTCATGATGGGAAAATTGACCGCTACGTCCCAGTCGTGAATAGCCAGTTCTACATCATTGGCTATAGCTACAAGGATAGCACCTCTCTAACCGACACCAGCATCATGTGGTATAACTCCGGTAGCTTTTATAATGGACGCTCTAACGCATGCTATGCATTTAAATGCTTCGGGAACTGGCGTTTGTATGGTGAAAATGGGATGCTCTCAAATTATGGAGCATCAGGTAATAGCTACAGCATGTCCAACAGTTGGGGTCGTGCCAACGCCCCAACCATTCTCTAAGCAAACGGTCAGTAGGAGGTTTCCATGCATGACATAACCCGACGTTCGGCCCTCAAGTTAACCATGGCGGCGACCCTCGCTCTTGGCGGCATCGTTACAGCAGGAAGCACTCGACACGCCATGGCTGACGAGACCGGGCAGATCAACGTCTCCGACCATCAACATCCTTCGTTTGGCTCACTTTCGGCATATACGTATTTCAACTTCAAAGACGAGCAGTACGGAGATGGGGCAAACGGCCAAACCTACGATGCCTTTTACCTTGGAGACGATTTCGCTGCCACAGCGTTCCACTACGAAGCCAACGGGGCCGCGTCCATAGCAAGTGAAGAAGCATTAGAAGACGCCGTCAACGCATACATACTCAACGACACCTTCGTCCTCAATACTCCCATCGAGCAGGGTGGCTCATACGGTTTCCAGCGCATCGAGGATATCGGCGACGACGGGGGCCCTTTCGTCGCATACCAAGCCGGCCCCTACACCTCCCCCGCCGTCACAGCCTACGGTGACACCATATATCTCATGTGCTACGCCTTCTGCGGACAGGACGGCGGGCTGCTCATAGTGACGGGGAGTAATCCCTGGGACCCCGAATCTCTTCCCAACCCGAAAACCTACCGCGTCACCGGCAGCGTGGACTGCGTGACGGGCGAGCCATCGTCGTTGCAAGCGCCATCCACAGAGACTGACGCAGGCTCTACACCTGGAACCGATAGCACCGCCGTGATATGCAACCAGCATATCAGCACCGAAGAAGGCGACAAGGCTTATGCGTTCCAGTGGGATACCGAACAGTACATCCTTACAGTAGACGGCGGTTATCGGAAGGTGAACCACCTTTTCCTCACCAACCTCGACCATGCCCCCACCGGTACCGAGAACGGTAGATACATCACAGGCTTTATCATTACAAGCGGAAACCATTGCATTTTCTGGTCGGGGGTAATTTACGGCCAAGCAATCGGCATAGACAGTTTCTGGTATAAGCAGGGCGTTAGAGCATATCCTGTCGCAGCCACTTCTTACGACATCGACGGCTTCCATTGGTTCGGGTTCGACCCAATTGAGGGAGACTTCCGTATCAGTTAAAATGCGTGGAGGCAAGCTTCCACATACGAGTTTTTATTTGTGCCCCATGACAGGAATCATCGTCATGGGGCACCATAATAGGCAGACGGAAGCCCGGGGGTGAAACGGGCGACGCCGTTACAGGGTTAAGCCGCTAGTAAGGGTACCAGCCTCTAGCGGCTTTTTTTGTGCGTCTTTCCGCTGCGCTTGGGAGCGAGATGGCGGGGGCGATACTCATAAGCGCCCCGCCTTCGTTCCCAAAGCATCTCCGAGACAACCCCCGTCAAGCCAAAAAGCGACCTTGCGAGGTCAAACAGCCACGTGATGTCCCGAGTCTTCCACCTCCCGCCATTTTGGGAGGCGCCGCCCGCGCGCCCGGGCAGCCGTCCGGAAAGCATGATAACAATTTCCAGGACACACGAGCGCATTCGACCCAATGGTTTAGAATAGGAGCGTTTGTGCAAACCACGCTGAGCCGGCGCCGCGGCGCGTATGGGAGGACCACCATGGCCTACGACTTTGAGAGCAAGATCGTCTCCATCCCCGACTACCCCACCCCCGGCGTCATCTTCAAGGATGTCACCACGCTGTTCAAGGACGCCGAGGCCTTCGGCGCACTCGTCGACGAGATCGCCGAGGCTTTTGAGGGCAAGGGCATCACGAAGGTCGTCGGCGCCGAGGCGCGCGGCTTCATGCTAGGCGCACCCGTGGCCTACCGCCTGAAAGCGGGCTTCGTGCCGGCCCGCAAGCCCGGCAAGCTTCCCCGCGCCACCATCAGCGAGGACTACGCGCTGGAGTACGGCACCGCCACGCTCGAGCTGCACGAGGACGCCCTGGACAAGGACGACGTCGTTCTCATCGTCGACGACCTCATGGCCACGGGCGGCACCGCCGTTGCACAGGTCAAGCTCGTCGAGCGCCTGGGCGCGCATGTCGGCGGTCTCGCCTTCCTCATGGAGCTCGAGTTCCTGCACCCTCGCCAGACCATCGCCGAGGTCACTGACGCCGAGGTATTCTCTGCAGTTAAGGTGAAATAACATCCCAAAAGGGCCGCTCAGACAGCCGTCGGGCGGCCCTTCACGAAGTCATTGCAACTTACCCTTGACGAACTGGTACGCTGTGCCAATTACGTATCGAGGGAGAGCAGCAGTGAGCAAACTTTCAGTGGTACCCAAGACTTCTGCGGACACCAAGAACGCCGCAGTGATGGACGAGTTCACACGCCGCCTCGCCGCGACACCGGCGGGCATGTGCCCCGTGGCGCTCCAGGTGACGCTCGCGCAGGTGGGCGCGTCGCAGACATGCGGCAAGTGCGTGCCATGCCGCGACGGCCTGCCCCAACTTGCCCGCATGCTTGGCAAAATCGCAAACTGCGAGGCGGACGCCCAAACTCTGGCCAACGCACGAGCCCTGGCCGAGGTCATCCGCGACGCGTCGGACTGCGCCATAGGCTACGAGACGGCCCGTCAGGTGCTTGCCGGCATGGATGACTTTGCCGACGAATACGCAAGCCACATCGAGCAGGGCCACTGCGGCGACGCCGTGCGCCAGACCGTGCCCTGCGAGACAATGTGCCCCGCGCACGTCGACGTACCGGGCTACATCGCCCTCACCGCGCAGGGCGACTACGCCGGCGCCATCGCGCACATCCGCAAGGACAACCCCTTCCCCACCGCCTGCGCGCTGGTGTGCGAGCATCCCTGCGAGACGCGGTGCCGCCGCACGCTCATCGACGCCCCCGTCAACATCCGCGGCATCAAAAAGTTCGCCGTCGACCAGCTCGCGGCCGACAAGGTCGCCGTACCTGCACCCGGCGTTGACACCGGCCGCAAGATTGCCGTCATCGGCGCCGGCCCCTCAGGCCTCACCTGCGCCTACTTTTTGGCCCTCATGGGGCACAACGTCACCGTTTTCGAAGAAAAGAAGCAAGCGGGCGGCATGATGCGCTACGGCATCCCAGCCTACCGCTTCCCCCGCGCCCGCCTCGACGAGGATGTGCGCGCCATTTGCAGCCTCCCCAACATCGAGGTGCGCTACGAGACGCACGTGGGCTGCGAGGAGATGCGCGCCATCGCTGCCGCCCACGACGCCGTCTACGTCGCCATCGGCGCCCACGTTGGCAAAAAGTTGCGCCTGGAGGGGGCCGACACCGTGGGCGTGAGCTCGGCGGTCGACCTTCTGCGCGGCATTGGCGACGGGCAGATTCCCGATTTCACCGGCAAAAAGGTCGCGGTCATCGGCGGCGGCAACGTTGCCATGGACTGCGCCCGCACAAGCGTGCGTGCCGGCGCCGAGGAGGTCAGCGTCGTCTATCGCCGCAGGCTCGAGGACATGACCGCCCTTCCCAGCGAGGTGGAGAGCGCCATCGGCGAAGGCGTGGAGATGATGACGCTCATGTCACCCGTCGCCATCGAAGCCGACGAGACCGGCCATTGCCGTGCCCTCGTAGTGCAGCCCCAGATGATCGGCCCCGTGAGTAAGGGCAGGCCCGCGCCTGTCGACGCGTCCAAGCCTCAGCAGCGTGTGGAGGCCGACGTCATCCTCATCGCCGTGGGACAAGACATCGTGAGCGCCCCCTTCGAGGAGTTCGGCATGCCAGCCTCGCGTGGCGCCTTCATCGCAAACCCCCAGCTTGAAGTGCCTAACATGCCCGGCATCTTTGTGGGCGGCGACTGTCAGACGGGACCGGCGACCGTCATCAAGGCCATCGGTGCCGGCAAGGTGGCAGCGCGCAACATCGACGAGTACCTGGGATATCACCACAAGCTCGACTGCGACGTGAAAGCCCCTGCCCCCTTGCCCAACGACCGCACGCCCAAGGGACGCGTCAACATCGCCGAGCGCCCGGCGCGCGTGCGCAAGCACGACTTCGAAGGCGTCGAGGAGCCGATGAGTCTCGAAGAGGCAACGCAGGAATGCAGCAGGTGCCTGCGATGCGACCACTTTGGCTGCGGCACGCTTGCCGACGGAAGGATCCAATATGCTTAAGCTCACAATCGACGGCATTGCTGTGGAGGTGCCCGAAGGCGCAACCATCCTCGACGCCGCAAAGAAGGCGGGCATCTATATACCCACGCTGTGCTTCCTGCAGGGCTGCAGCGCCGCGGCGTCGTGCCGCGTGTGCGTGGTCGAGGTTGCCGGGCAGGCGAGCCTCTTGGCCGCATGCAACACCCCCGCCCGAGAGGGCATGACGGTGTCGACCGACACCCCGCGCGTGCAGGCGGCCCGCAAATGTGCCCTTGAGCTCGTGCTTTCGCGCCACAACCTCAACTCGACGCACTATTGCTTCTCCTGCCACAAGAACGGTGCCTGCGAGCTGCAGGCCGTGTGCCGCCACGTCGGCGTGACACAGACGCCCTACAAGGTGGATGCGCCCAAGCAGCCCGTGCTCGACGCGAACCCCTTCCTGCGCTACGACCCCAACCTGTGCATCGCGTGCCAGCGCTGTGTGGGAGCCTGCAACACGCAGGCGCGGGCACATGCGCTGCACGCGGGCAAGCGCGGCGTGCGTACCACGATCGAAGCGCCCTTCGGGCCCGACTGGCGCACGACCCAGTGCGAGAGCTGCGGCAACTGCGCCCAGGCCTGCCCGACCGGCGCCCTCATGGAAAAGCGTCGCGAGAACTACTGCGAGTTTGACACCCATCGCGTGCGCACCACGTGCCCGCACTGCGCTGTGGGCTGCCAGCTCGACCTGGTGGTGCGCGACAACAAGATCGTCGACGTCCAGGCGGCGCCCGGACCCACGAACAAATCGATGCTGTGCGTTAAGGGCCGCTCGGCAAGCTTTGACTTCGTCGACTGCAAGGAGCGTCTGCGCACCCCACTCATCAAGAACCATGGGACGGGCGAGTTTGAGCCTGCGAGCTGGGACGAGGCGCTTGACCTCATCGCCTCCAAGTTCGGCGAGATCAAGCAGGCCCACGGCGGCGACGCGCTTGCCGCCTTTGCCTGCTCTCGTTCCACCAACGAGGATATCTACCTGCTCGAGAAGATGGCGAGGTGCGCATTCGAGACGAACAACGTCGACAACTGCGCACGTGTTTGACACGCCCCCACCGTTGCCGGTCTGGCAACCACACTCGGTTCGGGCGCAATGACCAACACCATCGACGACATCACGCAAAAGGCCGACATCATCCTGCTCGTGGGCTCCAACCCCGAGGAGGCGCACCCGGTCCTGGGCATGCAGATTCGCGCCGCTGTGGAGCGCGGCTGCAAGCTCATCGTGGTGGACCCGCGCGACATCAAACTCGCCGCGCAGGCAGACATCCATCTCAAGCTGAATCCCGGCACCAATGTGGCCTTTGCCAACGGCATGGTCAACGTTATGGTGCGCGACGGCCTCGTGGACCGCGACTTCATCGCGCAGAAGACCGAAGGGTTCGAGGCCCTCGAGGCGCTCGTGGCCGACTACACGCCCGACAAGGTCGCACGCATCTGCGGCATCCGCGAGGGCGACCTCGTGGCCGCCGCCCACATGTACGCACGTGCCGAGCGCGCCCCCATCCTCTACTGTCTGGGCGTGACTGAGCACTCCAGCGGCACCGAAGGCGTCATGGCGCTCTCCAACATCGCCATGGCCTGCGGCAAGCTGGGACGCGAGGGCTGCGGCGTGAACCCCTTCCGCGGCCAAAACAACGTGCAGGGCGCCTGCGACATGGGTGCCATGCCCACCGACTTCACCGGCTACCAGAAGGTGGCAAACCCCGAGGTCGTCGCGAAGTTCGAGGCAGCCTGGGGCACAAAGCTCAGC
>CABQHM010000049.1 GCA_902464015.1 uncultured Coriobacteriales bacterium | reverse complement strand
GCGCAAGCCTGCCTGCATGCCACGCGCCAGCGCTGCGCGACCGCCCTGGCAGATGCCTGGCTCACCTGCCTGCCGGAAGAAGCAAAGGCCGACGGGGCAGAGCTGCTCGCCCACACTATCGGGCGCACTGCCAGTGCCGCCCAACTCTTCCGTCTTGCAGGTAACCGCATGGAGGTAGCCCTGCGCAAGGGCGAGACGCTCGACGAGGCAGACCCCGCAAACGACTGGCTCACCTGGGCCGACGGGCTCGTCGCACAGGCGGGGCAGGCCGCAGACAGAGACGCCTACCTCATCCGCCTTCGCCGCCGCGCCCAAGACTTCCTCAAGGACCTGGAAGAGCGCCGCGGTCTTAGCCGCTTCGAGGGGCGCGACATCCGCATCTTCGTGAGCACGCACAAGCCCGTGGACACCTTTGCCAGCGACATCCTCCAGCCTGTGCAAGTGGGTGCCGCCCAGGCCGCCAAGCGCTTCTCCTTCTGTCTACAAGACGACGCGGGAGAGAACATCTCGCAGCTCAATGCCCAATACTGCGAGCTCACGACGCAATACTGGGCCTGGAAGAACACCGACTCGCCCTACGTGGGCTTCTGCCACTACCGCCGCTACTTCGACTTCTCCGACACGCGCCACGAAGAAAACGCCTTCGGCGAGGTCATGGACGGGCGCATCTGCGCGCAGACGCAGGAGAAGTACGGCCTTACCGACGAGGCCATCGAGGCAGCCATCGAGGGCTGGGACGTCATGACCACCGAGGTCAAGAAGCTCTCCTCCTTCCCCGGTCGCACACCCACGCCCCACAAGCAATACGCGGCAGCGCCCAGCCTGCATATCGAGGACCTCGACCGTGTCGTCTCCATCCTCAAGGAGAAGAACCCCGACTACGCGCGGGACGCCGACGCCTTCCTCGCCGGCCCGCAGAGCTGCTTCTGCAACATGTTCGTGATGAAGCGTGCCATCTTCGATGAGTACTGTGCCTGGCTCTTCCCGATCCTGGAGGAGTTCTGCCGCCAGACCGACATGTCCCACTACAGCCGCGAGGCGCTGCGCACCCCCGGCCACCTGGCCGAACGTCTGCTCAACATCTTCCTCATGCACGCCGAGCGCACGGGACGCGGATGGAAGCGCAAGCAGGTGCAGTGCGTGCACTTCGAGCATCCCGAGCCCGCACCGCGCCTTGGGCAGCCCCAAGTGCCGCAGCCCTGGAGGCCCACGATTCCCGTGGTCTTCGCGGCCGACGACAACTACGTCCCCATGCTCACCACCACGATCCACTCCGTGCTCGCCAACGCCTCCGACGCCTATTTCTACGACGTCGTGGTGCTCCAGAACGGCATCACGGCCGACCACCAGCGCATCATGCGCGCGTTCCTCGAGGCCAGCGGCAAGGCAAGCGTGCGCTTCGCCGAAGCGGGCAGCCTGGTGGACAAGTACAACCTGCGCACCAACAACGCCCACATCGGCATCGAGACGTACTTCCGCTTCCTCATCCAAGAGCTCATGCCCTGGTACGACAAGGTGCTCTACCTCGACTCCGACCTCGTGGTGGAGGGCGACATCTCGCAGCTCTGGCAGGTCGAGCTCGGCGACAACCTGCTGGCAGCCGCCCACGATATCGACTTCCTGGGCAACCTCAACGCCCCGGGCAGCGACCACACGAGCTACAACGAGCGCATCCTCCACATGAAAGACCCCTACAACTACCTGCAGGCCGGCGTGCTCGTGCTCAATACCGAGCAGATGCGCCAGCTGCACCCCATGGAGGAGTGGCTCAAGCTCGCCTCGAACAACGCACTCATCTACAACGACCAGGACGTACTCAATGCGGCATGCGAGGGCCGCGTAACCTACCTGGACTGGCGCTGGAACGTCATGCACGACTGCGGCGACCGCGTAAGCAAGGTCTTCTCGTTCGCCCCCGCCGAGGCGTTCGCCGCCTACAACGCCTCGCGCACCGAGCCGCTCGTCATCCACTATGCGGGCCTCGAGAAGCCCTGGAAATATCCGGGATGCGACTTTGCCGAGCGTTACTGGCACTATGCGCGCCAAACGCCGTTCTACGAGCTCATGCTTGCGGTCCTGTCGGGCAAGGCGGGCATGACCGCCCCCAAGATGCACGAGAAGGTGGTAGACCCCAAGAACCCCATCCGCCGCATCATCGACCCCATCTGCCCGGTCGGATCCAAGCGCCGCGAGACGCTCAAGGCAATCGGCCGCAAGCTGCGCGGTCGCAGCTAGACGAGGGCAGGCGGCGACCCCACGGCCGCCGCCTGCGCCCTGCCCATACCCGGCGACCCCACTGTCGCGGCGTCCAGCCCCACCCATACCCAACACAAACAAAGGCGCCGAGGAAGGCCTGCAATGCAGGTTTCCTCGGCGCCTTCTTGCTGCGCACGTATGTGAGTGCCCGGGCTCCCCTAGCGGTAATCCTGTACCGTGGGGGTGATGCGCACCATGAGGTCCTCGGTTGCCTCAGGCGAGGTGGTCACCGTGAAGTTGATGATGGCCGGATGGTCGATCTGGTTGTGAACCTGGCCAGTTGCCACCTGGAGGCCCTTGTAGCTGCCATCGGCCCAAGGAATGAAGTTGTCGTTGTGGTCGACATAGGCGATGCTGCCACCGGCGGGCGCATAGATGGTCAGGCGCTCGAGCATGTCGTCGGCGCTGTACTTCTCAGGGTTGGTGCCCACCATATAGTCGTTGCAAACGGCGATTTCGTCCTGCGTCGCCGTGTTGGAAAGTGTAAGCGAGCACTCGTAGGTCTTGGAGCCGTCGCGGTTGGTCTTGCCCTCGTCGATGGTGAAATCGAGGTCGAGCCACCACTCCATCTTCGACCACGAGGCGTTGTCCAAGAAGACGCCGAGCTCGGGCTTTGCCGGGTCGTAGTTGATCTCACCACCCGCGCCGAGCGCCGAGAACGTTGCCTGCTCGGCAGAATCAGCGAACCAGGTGTAGAGGTGATACTGGTCTATGGCGTCGGAGATGGTCTGTTCAAGCCCCGAGAAGCTCATCGAGGAGAAATTGGCCATAATGCAGTCGAGCGCCGTGGAAGCCGCCTGCGCAAAGTAGGCGTCCATGGCCTCGGCGTCGTCCATGTAGTTCCAGTACGTGTCGTGCAAAAGCACGCGCACCGTGTTCGTGCCGTCGAGGCGGGTGCCGTCGTACATCTGTGCGCCGCCCGTGAGCGCCATGAGCATCTGAAGCAGCACAGGATCAAGCGCGATGATGCCGTCGACATACTCGCCCTGGAACGTCGCCCACAACTGGCCCCAGATGTCGCAGACACGCGGGAAATCGGGGATGAAGCACGTGTTGCCTGCAATGTAGCCGACCGAGTCGCTGTACAGCTGAATTTCCTCGTCGGAAAGGGGCACGCGGGCCCACTCGTCGTCGCTGGGGATGTAGTCGTAGACGGAGCACACGTCGCCAAGCATGACGGCACCGTTGCTCACGCTCACGCGGCAGGCCTGACCAGCAAAGCCGCCCAGGGAGCGAATCTCGACGTTGTTGAGAGCCATAACGACATACACGCGGTCGCCCTGGGCGCCCAGCATGTTGGGCAGCACGTCGAGCAGCGCCGAGACCTTGTCCATCTTGCCGGCAAGGGGCGCGACCTTCTCCTTGGCCTGGTCAACGATCTTGGCAAGCTGGGCGATGTGGAGTTTGCCGATGCCATTGACGGTGTCGACTGCCTCGGTGAGCGCGGGCATGACCCTCTTCACCGCGTCGACGACCGTCTGAAGCGTCGGGAGGTCGATCTGAGTCTGGTCATACTCGTTTTTGGTAATGAGCGTGTCGAGCGAGACGCCGTTGAGGTCCTGCGACAACGGGATGAGGGCGTCCTCGACAAGGTCGCCGAGCATGCTCACAAGCGAGCGGGCCGCCTTGACGTCGCTGCCGACAACAGGCACGAACTCGGCGGCGCTCCACAGGGGGCCTTCAAGCTCGCTCTGGAAGTCTTTGATCTCAGCGGACGTCTTGACCGACAAATCGTAAGCGCTGGTGAAATCCATGCTCTTGAAAGCATCAAGAGTCTGATTGAGCAGGTCGGACACGCTGCCCGCCTTTACCTTGAGGTCGTCGATGACCCCGCTCGCCATGGCAGGCGTGGCAGCCCCCACAACGGCAACCGCTGCCACACACACGCCGCCAATGACGAAAGCGCGACGCGAATGCGGCTTCTTGCTTGAGGAATACGCGGAGTGGCGCGTCTGATAATAGGCTTCGTTGCGACCATAGTCGCCGGCATCAGGATGGTTCGGGTCCTGCTTGAAGTGAGCGGACATCGTCCCTCCGTTTCATATCTGTGGTGCCAGGAGACCCCAATGAACATGTACCTGACCGCACGTGCGGCCAAACCAGTATTTTATCGAGGCCCGAACACAGCAAACAGACCCCCTGGGCAAACCCCACCATATCAGCTCAGCGCGGTGACGAGCCTGTGGGGAGAACGTGGCCGGCGTGTGAAGAGGCCCCATGGCGCAAGCAAGAAAGGCGGCCTACACCTCACGCGAGGCCTCTCGCCCCTCATACACGGCACGCAACGGCTCGAACACGCGCGCAAGGCTGTATCTCGCACTTGTCGCAACGGCATGCTCGCCCATCTCGACCAGCAGCGCTGGGTCGGCGAGCAGGCGCTCGACGCACGAGCAGAATCCGGCAGCATCGCCCTGATTGAACAACAGGCCGTTCACGCCAGGATCGACGAGGTCAACATGGCCCTTTACGGAACTTAAAACCGCAGGTAGACCACAGGCAAATGCCTCAACCACATGAAAGGGCAGCCCCTCGTAGCGGCTTGCCGAGACGCATGCGTCACTTGCTGCGCGCCACAGGGCAAGACCGGCGGCGTCGAGATGCCCCGGCATCGCAACCCGTCCCTCAACCCCGAGCTCACGGGCGAGGCCAAGACATGCCTGCTGCTCAGAGCCCCTGCCGGGCAAAGCGAGAACCACGCGTTCGGGCAGGTTTGGGAGCGCCTCGATCAATAGGCGCTGGTTCTTGCGCTGGGAAAACTCAGCGACGCACAGGCACACGAACGCGTCGTCGCGCATGCCCAACGCACGACGGGCAGAAGCCCGCTCGCAGGCGCTGGCAGGATGCAGACCGTCGAGCACAACGCCCATGCCGGGCGTTTCCACCACCTGTCCCCGACAGAGCCCATGCTCACGAGCAATGATGGCGTCTTGGCTGTTCATGACCACAATCTGATCGGTCACACCGGCGCAGAGGCGCTCGGCAGCAAGCAGGGCGGCCCTGCGCGGAAACGGCGTTTCCGCATCAAAGAGGTACCCGTGCACGGTGTTCACCACACGAGGACGCGCTCCTTTGTCGCACTGCACGGCCCCCAAAATGCCTAAGCGAACAAAGAACGCCGCGAGGGAGGTGTGCGTCAGCACGATGTCGAAGCGCTCACGCAGCTGCAAGCGCGACACCTCACGGGCCACGGCAAAATTGCGCGGCGAGGACATGGACTTCACGAAGTCGGCAGGTATGCAGCGCACGCCCTGCGGCATGCCGGCGGCCACCGGGTCGCCCCCTGCAAGAAGGGTCACATCGAATCCGTCGGCACGTAAGGCCTCGATATAAGGGAGGTGGAAGCTTCGCAGATGGCCGAACGTCGAGGCAGCATACAGCACCTTGCGGCCGCTGCAGGCGCATTCCGACTTGCCGCGCTCGTTCATAACATCCCCTCTCCCCTGCTTAAACTGTGGCCCCATCTTAGAGGATTGGCGTTCATTGAGCGTCTACGGCAACGGCATGCAAAAATCCCCTAAAATGAAAGGTTACTCTATCGCAATCGCACGGCACTATGCGCCATGCACCGAAGGGAACCTTATGGTAAGACCCGGACGCCGGGCGTTCAGCATCATGTCGTACTTCACCGACATCCTCATCGCCCCCATCTCCATGGCCATCGCATTCTGGCTGCGCTTCTGCCTTTTCTCGGGCGAAAACCCCATCGGCACGATGGCCGAGCATGTGCTGTGGGTCACCGCTTTCTCGCCGCTGTACGTCTTCTTCTATGGCCTTCTGGGCGTGTACGACCGCCATCGCACCGTCGAGACCTCGCATAAGCTCGGACAGCTCGTCGCGGCGAACACCATCGCCACCATGCTCTTCATCGACTGCATCTTCGTACTGCGCGTCATAGATTTCTCGCGCTGGCTCGTCGTGTTCTACTGGATTATCTCAGTGACCCTGTCATGCCTAAAAGAGCTGGCAGTCACACACGTCCTCAAATCCATCCACCGCTCGGGCCGCGACCTGCGCAGGGTCGTCATCGTGGGCTCGGGGGCGGGGGCCTGCACGTTTGCGCACGGCATCGCCGCACATCCCAGCACCGGACAGGTCGTGGCGGGCAACATCGGCGAGGCGTCAATTGAAGATGTCAGGCTGTTAGGATCGTACGCCGACATCGACCACATCCTCGATGCCACCCTGCCCGACGAGGTCGTCATCGCCATCGATGCCAAAGAGCAGGACTTGCTCGACCCCATCCTCATCGCCTGCAAGCGCAGCGGCATCAAACTCTCAATCCTGCCTGCATACTACCAGTTCCTCTCCAGCAGGCCCTCAATCAGCATCGAGGGCGGCGTGCCGCTCATCAACGTGCAGCGCGTCGTGCTCGACAACCTGGGCTTTGCGTTCCTCAAGCGCCTCATGGACGTGGTGGGATCGGCCGTGCTCATCGTGCTGACCTCGCCGATTATGCTCGTGGCGGTCATCGGCACCAAGCTCTCCTCCCCCGGCCCGGTCCTATTCAAGCAGGAGCGCGTGGGACGCAACCGCAAGCCGTTCTACATGTACAAGTTTCGTTCGATGCGCGTAAACGTGCATGAGGCGGACGGCTGGACTGTCACCGGCGACCCGCGCCGTACGGCCTTCGGCGCCTTTATGCGCCGTTACTCCATCGACGAGCTGCCCCAGCTGTTCAACGTGCTCAGGGGCGACATGAGCCTTGTGGGACCCAGGCCCGAGCTTCCCCAGCACGTGTATGACTTCAAGGGCAGTGTGCCGCTGTACATGCTGCGCCACCAGGTGCGCCCCGGCATGACGGGCTGGGCGCAGATCAACGGCCTGCGCGGCGACACCTCCATCGAGGCACGCGTGGAGTACGACCTGTACTACATCGAGAACTGGTCGTTCATGTTTGACCTGCGTATCCTCTTTACCACGCCGTTCAAGGGCATCGTGAACAAGCAGGAGCCGCTCGTGAAGAAGAGCGCCAAAAATAGGCCGGGCACGCGATAGACGCAAGCAAAAATGGGCCGGACGGGAGCTGCGAGCTGCATCCCGTCCGGCCCATTTGCATATCTCGGGCACTATCCTCGTTTGAGCGTGACCTGCTCACCGCGAGCGTACGTCTCGCTCCAGGCCCACTCGAACTCATCGCCTGTCATCGGAGCAGCCGCGTCTACCTCGCCATATTGCAGCTCGGTGTAGCCCACATAGCGCGCAAGGTTGACCTCGAGCACATAGGCGTCGGACGTGCTGTACCGACCGCTGGCTCGCGAGGCGATGTCGAACGTCTCGCGCGTGACGTAGCCATGGGAATCCTGCGCGCGCACGGCAAACAAGAGCCCCGAGGCATCGGTACGGGCGCGGTCGGCGAAGACATAGAGCTTGTTGTCGCGCAGACACACCTGGATGCCCTCGTCGTCGTTGACGCACATCAGGGCCGTCTCGTTGAGCGGCAAAGCCTGGATACGCCCCGGCAGCGTCGCCTCGCTCACGGCAATGACGATGAGAAGCGCCGCGAAGGCAAGAGCGGTGATGCGCACGGCCTTGGGAAGGCCCGCGACACGCTGAATGAACGACTTGCGAGCCTGCGCCTGGGCAGGGTCGCCCGAGCTCTCATTACCCGACGAGACAGCACCCTGCTCCGAGGCAGGCGAAGCCTGCCCAGCCACCTTGTCTGCCGCAGGCTCCGAGGGCGACTGGGGAGCCTCGTCGATGAACAGCGGCGGCAGCTCGTCTTTGCCCGGCAGCTTCTTGGTATTGAGATACCGCTCGTAGGCGTCGCACAGGCCCTGCACGTTGTTGCCAAAGGCGACCTGGTTGCCATGGTCGAGCCAGAGAATCTTGTTGCACAGCGAGCGCACCTGGCCCGTGGAGTGGCTCACGAGCAGCGTGGTGGCACCGCCCGCGATGATTTCGCGCATCTTCGCCTCGCTCTTCTTACGGAAGGCACCGTCGCCCACCGAAAGCACCTCGTCGAGGATGAGCACCTCGGGGTCGACAAGGCTTGCGATGGAAAATGCCAGGCGGCTCTTCATGCCGCTGGAGAGCTGCTTGAAAGGACGGTCCTCAAACCCACGCAGCTCGGCGAAGTCAATGATGGAGTCGTAGGTCTCGTCGACAAACGCACGGTTATAGCCCAGCATGGCGGCGCGCAGGTAGGTGTTCTCACGCACCGTGAGGTCGCCGTCGAATCCGCTGGCGAGCTCGAGCAGGGCTGCAATCTTGCCGTTGCACTGCACCGTTCCCTCGGTGGGTACCATGATGCCGCTGATGGCCTTGAGCAGCGTGGACTTGCCCGCGCCGTTGGAGCCGATGATGCCGAGCATGTCGCCGGGCTCAAGCTCGAAGGTCACATGCCTGTCGGCCCAGAACTCGGTGACGTGATACTCGTGCTTGAGCCTGCGGATGAAGTATTCCTTGAGACCAATGTCCTTGAAGTCGCCGGTAATGTAGCGAATCGAGACGTTGTCGCAGCTGATCATTGCAGTCATGGGCGCACCTTACACGTAGTACAAAAACTCGTGGTTCTTCTTCTTGTAGATCAGCGCGCCGATGGCAAACGCAGCCACGGCATAGCCGATGACAAGCGTATGCAGGCCCGCCGAGGGCACGAGTCCGTCGATGACCACCTGGCGGAAATATGTGATGTAGACATACACCGGGTTGCAGTAGAACAGGTTCTGGATGAGCGGCGAATAGCTTGAGGTGGTGTAGAAAATGGCGGACAGGTACATGAGCAGCATCGTGAAGACACCCCAAAGGTACTGCACGTCCTTGAAGAAGACGTACAGCGCCGACAGGATGAGGCCCACGCCGACATTGAACAGCATGAGAAACACGATGGGCACGATGAGCAGCAGGAAGTTCCAGGTAAACGTGATGTGATCGATAAGGCAGAAGACGAAGAACACGCACAGCGTGATGCCGAAGTTGATGATGGTCTGAACGTTCTTTGAGAGCAGGAACATGTACTTGGGCACGTTGACCTTGGTGAAGATGTGCGAGTTTGACATGAGGGCCGTCATGCCCTGCGAGGTGGCCTCGTTGAAGTAGTTGAACACGAGGTTGCCGCAGAACAGGTACGTGGTGTAGTGCTCCATGCTTTGACCGAAGAACTGCGTGAAGACGATCTTCATGACAAGCAGCGTGAGCAGCGGGTTAAGCACGCTCCACAGCATGCCGAGCACCGTGCGCTTGTACTTGGTCTTAAAGTCACGCGCCACCAGTTCCTCGAACAGAAACTGGTGTTCCTTGAACCCCTGAAGCATCAAACCCCCTGAACAGCCTCGACCCTACCAACTCAGTGAAACCAAGGTGTTGATTTTACCCGAGGAGCGTGCATGGAGCGACCCAAAGAGGTAACCCACACGCAGGCACCGCCTTTCCTACCTGGTTCGTCCATCATGCTTTAGTCGATAGACAAAATCCAGCAGGTAGGCGCAGCATTGCGACCACGACGCAGGATGCACCAGCAACTTGTATGCAAGCCTGCCAGTAATGCCCAAACGCGAGGGAATCGTGCTTTGCACCGAATGCTCAGCGGCAAACGTCGAAAATCCCTTGAGCAGTTCGCGCTGCCGTGGCGTAAGGCAACGCCTGTATTCCCACGCAAGCGGCCAAAGGTTGAGAATCGCCTTCATCACACCATCGATCATGGGCTGAGCCGCCTCGGGGATGCGGGGCAGCACGTCCTCACATCGCTCAAGATTGGCCTGGACGCAATCGAACTCGCCAGCAAGACTGCGACTGCCAACAATGCTGTCCCCACGCAGCCGATACCAGTACAGAACCTTGGGATCGAGAACGACACAATCTGCTTTCTCGAAAAGCTTATAGGTCGTGTTGACGTCTTCGTACTTCTGGCCCACGGGAAACCTCACGCCCTCCCATAGGCGGGCGGCATACAGCTTGTTCCAGGCATAGTTCTGCAGCTCGTCATCAACCATGAGTAGGCAGCACGCCTCACGGCCCGTGAGCTCCATACGGCTCTTGACCCCGCGGGTCCACAGCATCTCGGCGTCGGGACCGTCTTTGAACTCGGCGAAGTTGCACACGGCAATCTGCGAGCCCGAAGCCTGGCCAGCGGTCAGGAGGGCCTCAAACATAGCGGGATCGACCACGTCATCGGAGTCCACAAAGCCGATCCACTCTCCGCGGGCCACGTCGAGACCGGCATTGCGCGCGTCCGACAGGCCACCGTTCGTCTTGTGGATGACACGCACGCGAGCGTCGCGCGCCGCGTACTCGTCGCAAATCGCAGGGCATGCGTCGGGCGAACCGTCGTCGACGAGAATCACCTCAAGGTTGCGGTGCGTCTGATCGAGGATGGAGTCCACACATTCGCGCAGGTACGACTCGACCTTGTAAATGGGGACGATGACCGAGATGAGCGGGGCTTGAATCCACTCCCCAGCGTCCGGGGCCTCCCTGTTCATAATTGCATCCGCTCCTTCAGACAAACCACGCGACCACCGGACATCTCCGGGGCCCATTCTGTGCCAGCATGATAGAATACTCTGCCGATGCGACCTGTCTCGGTCGCGCGATTCAGCATCCGACCATTTGAATCGATGGTATGCCACGTGAGCTCTGCCACGACATTCAGCCGAGAAGACACCAAGCTTGTCAAGGGCTTTGCCATCCTCCTCATGCTGTACCACCATCTCTTTGTCTTTTCTGACAGAATTCAAGACGGCAACTCCTACATCCCGCTCCTCACGTTCACGAGCGTCAACTCAGCCGAGCTCGTCGGCCTCTTCGGCAAGATGTGCGTGGCGCTCTTCCTCTTTCTGGGCGGGTATGGAACGTGGATGTCATACCAGGCCAAGCGAGCCAGGCTTGCAGCGGGAGGCAATTTCGACGAAGTCCAAACGAACCGCCTACTCTCCGACTTCACGCTCGCCAAAGTCAAGGGCCTCTACATTCCCTACCTCAAGGTCTTTGCCATCGTCGTGCCCATCTCCATCGCACTGGACGATCCCCGCGTGCAGGCAAGTCTCTCCGCCCTCTTCTGGAACATCACGGGGCTTCAGATCACCTACAACGGCGAGTGGTGGTTCTTCACCGACTATCTCATCTTGTTGCTCGCATTCCCCCTGATAACGCGTTTCTTTGACAGGCGACGCGGCACCTTTACCGTCGATCTGCTCGCCATATGCGTCTGGAACGCTGCGGCCATGTGGCTCATTCCCGAGCTCGCCCGCCTCGAGTGGGCGGCCGATTTCACGGGAAGCATCCTATGGAGCAAGCTCTACCAGACGATGCAGTGGTCGGCGTGTTTCCTCATGGGCTGCCTCTTTGCGCGCTGGGACCTGCTCTCGCGCGTCAAGGCCAAACTCGTCGGGCACTATCTGGCATACCTCGCCTCGCTGCTTTGCCTGGCAGGACTTGTGTGCCTGCGCTTCAAACTCGGGGCGGGTATGCGATACGACTTCCTCTGGGCCCCCATCGTCTGCCTGTGCCTGGCGACTCTTGCCACGACCGGGCTCGGGGCCCGACTCGCCAAACCCCTTGAAGCCATTGGCAAGCACAGCACAAATATCTGGCTCACCCACAGTTTCTTCTGCTACCACTGGTGCCAGGCCTTTATCTACCTGCCAAAATGGTCGCCCTTGGTATTCTTACTCCTGCTGGGCATCTCATATGCGTTCTCACTCGCCATCGACTGGCTGTGGGGCTGGATAGAGCGAGGCTTCCACATGCTCGATGGGCGGCTGAGATACGAGCCTCGAAAGTAATCTGCCAGACGCCCCAGACATTTGGCTTACCTTAGAAAACGCTCCCAGCGGACCACTTCGACCCTGCTGCGACACATCATTGCCATCTACCGCCCAGGCATAGCCGCCGCTTATCTATCCAATTTCACCCATAGGCCGGTGCAAGCCAATCCACTCTCTATCTCTCTCTCAACTTGCGTATAGGCGCTGTGAGAGTCGAGCCTACCCGGAATGACAGGGATGCTTTGACGAGCTCCGTCTCTCGCCAGGCATCATCCACTCGGCGTTGCAACTCATCAGCCCGCTGGGCGCTCCTTTTCAAGTCGGCCCGCTCAAGAAGCGCCGCCTTGTACCAGAAATCTTTTCCATAAGCACAAGCCAACCCGTTTCCCTCTTCCCATGAAGCAAGAACGAGCCTTGTGTAGCGCTCATAGTCACCATCAAGCCAAAAGGCATGCTCGGGCAATCCACTAACCCCAAGTTCGGCAAACACCTCGGCCCAAGAAGCGGGGGCATCATCGTTAAACAAGCAATGGAAGACAACCAGGTTCGCAAAGCTCTCGGCCAGCTGGTCAAACAGACCCTCGGCCTCCAAGCGCTGCTTTACTGCTCGCAAAGCAGCAAGAAACGCAAGGGAGTCCCGCCCACGCGACGCCTGGATGCTTCCCGGCCTGCCCACACGATGGTGCACGAGAACGTCGGGCACCGCTCCGACGCGCGCAGCCAACGCAAGCCCAGAAAGAGTGAACAGCATATCGTTGGTATTTTGCAAACCCTGAAAACGCAACCCGTTCTCCATGGCGAAATCTCTACGAAAGAGCTTCGTCCATGGCTCAGGCGTACAGAGCTGAAAGAGACGATTCGGTATGTCATTGCGATTGAACGGCGCTGCGGCAGGGACCAGATCGCTGACGAGGAAGAATCGGTTGGACCGCCATTCCCCCTCCGTTTCAAACTCATCTGCACCAAAGAGCACCATATCTGCGTCGATACGCTCGGCCTCAGTTGCAACACTCTCGACGAGGTTGGGCTCAAAAAGATCGTCGGCGTCCAGGAAGAGCAGGTACTTTCCTGTGGCAATGTCCATTCCCTCGTTGCGAGAAGCAGCCGCACCCTTCTTAAGAGCGTGGTAAACGGCCTTGATTCGGCTCGTACTAGATTCATAGTGGACCAGGACTTCCCTAGCCCCATCATCCGAAGCGTCATCAATGCAGATGATTTCGAAATCAGATGAGACCTGATCCAGAAGAGTCTTCATTGTCTGCCGAAACGCCTCGACGCCGTTGTGAAGCGGCATCACCACAGACACGAGGGGGGCCGAGTCGCTCATTTAGTTGCTCACCCGCTCAACATCTGAATCCATATCCTCCGGCATTGCATCCTTCGTCCACGATCCGGCAAATACGGACGACATGTTCTCAATCTGGGCATCATTTTGGTTGCCATCCACATTGATCTGGCAGAGGGCCTCGTCTTGCGTCGACTCCACATACCTGAGCGGACGATAAGGCGCAACCTGAATCGTCGGGGTATGCTTGAGGTTCTGCATTGTCTTAAGCCACACATCGTCGGCACTGCGACAGCTGCTCATGCTGATGTCTTGATCAAACAAATGGACGTCAAGCGAATGCGGGGGGTAGAGGGTTCCAGCACCACTTGTAGGGAACAGCCGCATCGATGGCACTCCCACAATGGTTGACTGTTCAATGCCCCACTGTTTGTATGGCCGCACTGCGCCGTTTTTATCGAACTTAATGAGGTGGCACCTCATTGCGCATACGCAATCCGGATGCTTCACATATGCCTTATACAGCAACTCGAGCATATCGCTGCTGTAGTACAAGTCGTCGTCAACTGTGACAACGATATCATCTGGATACTGTTGCATCGCAAAATAGTATTTTTTATGGCTCTTGAGATCGGAGCACCACTTGATAGAAAGGCCTCGCTTGCGCAAGGCCAGCAAATCTTGCGGCAGCGACCTCTCACCATCTGGAAATTGTTCCGAAGCAAGCCAGAGAATGATCTCATCAGCCTTGAGGGTCTGATCCATCAATGTTTCGATGGAGCGCACGACTTCACCGATACGTTTGGGATACGTTGTCATACTGACAACAATGCGTGGGGTTCGCTTCAGTTTGGTAACGCCGCTTACAGGACGTTTCATCTCCGCGCCCGCAGGTATCCCAAAATGTTCTGGGATGCGTCGGAGCGTGTAGCTCGGTCCATGTTCTTTAAGGCAGTCGATAAATCCCCGTATCTTTCGTGGGATATACGTAATTGCACAGCCAATGGCATAAGATCGATAGTACTGCACCTTCATTCCACCCGAAGACTCCGGGGCCCGGACGCTTTGAGGCACAGGCTGAACAGCCTTTTTCTTTTCTGCATCACGCCATGCGCTCAGCAGATAATCGATTGCCGAACTGTCCCTGACCCGCTCCACCCACTTTCGGTCATCAACATACACAAATTGACGCAAGTCGTTCGCATCAATTTCCCATGCGTCGAATGCGGTTTCCTTGTAGAACGTGTACAGGGCAGCGAATTCTTCGCCGTCCTTTGCTCGATTAAGATGCGACCTGCACCCTGCGATAAACAGCGAGATCAACGACCGCTCTATATCCTGATAGCGATCCTCATTCTGCATCCTTGCACGCACAGCCGAAAGAGCCTCGTAGAAGTTCAGGGGCTCTTTTGCTCGCGTCGCTTGGAGACTCGTATGAACATTTGTTCGATAATTCACAAGCTTCTTGTCCACAACAGAGATTCTATCCGCAAGAAGAATCGCACAATCAACGAAGTACACGTCGTTAGCAGAGCGGAGGGGTTGAAAACGCAAGCCATGCGTATCAACAAACGCTTTGCGGAACAACTTGTTCCAGGGGCAGTCAATTGAAATATGCAGAATCTTATCGGGATTATCGCGATAAGAAAAAGGCAGCGTCTTAGGGATATTGTAGCGTTGAAGCAGCAGCCTTGCGTTTGAATACTTCTCCGTCACATTGTCATAGTATCGCCCGTCGCATAGAACAACGTCAGCCTCATCAGACTCGGCCTTGTTGTACATGTCCTCCAACAGCGTGGGCGCAAAGAAATCATCTGGATCCAGGAACAGAAGATACTCGCCGTTGGCGCGTTCCATTCCTGTATTTCTCGCAACGCCAGCGTACATATTGGACTGCCTTATATAGACAATCCTTCCGTCAATATCAGCGTATTCCTTTATGATGGCAAGCGAATCATCAGTCGAACCATCATCAACGAGAATCAACTCAAAATCGCAAAGCGTCTGACACAAAACGCTATTGATGCATTGCCGCAGGAAAGGCGCGACATTGTATACGGGCATGACAACCGATACCTTAGGAGAATCCGACTTCAGGATGCTGTCGCGCCGATATTTTAGAAGAATCTCATTGAGCTTGTTGTACACAAACGGTCGTTGGAAATAGCCTTCCTGCTTTTCGGAAAACAGATAGTCCTTATCCGCCACATTGGCAAGGTAGAGGCCAAAAAACTCCTTGGCCGCGTCGTCCTTTAGGACATAAAGATACTGGTCAACGAAGTCGGACGCAGCTCGATTGACGAACGACTGTTCAAGCTGCGAATAAAGAGATCTGTCAAGCAGCCGCTCTCGCAAAATGCCATACGATTCAAAAATACGCGCAGGATATACAGCGGCAGCAGACACAAGCCCAGCCTTGGGGGCATTTTTTCTATAATGCTGAAGCACCATCGGAACAACAGCGATTCGATTCGCCACGGCAAGCGCCGTATAAACGAAAGGGACATCCTCAAGGCTTTTCATGATGGGGAAGTCCAACGACTGCGCGACAACGAACTCTCGACGCATCAACTTATTGCACGGACCTCCGGCAACAAGCTGAAACAACGTGGCCGACAAGTCATCTCGACTGAACGGCTCTTTTGCAGGCAAGAGGTCCTTGTTAAGAATCCAGTTGCCGGCCTCATATTGGCCCGTTGCCATATTGAACACGTCCGCATCGAAGACAACAATGTCAGCGTTGGTCTCCGTCGCCTTCGCATAAGCGCGATATGCCATATCAAGTTCAAAGAAATCATCTGCATCAACGAAGAGAACGTACTCTCCCTTCGCCAGTTGAATACCCCTGTTACGCGCCACGCATGCCCCGGCGTTTTCTTGGTCGACAACCCTAATTCGAGGGTCGGTCCTCGCATACGCCAGGCACAACTCAAGGCTGTCATCCGTCGACCCGTCATTGATTAGAATGATTTCGATGTCCTTGAGCGTTTGTTCAACTAGCGATTTCAAACACTGTTCAATGTAAGGCCCTGCATTATAGACAGGAACCACAATTGAAACTTTAGCCATACCAACCATCCTTATTGGGTCCGTTCTTTATGAATGTGCGGCAGTGTGAGCAACTCACCCATCATCAAATCGGTCTCAGGCGGATTCCAGCGAATAGCCCCTGACGACGTCGAGAATGTCATTTCACCAAATTTTATGGTTCCGTCGTCCAAAAGATACAGGTCGACGCGCACATGGGGAAAGCCCTCTGCAAGCACCTCTGCAACGTGAATCATTTCATCAAGACTTGAGGGCCTAGGAATAACTTCTGTATTGTGACGATATTCCGTACAAAATCCCGTTGGTTTCCAATCCCTATCGAAAAAAGCAGCCGAAGGGTTTGACCCTCTGCCTGAGATGTACTCAATATAGTGAACTTGACCAGAGAAACACCACATCTTGTAGTCAGGCATATCATGGTCGGCATTCTCAAGCATCTCTTCAACGATAAGCCGGCGAGGTATCTTTGAATACTGCAGTTCATACCCATTGGAATAAGCGAAGCCGGCCTTGAGCCACAGGTCAGCCTTTGCACGCAAAGCACTCAGGTTTTCGGAAGCTTTGTCTCGTACGATTGCATTCCATCCGCTGCCATGATTTGCTTTCAAAACAAAGCGATTCGGCAAGGCGTCGAAGTCTATCTCGCTCGCGCAGCGATAGACTCCATAGAGCTTCGTCAAATATTCTTGCCCAATCTTTTCCGCAACCCAGTTTCGGACCCTTACCTTGTCGCTCAACATCGACTTGAGGTCGCTGCAATCGTACAACTTAAGCCATTGAATCTTCTCGTTGTAAGTCTGCGGATTATCGAGATCAAGAACCTCGCCCGTCTCGTTTTGATACCAGACGGCCAGCGCATGCGGATAGAGCGTCGGATCGAGCAACTCGTCTTGACGCCGCAGAACACGCGCAATTGAGCCCCTAATGCCTTCACTGTCCGCATGGGCGGCTTTCTTTAGCGAGCTTGCCGTCACATCCAGTTGTTCACATACAAGCGTCTGTGACTTGTTAATAGCGTCGATTCGCGTAACAAGAAGCCCGTTCGACTCCTCTTGCATGGCAGCTTGCTCTTCAAAGCGCTTCATAATCTCAGAGGTTTGCTCCGCATACCCCTGCTCCTGTTGTATTAGAAGAGAAAAGAGCCTACGGTTTTCTTCGTTTGATGCCTCAAAGAGTCGATAGAGCCTGTCGTAATTATCTTCAAGCCTGGCAACTTGATCACTGATGGCATTAAAGCGAGCCTGCATGACCTTCGCTTGACTGTCCGCCTGCCGTTCAAGCTCGCCCTTTGCACGCCAAATGGAATCAAGGATGTTTCCCACTTCACGCATAAAAGACCTAATGGGAGGTGGCAGGATACCCTTGAGTATATTCTTCGCGTTACATGGCTGCTTTTTTCCGCCATCAACCTTCTGCATGCCGGCCAACCTTAGTCCCTACCGAACAGGTCTCGCGTGTACACCTTGTCGGCGACGTCGTCGAGGTCGGCGGACCAGCGGTTGGCGACGATGACGTCGCAGCGGCGCTTGAAGTCCTCGAGGTCGTGCGTGACCTCGGAGCCGAAGAAGTCGGGAGCGTCGAGCGTGGGCTCGTAGACCACCACGGGCACGCCCTTGGCCTTGATGCGCTTCATGACGCCCTGGATGGAGCTGGCACGGAAGTTGTCCGAACCGGTCTTCATGGTGAGGCGATACACGCCCACCACGGGAGCAGCGGTGCCGGAGTAGACCAGGTCGGCCACGCGCTTCAGGATCTCCTCGGAGACGAAGTCCTTGCGGGTGCGGTTGGCGTCGACGATGGCCTCGATGAGGTTCTGGGGAACATCCTTGTAGTTGGCCAGAAGCTGCTTGGTGTCCTTGGGCAGGCAGTAGCCGCCGTAGCCGAAGGAGGGGTTGTTGTAGTGCGAGCCGATGCGGGGCTCCAGGCACACGCCCTCGATGACCTTGCGGGCATCCAGGCCCCTGGAGCAGGCATACGTGTCGAGCTCGTTGAAGTAGGCTACGCGCAGCGCCAAGTAGGTGTTGGCGAAGAGCTTGACGGCCTCGGCCTCGGTGGAGCCCATCACGAGCTCGGGGATGCCGTGCGAGCCGTCGGCGTTCTCGCGGTCGCGCTCGGCGGGGTCGGCGCCGCCCTCCAGCAGGTGGGCGAACTCCCAGGCCTTCTCCTCAAGCAGCTCGCGCTCGGCGGCGTTGCCCGGCACGCCCACGATGATGCGGGAGGGGTGCAGGTTGTCGTAAAGGGCGTGGCCCTCACGCAGGAACTCCGGTGAGAACAGGAAGCGACCCTCGGGGTAACGCTCGCACAGGCCCTCGGCGTAGCCCACGGGCACCGTGGACTTCACGACCATGACGGCAGCGGGGTTGACCTTGAGCACGAGCTCCACGACCTGCTCGACATAGCGGGTGTCGAAGAAGTTGCGCGCGGGGTCGTAGTTGGTGGGAGTAGCAATCACGACAAGCTCGGCCTGCTTGTAAGCCGCCTCGCCGTCCATGGTGGCAGTAAGAGACAGCGGGCACTCCCTCGACTTTGCGCCGGCCAGGAAGCGCTCAATCTCCTCATCACGGATGGGGCTCTCCCAACGCTGAAGCATAGCGACCTTCTCAGGCACGACGTCCACAGCGACAACGTCATTGTGCTGCGCCAGAAGGCACGCCAGCGAGAGCCCGACGTAGCCGGTGCCTGCGATTGCGATGTTCATTGACAAACTCCAATCCGCCCTTTGCGGAACGCCCATTTATTCCAACTAATTATACGCATAGGTCCAGAAGGTAAAGCCGGAGGAATCCAGGCATACAATACAAGCGCCTGCAAACGTTTGGCACCATACCTGCAAACCCAAGCATTGACGACAAAGACAAAGAAGACAAAAATTGACAAAAGAAATCAAGCACAGTCGCTCTCGCCAAGGAGGACACGATGGCAACGACCCGACCCTTGCCCAACCCCTTCACCCCCACCTTTGGCTTTGTACCGTCGTACCTGGCCGGCCGCGAGAAAGACGTCAACAACCTCACTCGTGCACTTCAGGCGGGGCCCGGAAACCCCGACCTCTCAAGCATCCTCATGGGTGCCCGCGGCACCGGAAAAACCGTCTTGCTTTCCCTTCTCGCAGACGAGGCCCCGGCATACGGTTGGGTTGCAGTCAACGTCTCTGCGTGCGAGGGCATGCTCGAAGAGATAATTGACCTCGCCACTCAAGCCGCAGACGACTACGTCGCATCAGACAGCAACCTGCGCCTTAAAGGCATCAACGTCGCCCAGCTATTCGGCTTGGAATGGGAGTATCGCGACCCATCGCGCGGCACCTGGAGAACCCGGATGAACAAGGTTCTCGACAGCCTTGCCGCGTATGACATCGGGCTCCTGCTGACTGTCGACGAAGTCCAGGCGAATCTTGACGAGATGGTCAAGCTGGTGTCCACATACCAGCATTTTGTACGCGAGAGGCGGCGTGTCGCCCTCTTCATGGCAGGCTTACCTCAACGGGTATCCCAGCTTCTTAACGAGGACTCGGTGACTTTTCTGCGACGTGCCAGCCTCTACCATCTCGATAGGATTCCCGACTATGAGATACGCGTCGCAATCGAGAAGACCGTCACCGAAGCAGGAGGCACAATCGAACCGATTGCCCTCGACAAGCTCGTTTGCGCAACGGACGGTTATCCCTACATGATGCAGCTTGCGGGCTATCGCTCTTGGGAACACGCAACCGTCGGCGCAATCACCGACATTGACGCCGAATGGGGAATCGAAGTGGCACGCGAGGAAATGGACCATCGCATCCTCGCAGTCACATACGATTCCCTATCCCCTAAAGACCAGGTGTTTCTTGAGGCCATGTCGCGCGACTCCTCGACAAGCCTGCAAGCGGATATCGCAAAACGCATGGGAGTGACCAGCGGCTACGCAAGCGAGTACAAGCGCCGTCTGATTGAACAGGGCGTTATCGAGGAACGCGCCCGAGGTGTCCTCGCCTTTGCCATACCTGGCATGCGCGATTACGTCCTGCGCATGAAACAGGAGCGGTCCGACCGCAGCTGAAACGGCTTCACCACACTCGTCAAGCTCGACACCCCTTCGCCCGCACGTACAACCCGGGACAAACGCGCTGCAGCAGCAGGGCGAGCTTCTTCTTGAGAGGGATGCATGGCGAAGACAGCAGATGGCGAAGCAAGGCGTCTCGCCTGAGACTCCATGCCTTGGCATCGTCGGGACTGACGTCGGCGAGATCCTTCAGCGAGCTCCCGATGCGGTTGCACAGTACGGCCTCGGACAGACAGACAAGCTCCTCGTCACCTTCGGCGCGATAAAAAGCAATGCGTTCCTCTAACGCCTCAAAAGCGTCGAGGGTCTTGACCGTGACGCCGGAGTCCATGATGCTGCCCGAACGCTGCCGGTAAAAATAGAACGGGGCGTCGCACACTGCGACGCTCCCCGCATGCCAAAGCAGGCGGTATGTCACGAATTCGTCCTCGTGTTGCCTGCCCACAGGAAACCGAACCCCCTCGAAAAGAGACGCACGGTAAAGCTTGTTCCACGCCACCGTCGCCGCACCCGTGGAGTCAAGCTGCAGAGCGAGGGACGCCTCACGACCGGTGCACGCCTTGAACGCGGCGCAGTGGAGATCGGGCGATGCGACGAGCTCATCCGAATCGCAGGTAAACATGCATTGGGAGATATCCGCGCCGGGGGTAATCAATGCCTCGACAAAGCAGGGGGAAACGGCATCGTCACTGTCGACAAAAGCAATCCACTCCCCCCTTGCCATCTCGATACCGGCGTTGCGGGCAGCGGAAAGGCCAGCATTGGCCTGATGGACCACCTTGAAGCGGGGGTCAGTCGCGCCCGTCGCGTCGCAAATCGCCCCCGATTCATCGGTCGACCCGTCGTCGACCACGATGACCTCAATGTTTCGATATGTCTGCGTTCGGAGGCTCTCGAGGCACTCTCCCACATACTCGCCCACGTTGAAGACGGGAACGACGATGCTAACAAGGCTGCGGTCGATACCAGGAGTGCACAACGCCTGGAAGGTCTTGGCTTTGCCGACCATACCCCCGCTCGGCACCACCGCACCATACCCCCGAAGGACCTCGGTGGCAACCTCGCGCATGTCGTAGCCAGAGCGCGACACGGCCTGCCAGGCCTGCGAGCGATCGTGATGTTGGGCGAGCGCATCAGTGAGGGCCGAGGCCCAGGCGTCCGGATCGAGGGCGACGCGCTCGAAGCGCCCGCTTGTGGCAGCCTCTGGCGGCACGGCAGTCGATGCCACCACAGGCAGGCCCGCAGCCTGGGCCTCCACCGCGACGATGCCCAGCGCCTCAAAGGTCGAAGGCACGCAGAGCGCGTCCATGGCCTGGTAGAGCGGCGCCACGTCGCTGGTCCGGCCATACAGGTGCACACGCTCTTGTACGCCAAGTTCGCGCACACGACGGCACAGCGCGGCCTCATAGGAACCATCACCGTCGTCTTCACCCACAAGAAGCAGGCACGCATTCTTCGGCAACGCTGCCAGCACCTCCACGAGGAAGGGCTGGTTCTTCTGCTCGCACAGCCTGCCCACGCAGCCAAGCACCGTCTGGTCGGACGTAAAGCCCAGCTCAGATCGGAGCCTTTCTCGGACGCCGTCATCGAATGCGAACCTCTCGGGAACGATGCCGTTGCGCACAAGCGTAAAAGGTCGCGTGCCGAACATGAATCGCCCCGCTGCCTGCGAGGGAGCCCACCGCACATCGGCGTACCCCCCAAACAGACCCGTGCATATGCGATGCAGGACAAGCTTGAGCCAGCGTGTGGCACTCGGGCGCAGGTCGTTGTTGTGGCTGTGCACGATAATGCGCGCGACGTCGGCCCTCTTCGCCTCGCGGGCAAAAAGCAGCGCGAGCCCCTCGTACACGTTGAGGTGGACCGCGTCGTAGGCGCCCTGCTCGAGTAGGCGGCAAAACTCCTTGAGGTTGGAGGCGACGCTACGGATGCTTGTGCCAAGGGCGATGGGCTTGATGCCCATCTTGGCAAGCCGCGCGTCATAGGGACTGGGCTGCACTCTACACGCCGCCAAGTCAACGGCCAGCCCCGTGCGGTCCATGCACTCGAGCAGCGTCGTAACGAATGCCTCGACACCGCCCGATTCCCATTTCTCGCAAAAAAGGAGGACGCGCAGGGGCCGCGATGCCTCACGCGCGTTGTCTTGGCATTCAAGCGTCACTGCGATCTCCTGGCTGGATGTCTCCACGATGTCGGCCGTTTTCGTGATTGCATTGTACGGCACACGTCGCCCAGGGCAGCTCTGAGCATGCCGTAAATCGCCCAAGCGCCATCCTCCCCCCGGGGTGAGCAGGTCATAAAAGATGGTGAGGGGCTCCTGCGAAGCACATGATAAGGGGGCGCGCACCATGGCTTGCACATATATTTATGGGTGAAAAAGGACTAGTCCTATAGCCCAAAAATGGTTGAATTCTAAGAGAAATACCAGCTAGATGCCTCGTCCCTAGAATCTCATCCTTTATGATGATAGAAAGGCGGGCGCAAGTGGTGCATCATACATGTCAGCAAAGGCGCAAGGCACACAGAGCCGGCGAGCCTTTCTTCCTTCTGACAACTCATGAGCCTACGCAGCGTCCCCCTTACGCTTGAGCGTTATGGCATCTCCCCTTGTAGGACGGCGGGCCCGGTCGAACTTCCCCCCTTGCGACCGGAGCACCCGCCGTCCGTCTGTTTATCTACCTTTGAGCAAGGCCTCAATCTGCGGCGCATACGCGGCAAAACGCTCGTATCCCGAAGACTCGATACACACCCTTTCGCCCGTCAGGGGATGCGTGAACGACTCCCTCCAGGCATGCAGCATGAGCGGCGCTTGCTCGGCACCACGGCGGCCGTACAGCGTATCTCCCACAACAGGAAAACCCCTTGATGCCAGGTGCACGCGAATCTGATGCTTGCGGCCTGTGCCAAGCGTCACAAGAAGCAGCGAATGGCTCCCGTCGGGGGTCACGGCAAGGCGCTCGACATAGGTGAGGGCGTCTTGGCCCTGCCCGGGAGCGCAGGCGCGCATGCGGCGGGCGTCATGGCGATCGCGAGCCAGCGCGGCGTTGATACGGTCGTGAGCCTTGGGATAGGCGCCCTCAACCACGGCAAGATAGCGCTTCTCCATCAGGGCGTGATCGGCAACGAGAGCATCGAAGAGGCCTTGGAACTCGACGGCCTTGGAAAAAAGCACGACTCCCGTTGTCTCAACATCGAGGCGCTGCACAGCCTGCGGGGACAGCACGCCCTCCCCCGCAGCCAGATAATCCTCAACCCGACCCGTCAGCGTGTCGGCATGCGTGCCGTCACCGTGCACAAGAAGCCCTGAGGGCTTCTCTGCCGCAATAATGAAGTCATCCTCATAGAGCACCTGAAGAGGCTCGCATGAGGTCATATGCGGGCTTACAGGCTCGATAGAAGCGTCGATGCGAAGCTCGCCGGTATCTGCGTCGATACAAGCGCGTTGCTGCGCGCGCAAGCGACCTGAGAGGGTCTTGGACACGCCGAGCGCCGACAAACAGGCTTGGACGTCGCGCGCGCCCTCCTCAGGCACGAAATAGAAGGCACTGCCTTCACGTCGAACGAACTGCGGCAATTGCAATGTGATTCCTCCAGGCATAGCGCAAACGTTTCACACGTTGAATACAGGCGTCCTTACAGCCTCAACAGTATCGCACGAATAGCCGAGTTCGGCAGAAACATCTGGCTGCAGGTGCACAAAAAGAGGGGCGCCCCTTTCGAGACGCCCCTCTTGCGAGATGCAACTATGTTGCTCGCGAATTACTTCGCCTGCTTCAGGCAGTCCTCGACGGCCGTGAAGATGGCCTTGGAGGTGACGGTGGCGCCGGAGACGGCGTCGACGC
>CABQHM010000048.1 GCA_902464015.1 uncultured Coriobacteriales bacterium | reverse complement strand
ACAAGAAACCACGGTACATTATTTTTAGGCAAAACAAGTGTACGGGTTGGATGACAGAGAATGGTTGAAAACCAGGCTGTCAGCTTCTTCGTTTGTCTGTGATTCTGGGGTGTCAGTAAGAAACGGACTATGAATCAAGTAATTCGACGCCTGGGCTTGTCTTTGCCTTTTGAGTCTCATCCAAGAGAGTGGAATGCAAATCAACCACTCCAGCATCTGGGTTTATCTTTGTCTCTTGAGCGTCATCCAAGAGGATGAAATGCAAATCAGGCACTCCTGCTTCCAGGTTTGCCTGTGTCTAAATGTAAGGCATGAGTCTAAGCTGCTTTGCTGATAAAGCATATGTCTCATGAGGCTCAAGCCTGAGACCTTTTACAATCATTGGGTAAAGAATTTTCTCAAGACAAAACGTATGTACTGCGAACAACGGAAAGGAACCTGCGCATGGAAACAAGCGAAGCGCCTCGCCGCAAACATGTTGCTGATATCCCTGAGAACCTTGAAGAGCAAGCTGAAAAGCTGGTTGGCTTGTGTCAGAAGCTCGATCTTGAAGTAGGTCAGGAGCAGGCGAGGAAGCTCGTGGACTACCTTGTTTTGATGCTGAAGCAAAACGAGGTTATGAACCTGACTGCCATCAAGGAGTGGGACAAGGCCCTTGTGTTGCATCTTGCCGACTCCCTTGTTCCCCTGCCTGAGTTTTCCAAGGTCATGGCAAAGAATCCTGACAAGCCATTTCTTGACATGGGAGCCGGCGCCGGCTTGCCTGGTATTCCTCTGACTATTGCCACGTTGAACACTACAGGTGTTCTGTGCGATTCGGTCAAGAAGAAGATGGCTGCTGTTGAGGGGTTCATTACGGCTCTTGATTTGGGCGACAGGCTGTCCACGACGTCGGTGAGGCTTGAAGAGCTCGGCAACACGCACCGTGGAGTGTTTGGGTGTGTGACTGCTAGGGCCCTTGCGAGTTTGCCTGTTCTTGTGGAGTATGCGACTCCGCTGCTCGCAAAAGGCGGATCGTTCATTGCCATCAAAGGCAAGCCCGAGCCTGAGGAGATTAAGGCTGGCTCCAAGGCCGCACAGCTCTGTGGTCTGTCGGTTGTGTCTACGCGCACGATTGAGCTTCCTGGGGATGCCGGGGAGAGAACCCTCATTGTGTATGAGAAGGTAAAGGAGACAGGGCTTGTCTTGCCGCGTGCAGTTGGCGAAGCATCCAAGCATCCTCTTGCATAGTGATTATCCTGGATTTGTTGCGACAAGGTTTGACCGTAAGAACGCTCTTGTGAGACCTAAAACAGTCCTGCAGTACTTTGGTATAAGATGTTTCACGTGAAACAGTTGCACTGAATTGAACGGAGCCCTCGTGGATTACCAGAAGACCAAGCGTAAATCGCCCGATAAGGACCCTAAAGTCATTGCCATCATGAACCAGAAAGGTGGCGTGGGTAAGTCCACGACGGCTGTGAACCTCTCTGCGGCACTGGGAGAAAAGAACTACAAGGTCCTCGTTGTTGACTTTGATCCGCAGGGCAACACCACGAGTGGTTTGGGAGTGGACAAGAACGCTGTTGAGAAGAGTGTCTATGATGCCATTCTTAATGACGTGCCTATGAGTGAGACGGTGGAAAACAGCACGAGTCATAACGTGTTTGTTATTCCTGCCACCATTCAGCTTGCCGGTGCTGAAGTAGAGCTTGTGCAAGCCGATGAGCGTGAGACCCGTCTCAAAAAGGCCATCGATGAGATTAAAGACTGCTTTGACTACATTTTCATCGACTGCCCCCCTTCTCTGGGGGTTCTTACCATCAATGCCCTGACGGCATGCAACAGCATTCTGGTTCCGATTCAGTGCGAGTTCTATGCGCTTGAGGGTGTCACGAAGCTCATGGAGTCCATCAAGATGATGAAGTCCACCCTCAACCCCGACCTTGAGATTTTTGGTATCGTATTGACAATGTACGACAAGCGTACGTCTCTCTCCAAGCAGGTGGCCGACGAGGTGCGCAACTACTTCGAGAAGAAAGTCTTCAAGACGGTCATCCCGCGCAATGTCAGGCTCAGCGAGGCGCCAAGCTACGGTGAGTCTATTTTTGAGTATGACAAGCTCAGTAAGGGTGCTCAGGCATACCGCGACCTGGCAAAGGAAGTGATTCGCCGTGGCTAAAAAGGGTGGACTTGGCATGGGCCTGGGAGCCCTTGTCTCTCAGAGTGCCAAGGAATCAGGCCTTGACGAGATGGTCGACAAGGATGCGTCGGTCAAGGAAGTTGCGATTGGCGAGGTGCATCGCAATCCCAATCAGCCGCGTACCAAGTTCGATCAAGAAGACCTCGATGAACTGAGTGCCTCCATCAAAGAGGTAGGCATCATTCAGCCCATCGTGGTGCGCAAAGACACTCAGGGCTATGAGATCATTGCCGGTGAGAGGCGTTACCAGGCGGCTTGTGCTGCCGGCCTCGAAAACGTGCCGGTTGTGGTGCGTGATGGCACCGACGACATCACGAGCCTTCAGCTTGCCCTTATCGAGAACATTCAGCGTGCCGACCTCAACGTCATTGAGGAGGCGCGCGCTTATCGCGACCTCATCGAGCGCAGCGCCATGACGCAGGAGGAGCTTGCCAAGAGTGTCTCAAAGTCGCGCTCGGCGATTGCCAATGCATTGCGTCTGCTCGAGCTTCCTGACGAGGTGCAAGAGATGGTGTATGCAGGCCAGCTTTCTGCCGGCCATGCCCGTGCCATCCTCATGGCAAAGGGCGACGAAGCTCGCATTGCTCTTGCTCATCGTGTCGTCAACGAGAAGATGACCGTGCGCATTGTTGAGGCAATCGCTCCGACGTTTACGGGTGAAGAGAAGCCGGTACACCAGAAAGTGCAGATTCCTGCCTCGTATAAGAAGGCTGCTAAGACGCTGAAGGAAGGTCTTGGTACCCCGGTGCGTATTAAGGAATCGAAAGGCAAGTACCGTATCGAGATTGACTTTGAGAACGAAGAACATCTCGAGCAGCTTATGGCCATGATTCAAGGATAGGGGATGGCAGCATGAAGGGTATCGTCAAGTTTCTCGGTATTGTCGGCGTGGCCGTGGGGGCAGCTGCTGTGACTGTCATTGCTCTGAATGACGAGCAGGTGCGCGCCAAGGTTGCCCATGCGACGGAGCAGGTCAAGCATGGCGTGCAAGAGATTGTTGCAACCGTGGCTGAGGGCGTCGACCAAGTTCGCAAGGAAGCAAGTCTCAACCAGGTTGAGAAGAATCAAGCCTGGGTTGACGAGCAGTGGGAAGCTTTGGGCATTTAAAGCATATTGTTTGACCTATTTGCATAGCAGGTAAAGAAAATCCCGCGTACGGTTCTTTATCGTACGCGGGAATTTTGTATCAATCCAGTATTGAAAACCAAACGAACTCGTGTAAACGAGTAGCTTTATGCCTTCTGCTTGAGCTGACCGCAGGCTGCGTCGATGTCAGAGCCACGAGACTCGCGGATCGTGGTCTCCACGCCGGCGGCAGACAGCGTCTTG
The DNA here is from genome assembly GCA_902464015.1 of uncultured Coriobacteriales bacterium. GTDB lineage: Bacteria > Actinomycetota > Coriobacteriia > Coriobacteriales > UMGS124 > UMGS124. The sequence goes on along the minus strand of CABQHM010000048.1, from coordinate 20,699 downwards.
GCAAAGAGGGCGACGCGCTCCTTGTCGGAAGGCTGGAAGGGGGAGCCTGCCACCTCGTTGAGCGTGATGAGGTTCACATGGCACAGCGTCCTGCGGCAGAAGGTGACAAGGGCCTTGAGCTGAGCGTCGGAGTCGTTGATGCCGGCCATCATGGCATACTCGTAGGTGGGACGACGGCCCGTTGCCTCGGCATAGGAGGCAACAGAGTCACGCAGGCGCTCGAGGTCGTACTGACGCACGCCGGGCATCAGCTCGTCGCGGGTGTCCTGCACGGCGGAGTGCAGGGAGATGGCGAGCGTGAACTGTTCGGGCTCGGAGGCAAAGCGGCGAATCTGCGGAAGGATGCCGGCGGTGGACACCGTAATGTGACGGGCACCGATGTCGAAGCCGTCCTTGCTGTTGAGGATGCGCATGGCCTCGAGCACGGCGTCGTAGTTGAGGAAGGGCTCGCCCTGACCCATGAGGACGACGCTGCTCACGCGCGTGCCAAAGTCGTTGGCAACGACGCGCACCTGGTCGACGATCTCGCCGGGGCCAAGGTTGCGGGTGTAGCCGTTGCGGCCCGTGGCGCAGAAGGTGCAGCGCATGGGGCAGCCGGCCTGCGTGGACACGCACACGCAGAGCTTGTTCTTGCCGGGCATGCCGACGGTCTCGACGAGGGTGCCGTCGCCCATGCGGACGAGGTACTTGCGCGTGCCGTCCTTGGAGACCTGCTTCTTGGTGACGGTCACCGGAAGAAGGGGGAGCTCCTGGGCAAGCCTCTGGCGCAGGTCCTTGGGAAGGTTGGTCATCTCCTCGTAGGTGGAGACGCCCTTGCCGTAGAGCCACTGAATGACCTGCTTGGCCCTAAACGCCGGGGTGTTCATCTCCTTCTTGAGAATCTCGGTGATTTGGTCGCGGCTGAGAGCCTTGACGCCGATGCTTTCAACGGTTGCGCGTTCCATGTGGTTATACCACCTCTCCTTTTAGAAAAACCCATTCCCTCGTAGAGTATCATGTGCACAGTTGGTATCGAACAATCCGACAAACTTGCCACCTTGAGGGATGTGCAATGCAGGGTAAGAGATTTAAGAATCAAAGCCAAGACCAGCCCGCGCAGACGGGCAGGGCCAGTGGTGCGCATTTTGCCAAGGCCCCGTCGAAATCCGCGCCGCAAGGTGCTCCTGCGCCGGCTCGGCCTTATCCACAGGTGCAGTCCATCCAGCTTCCCCAGCCTGTGCAACAGACGAACAGGCAGATGGTGACTGGTGAATTCGCAAAGGTCACGCCTTCCCAGCGCAGGCCGAACCAGGCTGCCCCGCAGCAGCAGGCAAAGAGGCCGCAACCAGGCCAGCCTGGGCAGGTGCGCGGTGTCGCGCAAAACCCGACATCACGGAAGATCTCACCGCTTGTTTCAGCGGCCATTCCGCGCGTGTCCAGTGATGCCGACGACTCTGCAGCCTTGCGCCGCGCCGTCATCACGGGCGTTTCGGGCTCGATGAAGAAGATTCCTTCAAACGCTCCTGCCCGCAAGGTGTCAGGATCGAACAAAGCGTACTCTCGATACAGCAATGGGTACTTTGACAGGCCCGAGGCAAAGCAGCTGACCGATTATGTGGCTGCGTTCCAAACTGAGCCGACAGTCGGCGCTCCTGCTTATTCTTGGATGGCATTTGCCATCTATGGGGCCTTGTCGTGCGTGGCAAGCGTAGGATGGGCTGTTGTGACCATGGTGTCGGGGGCTGCTCCCTTAAGGGGCGCAAGCCTGCTTATGTTCGCGGGGTTGGTCATTCTTGCGCTCATTGTCGTGTGCGCCGCCGTGTGCGCCGCAGCCACCTCGGCGGCAACGCTGCGCACGGGCCGATTTGAGCCTGCTGACGTATGGGCCTCCGCTGTGGGAAAGTCTGCCCTTGTGCTTCTGGGCTGCCTTGTCGTTTGGATCGTGTGCGCAGCCGTTGTGGGTTAAGGGCTGCTTGAGGAAGGAAGTTGAAAGGCATGTCGTTTCTTGAGAACAAGAAAGTGGCAATACTCTACGGCGGTGTGAGCGACGAGCGCGAGGTGAGCCTTGCAAGCGGCCAGAACGCCTATGATGCCCTGAGCGCCTCCGGCGTGGACGTCGAGCTCATTGACACGCGTGACGGACGCGAGGCGCTGCGTCGCCTGGCGGATGGCAACTACGCGGTGGCATTCATCGCGCTGCACGGCAAGGGCGGCGAGGATGGAACCATCCAGGGAGCCCTTGAGATGTTCCAAATCCCTTATACGGGCTCAGGTGTGGCCGCCAGTGCCACAGCGATGGATAAATCGCGTTCTAAGGCCATGTATGCCCTCGCAGGACTCGCCGTGGCAAGGTCGGTGACGCTTGCGAGTCCCACGTCCATGTCGGTGGAGGAGATCGGGCAGGCCGTCGGTGACAAGTGCGTCGTGAAGCCGTGTGGCGACGGGTCGAGCGTGGGTATGAGCATCGTGCACACTCCCGCCGAGCTTCCCCATGCCCTGGAAGTTGCCTTCGCGTGCGGCCAGAAGGTCATGGTCGAGGAATATGTCGCGGGCACGGAAGTCACGGTTGCTGTTCTGGGCAACGACGACCCCGAGCCGCTGCCCGTCATCGAGATTGTGCCCCATGCCGAGTTCTATGACTATGAGGTGAAGTACAGCGCCAACGGTGCCGACCACATCATCCCGGCGCGCCTTGAGGCCGATGTGTATGAGCGCGTGCAGACGGCTGCCGTGCAGGCCCACAAGGCCCTGGGCTGCCGCGGCGTGAGCCGTTCTGACTTCATCATTCGAGACGACGGCACACCCGTCATCCTGGAGACGAACACCATCCCGGGTATGACTGCGACCTCGCTTCTGCCCGACACTGCCCGCAAGGTCGGCATGGACTTTGGTCAGGTGTGCCTGAAGCTCCTCGAACTTGCGCTCGAGGGTCGCTAGCAAACGTTTCATGTGAAACACCGTGCATGAAAAACGCCCGCAGCCTGGGATTCCAAGCTGCGGGCGTTTTTGTTTTGAGATCTGGTTTGTGTGCGGCTATGTGCGCGTAATCAAACCTTAGCGGGCGACGCTGCGGGCGGCTGCGATGATGGTGGCGCAGGCGTCGGTGTTGAAGCGGTTCTGCTCGGGGCGCTCGCCGTCGGCAATGGCGAGGGCGAGCTTGTCGCCACGGGTGAGCTTCTTGCCCTCGGCCTGCTTGGCGCGATAGGTCTCCACGAGCTTGCCCATCTTGCCGCCGGGCTGGCAGTCCTTGTACGAAAGGCCACCGGGAAGCGCCTGGTACAGGAATGACTCAACAGGCAGGTCTCCGCAGTTCCTCATCTTGATCTGTTTCTCGAGGTCGGCGTTGAGCGAGGCAATGCCCACCGAGAAGACGATGAGGTTCTGCTCGCCGAAGTATGAGCAGCCCTCGATGATGCCCGAGATGCCCTCGATGCGGTTGTGGTGCAGGGGGCCGCCGAAGATGATGGTGGGGTAGGTGGAGACGTTGAACAGGTTCGCCTTCTGAATGGGCTTGATGGCATAGTCGAGCGTCTCGGCGAGATACTCGGCATAGCGCTTGGTGTAGCCGGTGAACGAGTTGTACAAGACGATGCCGTCTTTTGCCATGCAAGGCTCCTTACTACGTGGTTCGCGTGCCAGTGTTGTACCTCAAAAGGTGCAGGTTATGCCCCAAAGGCGCAACGGCACACAAAGAAGAGAATGACGATGATGAGAATGAGGCACGCCGCGCCGGCGCCCCAGACCGCTGCAGGCTTGCCCGCAATGAGGCCCATGACGAGCTTGTCGGTGCCGGAGCGCTTGTGCTTGAAGATGACGCAGCCGGAGTTGCGCTTCGTGTCGATGGGATAGGGGTGCTCGTCGGGGCTCTCCCAGTCTCCCGTGGCGAGGACCTGGTCCCAGCCAGCGCCGGTGAGGGCGATGTCGGGGCGCTTGCCCTGGGCGAGGCGCTCCGAGGTCCTCTGCGTGTAGGCGTCGAGGTTGGCGCGCTCGGTAGTCTGCGAGGCCTTGACGTTGTAGAACTGATAGACGAGCTCGGCGTGGTACAGTTTGTCGGTGTTGTCATACCAGACGAGCGACAGCCAGCAAGCGCCGTCGTTGCCGTTTTCCAACGATTCGCGGATGGCGAGCTTGTTCTTGGGGTTCGCCGTGCCGATGACGTCGCCACCGACGGTGCTTACCGTGAAGAGGCCCGACTCGGCTTGCCAGGTGAGCTTGAGCGGCATGCCTATGATGCAGCCGTTTGAGGCGAGCAGGCGGCTCGATTGCTCGGTGATGTCATCGATAACGAGGTAATCGGCAAAATAAACGTCAACTTTTCCCATGTATCCCCCTTTGATAGAGTGTGAAAAGGATACCATCACGCCTTATGCATGTGGACGGACATCGTTGAGGAGCGAGAACACTTTGAGCGAGACTATATCTGCGGAGCTTGCCTCCATTATCATGCCGGGCTGCGACGAGGATGTCGCGGCGCGTTATGCCACCTTGGCACAAAGAGCTAGCATAGCGCAGTTTGGTCTGCTTGACGAGGACGTCGTTGTGCTCGATACCGAGACAACGGGACTGGACTTCAAGGATTGCGAGCTCATCGAGGTCGCAGCCGCCCGTCTGCGCGGCAACGAGATTGTTGAGACGTTCGACATGTTCGTGCATCCCGCAAAGCCCATTCCGCCCGAGGTTGTGCAGATCACGGGCATCACCAACGAGCAGGTGGCCGATGCCCCCTGTGCGATGGAGGTGTGCGGCAAGCTGGCAGAGTTTGCCAAAGGCGCTCCCATCGTGGCACACAACTCTGCTTTTGACCAGCACTTCATGGAGAAGGGCTTCGGCGGGCAAAGCGTGGGCGGGCCTTGGATCGACTCGCTGGAGCTGTCGCGCATCGTGCTCCCCTGCTTGAAGTCGCACAAGCTGCACGACCTGTCGCGCGCCTTTGGCCTGCATGCCTCAACCCACCGTGCCATCGACGACGTCATTGCCACCTGCGGCTTGTGGCGCATCCTTCTTGTTGCTGCCAGCGACATGCCGGCCGGGCTTGTGAACCGCCTTGCGAAGATGTACCCGGATGTCGAATGGGGCTACCGTCCCATCTTCGCCCAGATGGCCGCCATGGCGCCTGACGAGCCGTTCTCGCTTGTGGACGCGCGCGTACAGCGCTGCTCGCACATGCAGGTGAGCCTGCGCGAGGACGCCGACGACGTCGACGAGATGCGCGGGCTTGTGTATCCCGGCGACGACGAGGTGCGCGGTGCCTTCGCCACCGACGGCGTGGTGGGAAAGATGTATGCCGGCTATGAGCCCCGCTCCGAGCAGGTGCAGATGTCGCTCGAGGTGGCCCGCGCCTTTCGCGAGAACCGTCCCGCCGCGCTCGAGGCGGGCACCGGTGTGGGCAAGTCCATCGCCTACCTGCTGCCCTCGGCCCTCTTGGCTCAGGCAAACGGCATCACGGTGGGCGTCGCCACAAAGTCGAACACCCTTGCCGACCAGCTTATCAACAGGGAGCTCCCCCTGTTGAACGAGGCCTTGGGCACGAATCTCACCTACACGGCGCTCAAGGGATATGACAACTACCCGTGCCTGCGCAAGATCGCGCAGCTCATGCGTCGCGGCATGGCAAGCATGCCGGCGGCCGGCTCCCTCGACGAGGCGCAGCAGCTTCAGGAGCAGGAGGGTCCCACGCGCAGGATGCCCGAGCCCAGCGCCGAGCTGCTCGACGCCATCGCGGCCACCCTGGGGTTTGCCACGCAGTCTGCCGTGGGCGACGTGACCTCGTTGGGCGTGCGCTGGGGCAAGATCCAGCGCAGCGACCTCACGAGCACCTCGTCGGAGTGCCAGAAGCGGCGCTGCCCCTTCTTCCCCAACAAGTGCTTCCTGCACCTGGCACGCAAGCGCGCCCAGGCAAGCGACATCGTCGTGACCAACCACTCGCTGCTGTTCAGGCAGGTGGGAAGCGATATCGAGGTGCTGCCGCCTGCGAGGTTCTGGGTGGTCGACGAGGCGCATTCGGCTGAGGGCGAGGCGCGCAGGCAGTGGGCTCAGCGCGTGAACTCGCGCGAGGTCCAGGCGTCGTTCGACCTCATGGGAGGCTCGTCGAGCGGTGCTCTGGGCACGCTTGCCCGCGCTGTTCGCACGCGCGCGGCCTCGACGCTGTTCATGGGACTTGTGAGCAAGACGGCCAGCGAGATGGCCCGTGCGAGCATCGCGGCGGGCCTCTTCTTCGATGACCTCAAGACGTTCTGCAAGAAGGTCTCCCCCAAGAAGGCCTACGACACGCAAAACGTCTGGGTCGACGCCGAGATGCGCGCCAACGAGCACTGGCTGGCCGTGGCCGAGTCGGGCCAGGCGTTTTCCGACGCCCTGGGTCACGCCCTCGAGTTTGCCGGCGGCATACAGCAGGCGATGTCGGACGAGAGCAACCCCGACGCCGACCTGCAGGACCGCCTGAACGAGCTCATGGAGGCCGCGGCCGACCTCGACCGCGTCCACAAGGCGTTGAAGCTCATACTTGACGGGTCTGACGAGCGGTACGTGTATTCCGCCTCGTTCACCCAGCGTTCGGGCTTTGAGGCCTACGAGCTTGTGGCGGAGTCCATGGACGTGGGCGCCCAGCTCGCCTCGGCGTGGTATCCCACCATCAAGAGCGCGGTGTACTCGAGCGCCACGGTGGCGGTGGGCGACAAGTTCGACCATTTCGCACACGAGGTGGGCCTCGACCGCGTGCGCGGGGGATACGCGAGCCTCAAGCTCGCGTCGAGCTACGACTTCGAGCACAACATGGGCATCGTGGTGGCACGCGACCTGCCCGACCCCACCAAGCAGAAGGAAGCGTTCCTCGCCGAGCTCCCCCAGCTGCTCGTGGACATCCACCTTGCCATGGGCGGCAGCGTCCTCACGCTCTTCACGAGCCGCGCCGAGATGGACAGGATGTACGAGATCGTGGCTCCCCAGCTGGCCCAGCATGGCCTTGAGCTGGCCTGTCAGTCGCGAAAGAGCAATGTGCGCCGCATCTCGGAGCATTTTATCGCCGAGAAGACCTCGTCGCTCTTTGCGCTCAAGTCGTTCTGGGAGGGATTCGACGCCCAGGGCGACACGCTGCGCTGCGTCGTGATCCCGCGTCTGCCGTTCACGCCTCCCACCGAGCCCATCTCGCTTGAGCGCAAGCTGCGCGAGGGCAAGGACGCATGGCGCAACCACGACCTGCCCGAGAGCGTGCTCACGTTCAAGCAGGCAGCCGGCAGGCTCATTCGCTCGGCCTCCGACAAGGGCGTGCTCGTGCTCGCTGACCCGCGTCTTACGGGAATGTGGTATGGCAGGGTTTTCATGGCGTCGTTGCCCAAAAAGGACGTTGAGACGCTCGCGGCTGGCGAAGTGGGCGATTACCTGCGCTCATGGCGTGCCACGCACGAATAGGCGGCGGTGCTGTCAAGCCTGTTTTGAGCAAAGGCCGCTCGCTGGTGAAAAACTGCCCCTTGCACTTTCTGAGGGGCCGCATTATAGTTAATTGTGCGTTTTTCATCAGGGGGATGTCGACGCTTTGTGTGTTTTGGGGGAACAGGGCGAGTCGCTCAACGAGCGGCCCGCCCTGTTTTTTTATCCAAGCTTCTTGAGAAGGTCTTCAGCCAGCTCTCGCACTTCCTCGCGCAGCTCGGCGGGAGAGACGACTTCCACGGCCCCCAGGCTCGAGACCACTGCCTGGGCCAACCATACTGATCCTGCCAGCCAGGGAATCTGCGCAATGTACCCTCCGCAGGCGAGCTCCTGCTCGGTGAGGCGCATTGCTTCGCCGGCGCTGGGCAGCGTGCACGCCTCCAGGCCGGGCCAGGCCTTCATATCGATTGCCTTGGGGTCATGAATTGCAAGCACGGCAAGCTGCGCCTGGCTTGTGTCGAGACTCTCGCGGGCCTCTTCCCCACGCGTCTCGAAGGTTTCTCCTGTTGCGGTGGGTGCTGCCTGCAGGCGATCGAGGCGAAACGTTCTCATACCGTTGCGTGTGCGGCACCAGGCGCTGAACGACCATGCGCTCACCGACGTGTCGTACCACACCGAGCGGGGCTCGACCTGTCGGCAGGAGCGCTTCCCTTTTGCGTCGCAGTAGTCGATGGTGAGGACCAGGTGGCCGGCAACGGCGTCGGCGATTGTCTCGAGGGCGCCCGAGGGCCCACACTCGCCTCCGCCCACGGTGTGGAATCGGTCGAGGTCAAAGTGGGGGAGAGCCCCGCGCACGAGGCGCGCGAGATGGCCGTCGCTGTCCATCCCGCTCGAACGCAGGGCCACAAGCAGGGAGAAGGCCTCGGAGCGGCTCAGGCGCATGAGGCCGTCGAAGGCAAAGGCCAGGCGTTGTGGCACGACGTTTCCGTCATCGTTGACCTCGATCCATGCGGCAGGCAGTGCGTCGCCACAGCCGTAGTTGATCTTGTCGATGATGCGCCTGCAATCCTTCCCATCAAGCCCGCAAAGTTCGCAGAAACGGTCCAGACTGACAGGTTCTCCCTGCTCAAGGGGGTCATAGGGAGCCAAGGCGTTCACCGTTTGGAGAACGCGGATCATCTTTTCGAGCGTCGTGCTTTTAGACTCGCGACCCCTAGCCATGCTGGGCCACCACCCTTTCAAGACCGCCTCTGACCTTGTCCGTGAGTTCCTGGGGTTCGCAAGGCTGCATGGCGGCGTGCAAGAGGGCATGCGCGGCCCAGCGTGCCGCGTCGTCGATGTCGCGCCCCTCGATCGTCCAGGTCTCGTCATCTGCCCACGTGCCGTGATTTCGCGTCAGCGCCTGGGCGCAGGCCCTGTCGGGCGCGTGCAACGTCATCTGAAAGTCCTGCGTGCCGTACTCAAATGCGAAGCCGTGGTAGTCCTCGACGCTGAAGTCGCTGGGTACCTCGAAGGTTCGCTTGCCCAGTTTGACGCTTGCCGCCTCGATGCGGTCGTCGCGAAAGACGCGCATGCCGTTCTTTGTGCGGTCCCATGCCACGAAGAACGTGTGCTCGTCATGGCGAAACACGCCGTAGATGTCGACGTCGCGCTCGCAGGTCTGGCCTTGCGCGTCGCGATAGAGGAAACACACGCCCCTGCGCTCGGCATAGGCGCTCAGCAGGTCCTCCCAACCCGATGCCTGCGCGTCGCCCTTGGTCCCCAACAGGGTGTGCGCCTTCCCGCTGCCCAGGACCAGCTTGTCATGGGCGCGGCGGAGCCTGTCGAGGTAGGCTTCGGCGCCGGGATGGGAGGAGGCCTGCTGCGAGGAGATGTAGGCCTCGAGCAGCATGGAGATTTCCATCACGGGTTGGGTGAGGTCGGAGTTGCCCTGCATGTAGGTGGCCTCTTTGTCCACTCGCCAGGCACTGCCCGTCGCAGCGGGAACCTCTTGCAGGTAGATGCCGTTGTCTTTGAGGTCTTCACGCATGCGGCGAAACGTGCGCTCATAGGAGTCCGCCTGCAAGCCGGGCTGTCCGAGGAAGCCGCGTTCGGCCATCTGCTCGACGCTCATGGGTTCGCTGAGCGCCCAAAAGAGCAGCAGGAGCCTCTCATCGGCCTTGACTTGAGACGCGATGGTCTCGATCTGCTCCATGGGGTGTCCTTTCGACGACGTGCGGCGGCATGCGATATCAGCAAAGTATGCGACGAATTGGGGAAGTCGGGCCAAACAGGGGCGCTTCGTGAGATGATTATAGAATCTGTATGTGAGTCACCTTTTAGGCTCACGAGAAACGAAGGAGTTACATATGTGCGCAGCCCCTACAGGTAGCCACTTCTCAGCGCAGGGCCGTTCCGGAAATGCCTCCAAGCGTCCCGGCGAGTGTCAATATACCGCACCGTCCTCACCCGTGCAGTCCAGTGCCGAAGACACGTTTACGGGCATGGCGGCAGTGTCGGGTTTTGCCGGATACGAGCCCAACGGCAGCAATTCCATGCCGATGAGGCCCGTCTATCCTGCACCCACCAGCGCCGGTGAGACCGAGGAGTTCCTCGCCATCGCTTCGCAGGGCAATCTTCAGCAGCCCCAGCTCACTCCCACCGACAACCCGGTGAGCGCCCCTGCCAACCCGCTTGTGGCTGCCAAGATGGCCAACAGCACTCAGGCGAGCAGCGATGCTGGCCTCTTCCCCATTCAGGAGGTCGACAAGAAGAACCCCGGCAAGAACTTCGACACGACGTTCAGCGAGCCCCGCTCCAAGAAGGGGGGCGTCGTCGTTGCCATTGTCATCATTTTGATTGTGGCGCTTGTCGCGGGTGCCTATTTCTACATCACCAACCAGGAAGCCGCCAAGGCCAAGGAGAAGCTCGACTCGGCAATCGAGACGCTTGTCTCCACCGACTCTGTCATCTCGGGCGTCGACGCCGCCGTTGCCCAGACCATCTCCGATGGCATGGCCTCCGACTCCCTGTCGCTTGCCCTTGAGCAGACCACCACGACGCAGAACAGCCTGTCGAGTGCCGAGACGCAGGCGAACGATGCCCTTGCCTCGAAGCTGACCTCCGAGCAGTCCGACGCCGCCAATGCCGTGCTTTCGAGCATCTCCGCGCGCCGCTCCATGCTTGAGGCCGCCCGCCAGATCCAGAATGCCTCGAGCACCACGGCAGCCGCCGCCGACGCTCTCGATCAGGTGTATGCCCTTATGGACAGCGCCGTGAGCAAGTACTCCTACGCCAGCCAGCTGTGGGACGCCTACCTCAACGGCGACGAGGGCATCAACACCCAGGAGATCATTGACAACGAGACGGGCGCCTACAACGACACGCAGCAGGCCTTGCAAATCGTGGCCCAGGCCAAGGAGGCAGGCACGGGCGTTGATTACACGGTGATGGAGACGTACCTGTACTGCTACGCCGACCTAGCGAACGCCCGCCTGACGCACAACACCCTTGCCATCGCCGGCGACGAGGAAGGCGCCGAGGCCCAGATGGATTGGTTCAACGCCGCAACCGCCAACCTTGAGGCAGCCAGCACTTCCATGCCCTGGAACACGACCGACTACCTCGCCGCCTATGGTCCCAAGGACACTTCGCTGGACGCCTTCGAGTCCAACTACGCCTATGCCCGCGACAAGCTCCTCACGGCCGATGCTGCGGTTGCGGCATACGCCGGAACCACGCCTGCGGTGACGGGCGCCCTGCCCGAGGCCCCGGCAACACCGAGCGAGCCCGCTGCTGCCGACCAGGAGTCTGCCGCCCAGCCCGAGGCGACCGAGCAACCGCAGGGCGAGGAGGCCCCCGCTGAGGGCGAGGCTCTCGCTGAGGGAGACGCTCCCGTCGAGGGCGAAGAGCAGGCCGCCTAAGAGCCGGAGCCGTCTGCTCCCCTTGTCTTTTCGTCTCGCCTCTTGAGTTTAGGCGGGACATGCCAGTGAAACGTCACCACGAACGACATGCTTGGAGGAACCCCCGTATGGCCGACGCCAAGGAAACCATGCGCTACCTCACGAAGGAATATGAGATTGCCCCTGCAGGAACGCGTGAGGAGAGCGACGCAGCCACGATTGTGGCGCGCGTCTTCCATCAGCATGGCCTTGAGACCATGCAGAAGAGCTTCAACTACACCTGGCACGGCAACCTCGGTCTCGCTGCGCTGATGTGCCTGACCGCCGTGCTCTCGATTGTGGGCGTGTTGCTCAGCGGCGTGGTCTCCACCGTCATGTTCGTGCTCGTGGCGATTATCGGCGTGCTGTATCTGCTTGACCGTCGTTTCGGCATCAAGACGTACAGCCGCCTGGGCCTTTCCGGTTCGAGCCAGAACGTGGTGGCGCGTCATCCTGCCGCCGCCCCCTCCCCCACCGGTCAAAAGGCCCGTCCCGTGGTGGTTATCGCCCACTACGACACGCCCCGTTCCGACCTTCTGAGCAAGCCGGCCATCGCGTGGGTGAAGCCGTACCTGCCCCGCGCAATCGACGTGTGCGTCGTCGTCGAAGTCCTCGCCCTGTTCATACAGGTGCTGCCTCTTCCCATGGGCTTCAAGTCGTTCTTTGCCGCGCTTGGCGTCATCGCCGGTGCCGTCCTGGTGGTGTGGGGCGTGTGCACCCTGCTGCATCTCTTCGTGCTGTCGTACACCCTCGGTGCCAACGACAACAAGTCGGGCGTGGCTGCCGTGCTCGGCGTGCTTGAGCGCATCCGTCCCATTTCTGACGGCATGCCCTTCGGTCCCGACGACGAGGTGAGGCAGGAGCAGGGCGCAGACGAGCTTGGCGTGAGCGATGCCAAGCCCCGTTCGTATCCCGAGCGTCTTCCCCTTCGCCGCGAGGAGACCGACGAGTCTCAGGACCTCGCTTCCGACCGTGAGGCAATGCGTCCCCGCGCCGCTATGGAGCCCCGTGTCGACGAGCCCGAGTCCAACAAGCCCGTGCGTCATGGCCTTGCGGCCGTACGCGCCCTCGGCATCCTTCCTGAGACGTGCCAGATTGAGTACGTGCCTGTCGAGCAGGGTGCCGTTCATCGTGCAAGCCAGCATGACGTCTGCGCCGAGCAGGCTGCTGCCGCCAGCACCATGCTCATCTCCCCTGCCCCTGTTGCCGAGCCTGCCCAGCAGGCAAGCCTCGACCTTGGCGATCAGGCCACGAACGTCGCGGCCGCCCCGGTCGATCCCGAGGCCGCCAAGGACGCAGAGGCCGACGCCATGTTCGCTTCGATCGTGCGCGAGAACCGCCTCTCGGGCGACCTCAATCCCGAGCCTGCCGCGACGTCCCTGCTTTCGCCCGTGAACGCAGGCACCGCGACGGTGACCTCCACCGACGAGCCTGATGCCGAGATCCGCGGCGCCGCGCAGGCCCCGCGTGACGTTGCCATGCATTCGGCAAGCGTTTCCCAGCAGTTCATCATGGACGAGCCCGACTCGTTTGCGGCCTCCGCCATCCAGGACCCCACGTGGGGAACCTCCTCGTTCAAGCCCGTCACTTCTGCTTCCGTGACCTCTCCCCGCTTCCTTGCCGATCTCCCCGATCCGGCTGTGGCGGCTGTGGATCCCTTCGGCGTCTCGAACATCCAGACCGTGGGCAACTACAACCCCGATGACTTCTCGAGCATGGACTTCGAGACGGGCACGCATCAGTCCGTGACCCCCACCATGCTCGAGCAGGCTCGCCGCCAGGACCTCGCCGGCTTCTCCACCGACCTTGGCGACATGACCAAGCGCGGCCGCAAGGCGAAGAAGAACCGCCAGAAGGGCCGCATCTCCACCCGTGCCGCCGATATGCAGCAGCAGATGCAGGAGCAGTCGTTCAACGACTGGCTTGGTCTCGACGAGGGCTTCGACGCCAAGAAGAACGGCGAGCAGATCGGTTCGTGGGACAACTTCTCCGACAGCGATGGCTCCGCGCAGGGGAGCAATCCCCGCTGGCAGGGCGGCGCCGCTCCGCGCCGCACGCGCCATATGAGTGTTGAGGGCGAACAGGCGGCCCGCGCCCGTCGTGCAGCCATGCGCCTGGGTGACCGCGACCTTACCTCGCATGAGGTGTGGTTTGTGCTCACGGGCGCCGGAGAGGCCGGCAACGCCGGTATCCGCGACTTCATTGCGAGCTACCGCAGCGAGCTGCGGGGTGCCTACTTCATCAACCTCGAGTGCCTGGGCGCGGGTCGCCAATCTCTCGTGGTCGAGGAAGCGGCGGATAGCTCTCGTGTGAAGGCCGACCGCCGTCTCGTCAACATCTTTGGCCAGGCGAGCCAGGACATCAACCGCCCCGTCGCCCTGGAGCGCATGCCGTGGCGTGCAAGCGATGCCAGCATCGCGCTTGAGCAGGGCTGCCGTGCCGTCACGCTGTGCGGCGTGCAGGACGGTGTGCCTGCCAACGCCCACTGGACCGGCGATTCGCCCGAGAAGCTCGACATCAACGCCATCGAGGACGCTGTGGACATGGTGGTCGAGGTCATCAAGAACGCGTAAAGCCCTATGGCTTGCACGCATGCACGAATGAAGTAACAACGCGAGTGGCCGTCTTGCGGGCCCCAAGGGGTGAGCCGCAGGGCGGCCACGTGCGTATAGGAGGAATGACGTGAAGATCATCGTCGTAGGGTGCGGTCGCGTTGGCAAGCAGCTGGCCGAGGTGCTCGACACCCCCGAAAACCAAGTGACCGTCATCGATATCGACGCTGCGGCACTCGCGCGCCTGTCGAGCGAGTTTCAGGGCACGCGCGTGGTGGGGCATGGCTATGATGAGAGCGTGCTGGAGCAGGCCGGCATCAGGGATTGCGACGCGTTTGCTGCCGTCACGAGCATGGACAACGTGAACCTCATGGCAAGCGAGGTCGCTCGCCGACTCTACTCTGTGCCCCATGTGCTCACGCGCCTCATCAATCCCGAGCACATCAAGCTGTATCAGCAGCTGGGCTTGGACTACCTATGCGACACCGAGCTTGTAGCTGAGAACATGGTCACGAAGGTGCGTGCACGCAGGGCCCACCACCTGGATACCTACGGCGAGTACGAGGTCCTCTCGTTTACCCTGCATGTGCCGGGCGTCATTCACGTGCGCGACCTCGAGGCATTGGGCGAGGTGCATGTGGCCCTCTTCGAGCACGACGGCGAGCAGTTCCTGGCAGCGCATAACATGTTCTTGCACGACGGCGACACGGTGGTGGCCGTGGCGCACGAAAGCGCCCTGCCTGAGCTGGCCGAGTATATGAAGGGCGAAGCCGAGCAGGCAAAGCCCTCGGCAGCGTCTGTCCTCGTGGGCCTTGTGGGAAGGAAGTAGCGCATGTACTTCGTATTGGGCGGCGGTGGCAAGGTGGGAGAGGCGGCTGCAAAGCTGTTGCTGGCGGCCGGCCACGAGGTTGCCATCGTCGAGAACGACGAGGACCACACCTCGATTCTCGCCGAGCACCTCACGGGCCGCGTGATGGTCATCAAGGGCGACTGCTGCGACACCAAGGCGCTCGTGGACGCCGGCATCATGGACGCCGACGTGTACTGCGCGCTTTCGGGCCATGATGACGACAACCTTGCATCGTGCGAGATCGCCGCGACCCTGTATCGCGTGGCACGCACGGTCGCGCGCGTCAACGACCCACGCAACGAGCGCATCTTCGTGAAGATGGGCATCGAGACGGTGAGCTCGACCACGGCCATCGCCAACATGGTGCAGTCGGCCGTGGTGATGTCGTCGGGCGAGCGCAACGTCATGCCGCTCGTCCACGACGGGTTCGTCCTCATGGAGGTGCTGACCGCCGGATTGTCGGGGGGTGCCGAGAGCGCTCGCCGCGTGAGCGAGATCGACCTGCCCGGGCAAGCTGCGCTTTTGGCCGTGTGGTCCGATGGCGCCTACCGGCCTGTGGCCCCCTCCACGCTCATCACCCCGGGCGCCACGGTGCTCGTTGCCGCGCAGCCTGAAGACGAGCCCGAGGTGCGCCGCGCCTTGTTTGACCTGTAGCGTCTTGTCCAAGGTGAGATTTTCTGATTGTTCAAGCGGTGAATCTGCAACGTTGTCGCTGTTAAACGCTTGCAGATGAGGTACTATCAGCCGATGCGGGCCGTTAGCTCAGTTGGCAGAGCAGGGGACTTTTAATCCCAAGGTCGTGGGTTCGACCCCCACACGGCCCACCATTGCAAAAACGCAGGTCAGACGGTGTAAATCGTCTGGCCTGTTTGCGTTTTGGGGCCAAGGTGCAACACGAGGCGCCACAAAGTGCCACAAAAAACGGCCGACACCCTTGGAGATGCCGACCGTTTGAGGTTCGATGGAGCGGGCAACGGGATTCGAACCCGCGAATACCAGCTTGGGAAGCTGGGGCCTTACCGCTTGGCGATGCCCGCACAAGGCAAAGCATACCATACCTTTGCTCAGGTGAACCCGTATCGTAGAAACAACCGCATTTTGCATCCATAACCCCCAAACGACCATCTCGTTGTCGTATCCTGGGCAGGTACCCTTTTGTTTTTAACCACCGCGCTATGTGCGGCACGAGCCCAGGGAGGACATATGCAAAAGAGCGAGATTCTGGAGCTTATCAAGGACGCTATGCGCGCCAAGGACAAGCCGCGCCTTTCCATCCTGCGTCAGGTCAACGAGGAGTTCAGGAAGATCGAGGTCGACGAGCGTCGCGAGGTCACCGAGGCCGACGTCACCGCCTGCGTCAAGAAGCTCATTAAGATGACTTCCGAGACGTTGGAGTACTCCCGCAAGGCTGCCACCGACCCTGAGCGCACCGCGATGCTTGAAACGCAGGTCAAAGTGCTTGAGGAGCTGCTTCCTGCCCAGCTTTCGGGCGATGCGCTCGCGGCCCTCATCGACGAGATTTGCACGGCGGGCGGCTACACCTCCAAGAAGGAGATGGGCAAGGTCATGAAGGAGCTGGGTGAGCGCACCCAGGGCAACTTCGACAAGCCGTCTGCGGCCAAGATCCTCGGCGGCAAGCTTGCCTAGCCAGGGCGGCGGTGGGGACCGCAACCAGTTCAGCCGCTCGAATCCCCAGTATTACACGGCACCGCGTTCTTCGGGCCGACTCTATGGCACTGACGAATTCACCCGTCAGCAACCTGCGCAGTCATCGTATGCCTACGATGACGCGGGGTATGGCATGCCTGGCGATGGCTATGGGCAGACTCAGCAGTCCTATGGGTATGCCGGTTACGATTCGACGCAGCAACAGGCCGCCGTTGGTTTCAACAAGGCGGCATCGAGTCATTTTGCCTCGTCGCAACCTCCCGAGCCCCCACGCAAGAAGAAGGGCTCGAAGGGCATGCTCGTGCTCGCGATCCTTCTCCTTGTGGTGGGCCTTGTGACCATCGGCATCGCTGCCTACATGTATATGAACACGCAGGCCGAGTACGAGGTGGGCAACCAGGAGTACGCCTCGCTTGTGGAGGAGGCTGTGGAGCAGGACCAGGTGAGTGGCACGCCCACGGTCGACTTCGCTGCCCTGACCTCTCAGAACCCCGAGATTGTGGGCTGGGTGCAGATTCCCGACACGCCGGTGAACTACCCGGTCGCCCAGCACTCCGACAACGACTGGTACCTCGAGCACACTTTCCTGGGCCAGTACAACCTCGCTGGATCTGTTTTCATGGATTGCCGCAGCTCCAGCGCTCTGACCGACCGTGTCACCGTCATGTACGGCCATCACCTTAAGAACGGCGCGATGTTCGCGCGCGTGGCCGACTACTCCGACCAAGCGGAGTTCGATACCGTGCGTGAGGTGTACTACGTGACAGCTGACGGCACGCTCCATACGCTCCAGCCGCTGTGCTCGCTTGTGGTGTCGGGCTATGACACGGACGTCCTGCAGTTCGATTTTGCCGACGATGCGAGCTTCCAAGCGTATGTGGAATCGCTCATTTCGCGGTCAAGCGCCTCTGTTGCTGGTGCGACCTCTGCAGGCGTGTCCCACATCTATATACTTTCAACGTGCAGTTATGCAACGGACAACGAGCGCACCATGCTGGTATGCGTGGAGCGCGACAACTCCGTGCTCTCGCAGGACCAGACGTATCAGCAAGTCGCAGGCATCCAGTCCGCCGCCGACGAGGCAGCGGGCGTCTCAAACGACGGAGAGGCTTAAAAGGAACATGTACCCCGCAGACGAGCTCGACGACCTGTTCGACCCCAACGCCCCGGCAGATCATCCTGAGGAGGAATGCGGCGTTTTCGGCGTGTGGGCGCCGGGCAAGGACGTTGCCCGTATGACCTACTTCGCCCTGCACGCCCTGCAGCACCGCGGTCAGGAATCGGCCGGCATCGCCATCGGCGACGGCTCCACGGTGCTCGTGCGCAAGGACGAGGGCCTTGTGACCCAGGTGTTTTCCGACAGCGACATCGCCAGCCTCAAGGGCGACTTGGCCATCGGCCATGTGCGCTACGGCACGGCGGGTGGCCGCGGTTGGGCCGGCTCCCAGCCCCACCTGTCCACCATCGGCGACGTCATCATCGCACTGGCGCACAACGGCACGCTCGTGAACTTCGACTCGCTGCGACGCCAGCTCATCGACCTGGGCGTTCCCTTCATGAGCAACACCGACTCTGAGGTTGCCACGCGTCTCATCGGCTACTTCACGCAGAACACGAGGCACATCCGCGAGGGCATCCGTTGCACGATGGAGCTGCTCGAGGGCGCCTATGCCATGGTGCTCATCAACGGCGAGTCGCTCTACGCCTTCCGCGACCCCAACGGCATCCGTCCGCTCGTGCTAGGCAAGCTGCCCAACGACGCCGGCTGGTGCGTGGCAAGCGAGACCTGCGCCTTCGACATCCTGGGTGCCGAGTTTGTGCGCGAGGTCGAACCCGGCGAGGTGTTGCGCATCAACGCCGAGGGCCTCGTGAGCGAGCGCGCGGTGGCCCCGCGCAAGAAGGCCCTGTGCATCTTCGAGCACGTGTACTTCGCGCGTCCCGACTCCGTCATGGACGGCGCCACCGTGCAGTCGATGCGTGTGAAGATGGGCGAGCAGCTGGCACGCGAGAGCGCCGTCGAGGCTGACCTCGTCATTGGTGTGCCCGACTCGGGCCTTCCCGGTGCCGAAGGCTTCTCCCGTGCCAGCGGCATCCCGTGCCGCACCGGCTTCGTGAAGAACCGCTATGTGGGCCGCACGTTCATCCAGCCCACGCAGGAGATGCGCGAGCTGGGCGTGCGCCTCAAGCTCAACCCCCTGCGCGAGACCATCGAGGGCAAGCGTGTCGTCGTTGTGGACGACTCCATCGTGCGCGGCACCACCTCCAAGCAGATTGTGCGCATGCTGCGCGAGGCAGGCGCCACCGAGGTGCACATGCGCATCGTGAGCCCCGAGGTCAAGTGGCCCTGCTTCTACGGCATCGACACCGACACGCAGGACCAGCTCATCTCCGCTCGCAAGACCCCCGAGGAGATCTGTGAGTGGATCGGTGCCGACAGCCTGGCATTCCTGAGCGTCGAGGGCCTGCTTTCGTGCGTGCCTGAGGGCGGCTACTGCTGCTCGTGCTTCGACGGCGCCTATCCCGTCGAGATCCCGGCAGTGTTCTCGCAGGGCAAGTTCCTCGATGGTTACACCCCCAACAACCTGACCAAGGCTTCGGCAAACAGCCACCGCAGCGTGAGCGATGTTGCCCGCGAGATTGAAAAGGAGTACGAGTAAATGGACAGCGCAAAGCAGCAGTTCACCTACAAGGACGCCGGCGTCGATACCACCGAGGGTGCCCGCGCGGTCGACGCCATCAAGGCGTGCGTCGCCACCACGAAGCGCCCCGAGGTCATCGGCGGCCTGGGTGGTTTCGGCGGCCTGTTCAGCGCCGCCAAGCTGAAGGACATGGCTGACCCCGTGCTCGTGAGCGGCACCGACGGCGTCGGCACGAAGCTGCGCCTGGCCCAGCTGTTCGACCGTCATGAGACCGTGGGCATCGACCTGGTCGCCATGTGCGTCAACGACCTGCTCGCCTCGGGCGCCGAGCCCCTCTTCTTCCTCGACTACATCGCCATTGGCCACATCGAGGCCGAACACGTTGCCCAGATCGTGGGTGGCATCGCCGAGGGCTGCCGTCAGGCCGGCTGTGCCCTTGTGGGCGGCGAGATGGCCGAGCACCCCGGCGTCATGGCCAAGGACGACTATGACCTCGCCGGCTTCTGTGTGGGCGTCGTCGACCGTCCCAAGATGATTCTGCCCGAGATGGTGCAGGAGGGCGACGCCATCCTGGGCATCGCCTCTTCGGGCCTGCACTCCAACGGCTACTCGCTGGCTCGCCGCGTGCTCATCGACGAGAGCGCCGACCTTTCGCAGTACACCGCTCCCCAGGACCGCTTCGGCGGCGAGAGCCTGGTCGACGCGATGCTCAAGCCCACGCGCATCTACGTCAAGCCCATCCTCGGCCTGCTTGAGGCTGGTCTTCCCGTGCACGGCGTGGCTCACATCACCGGCGGCGGTATCACCGAGAACCTCAACCGCGTGCTTCCCGAGAACCTCGACGCCGAGGTTGAGTGGGGCACCTGGGACGTGCCCCCTGTGGTGCAGGCTGCCGTGGAGGCTGCCAACCTCTCCGACACCGAGGCATACCGCACGTTCAACATGGGCGTGGGCATGTGCGTGGTGTGCGACCCTGACGCGGTCGACGACATCGCCGAGTCGCTCACGGCTGCCGGCGAGACCGTCTTCCCCGTGGGTCGCATCGTCAAGGGTACCGGCCAGGTCATCTACAAGTAAGGGGCATACCAGTGACTGTCAAGCTCGGCGTCCTTATCTCCGGTTCGGGCACGAACCTGCAGGCAATCATCGACCGCATCGCTGATGGAACGCTCGATGCCAGCATCGAGATTGTCATCGCGAGCCGCGAGAGCGCTTACGGTCTCAAGCGCGCCGCGCAGGCGAGCATCCCCACGATGTCGCTCACGCCCGACCTGTACCGTGCCGACCCCATCGCGGCCGACGAGGTCATTGCCACCGCGCTGCTCGACCATGGCGTGGACTACGTCATCATGGCCGGTTACATGCGCATGGTGCGCGAGCCGCTGCTTGAGGCGTTCCCCAACCGCATCGTGAACCTGCACCCGGCTTTGTTGCCTGCCTTCAAGGGGGCCCATGCCATTCAGGATGCCTTCGAGCGCGGCGTGAAGGTAACGGGCGTCACGGTGCACTTTGCCAACGCTGACTACGACTGCGGTCCCATCATCGCCCAGCAGCCGGTTGTTGTGCGCGAGGGGATGACCTGCGATGAGCTTGAGGCTGCCATCCACGAGGTGGAGCACGAGCTGTACCCGGCCGTCATCCAGCTGCTTGCCGAGGACCGTGTGCACGTGTGCTCCGACAACAAGGTGAAAATCGACTAGGTCTGGACCCACCCTATAGTAAGTAT
>CABQHM010000047.1 GCA_902464015.1 uncultured Coriobacteriales bacterium | reverse complement strand
GCACCGTGACCGGCCGCGTCGCCGCCCAGTCCGCCATGGAGTACCTGGGGCTGTAGGGCACCTGGCCTGAGGTTTCTGGCAGGCAGTCAAGCTAGCGCTTAAAAGCGGCGGGCCCACCTGATCTCCCAGGTGGGCCCGTTGGTTGGATTTGGCAGAAATCGCGCGCAGAGGTCGTTCCAGTGTGTGCAACTTATCTCTGAGCATGACAAGCCAACAGCATATGCCCCGTTTCCCAAGCTGCGGTGGAATCTGCGGCTCAATCTTGTCAATGCGGGCACTCAACACACATTGGTGGGCGTCTTGGACAACCCGGGAAAGCTGTGGGTGTATCCGCGCCAAGCTCAGTGTCGCCGCGAGAACCGTTTCATGTATGCAACCCCTGAGAGGACGGTTGCACGGCAAATCTGGGGCATTACCCGCGCGTCACAAGTGCCTTGTAATAATCCGTTCTGCGGGAGTCGACGAGCTTTTGCTGGTTGTACCAACCATCCGCAACCAGCGTCGTGAATGATGCCACAAAGGCTCGCTCGTAGCCATGTAGTCCCATGGGCCTATGTGAAGCAGAAGGTTCTGGTACAGCTTTGGCCTGCGACTGGACAAGCGGGCCTTGTTTGTGTTGTCGTAGGCGGCTGGGTCTATCTCGGCCGTGTGCCAGGTCGTCTCGCCCATGTCCACATCGGAGGTCATCACGGGCGACGCCCGTGGGAGTGGCTCGCCCGTCGGCGACCAGATGGCGCTGCCTCCAATCATATGGAAACCGAGCTCGGTGTTACTTCTGTTGCTGCTCCCGAGAGACATCTATCCGATGGGAGCATGCTTACATACGACAGCAGGCAGGCCATACCCGCGTGATAACGATGCCCATAAGGGGCCATAGCCTTTGTCGGCCAAAATGCCGCTAATTCTGATTCAGCTGCCATGCCCTACAGACGTTGCAGTTCAGCTTCGCTCGCAACCCTGTCGATGATTTCCTGCTTGGTGTGGAGCCCCGTCTTTTTGTACACCGAGCGTATATGGGTGCCCACTGTGTTGTCGGAGATGCCCAGCAGCTCGGACATGCGGTTCACGCTGTACCCGAGCGATAAGTAATGGAGAATCTGACGCTCGCGCTCGGACAGCCCGTATGTGTCCGCCAGGCACTTAACGGCGTCCGCATGACGAGGATTGCCCACCGAACCGCTTGGGCGCGCCGGTGCGGAACTGCACGGCTCGCCGAGGGCTTCCGGGGCGCCCGCACGTTGTGCGGCTATGGCGATTGCAGTGATTCCCACAACACCGACGACGCCCAAGATGAGCATGCAAGCCAGACGCTCGTCTGCCGTGCCGGACATGACGCCTGCCTGCACCTGGAGCCCAAGCGTCCGCATAATGATTCTCGACCCCAGGAACGGCGCAAGGAAGCCGACCGTCGCGGTGAGGTCCACCCGCATTCTATATGCGAGCGCGATGCCCAGCACGGCCACATACCCCACGATGATGACGAGCCTGCGGAGCGCACAGGTAAAGTCAAAGCAGAAGCGGCCGCTCGAACCGGCGTAGAAATAGACCACGAGAAACGAGACAGTGAAGAAAGCGATTGCGATTCGAGCGATTGCCTCGGTTCTCCTGTTTGTCAGGAGCCGCGAATCATCGTCCCATGCCAATGCCGCGGCCAGCGAAACCACGCCAAATATGAGAAGTGCGTAGAACGTTGGCTGCTCCAAATGCTCCGTCGGAAGATCGAGGTTCAGGAAATCGACGTAAGATGCCGAGAGAAAGACCAGGAACAGCAGGGCCACGCCAGCTGCTTGCAGCTTGCCGGTGGTTGATGCAGCGGGCAGCTCGCACGGCCCGCTGCATGCGTACGCAGGCTTCGGTTTAGAGGAGCACGCGCTCGATGCGTACGCAAGCAAGGTGAGCGGTAGTGAGGCGACCTCCAGCACGAGGACGTAAGGCGTGTAGTTGCTGTAACTCGGCGCGATGACGCAGTACACGAGATAGACGACAAGGGCGGAGAGCAGCACGGTGCGAATGCCCATCTCCTCGGCTTGCTGGCGCATCCGCTCCATCCAGGCGAACAACACGATGGAAAACGAAACGCACAAGGCAATAGACGCAACCACGAGCGTCGCGCGTCGCGCGACATCGCCGCCGGCCCCTCCCCAACCGAACATTATGACAGGGCATGCAAGCGCTGCCGCCACACCGGCTGCGAGCACGGGTTTGGGTTGACGCACCGTGTGGCCGGAACGTGCCAGGGTACCCGAGAAGACGAGGGCGCACAACAAAACGAGGCAGGGAAACGCGACGAAATAGTCCGTTGCCAGCCAACCGAACAGGGCCAACTGCCCATGATCGCTCAAGGTGTAGCCATATACAAACTGATGGCCGTCCGACCTCTTCTTGCGAATTGGTTGGACGGCCATTTTTGATTTGGCGGATTGTCAAGCCGAGTGCGGCAGTCCCTCCCAGCAGGCCTCGTTGGCCGTCCTGTAGCTCAGCGCCTTCCTCGGCCTGTCATTTATCAGGCGGAAGGCCCTCCCCGCCTCCCCGTCACCTTCGAGAAGAACCCCCTGATGAGCCCGTTGGTGTTCTCCACCGTGGGCTTCTGTCAGGGGCGGTGGGGCTGACGGAAGTAGAATTGAACGCCGCCGAGGGCGGCCGTGACCGCCGCATGCCCCGCGAACTCCTTGCCCCTGTCGGGCGTGACGCTCGCCAGAGGTCGGCGCCAAGATGATTGTAGCGGCGCATCCTTCCAGCTTTCGACGTTAACCTCGACAACCAGCATCGTAGCCCCGGGAGGGCACGTCGCCTTGCTTTTTACGCGACTGGTGCCGTTGCACTCAGAATGCTAATCCGCCCTTCCTAAACCGCGGCTAAACCATGCAGCTCAACGGTGTCGCCGATGCTTTGCCCCATTCTGTTCCAGCCGTCCAGAATTCGTCTGAGCCCTTGAGCAGAAGGAAACCGTTGGCTCCGTTCCCGCCTTTAAGAATCCCGATATACTACCTGCACGGGCGTCGCAATAGACCATGTGCCTGAGCGGGGAGGCTGATGAGAACGATTCAGCGGTTGAGGGAGATTTTCGCACCCATGAGGTGGGACCTTGCAGGCTTTGCGCTCAGCAGGGCGCATGCCACGGCATTGCTCGCATTTGCGGCAGGCACAGCATGGCCCGTGGAAGTGTCGGTGGGGCTATGCGTCGCCATGCTGCTGAGCGCCGCAGCGTGTGCGCTTATCGTTGCGATGTCACCATGCCGCAGTTATCGCCGTCGCGACGTCGGCCCCTGGGCAATTGCTGCAGCAGGGTGTGCGGGAGTTGCCTGCATTGCATGGGGATGCTGTCAGGAGGCCTGGCCCTGCGCAATCCTGGGATTCGCGCTCAGCGGCATATGCGTAGGGTATTACGAGTCGGTATGGGGCCGTCGCTTCGTCGGCATGCGGCATGACCGCATCCAGTCGTACACCCTGCTTGCCACGGCCCTCTCGTCACTCCTGGGCATCGTTCTGGGCTTTGCTCCGTCGAGCCTGTTGCTCCTTATATTCGTCGGGATGCTCCCGGCGGGCGCTGCCGTGCTTTTTGCGGTCGGTGAGCATGCCTCGCATACAGGGCGAGCCAACTCGGACGACCATACGCAAGCGGGGCCCGAACCTATGGTTGCGACCACCGAGAGCGATGGGGAACAGGAGTTGCGCGAACGCCACCATCGAGCACTCGTCAACATCCTGTTGTGTTGCCTGGTGTATTCGTGCATCTACAATCTGGTCGTGACGCTTGCCTACGATTTCATGCCTTCACAAGCCGCGTCTCAAGTACGCTTTGCCGCCAACTTTGTGGCGGCCCTGGGGTTGCTGGCGCTCTCCGCGTTCATGCGGCCGCTGAGCTCGGTGGGCGTACTCAGGCTTGTGCTGCCCGTGACTGCAGTTGGGTTCGTCTTCTACCTGATACTGCCCCAATCATGGGGCTGGGCGGCCCTAACCGTGTCCGGCATCGGACGCAAACTGTTTGATATCCTGACATGGGTCCTCGTCGCCCAGGCGGTGGGCGCGTACTCTCTCCAGCCCGACCGCTATTTCGGCTTTCTCATCGCGGGCAAGAACATGGGCTACCTGATGGGCCTCCTTCTCGCCACGGTGACGCTCAGGTACGACCCGGGCGTAATTCAAGTTGTCACAGTGGTGCCCATCTTGCTGCTAGCGCTCATCGTCTTGTTCGTTTGGGTGTTCCCGGAGCGCGTCATCGAACAGCTGTTCTGCGCGATAGCCGTTCCCAATAAGGCCGATAACATGGGCGCGGACCTCGAAAAGGGCGTCGCCGCCGTGGCGAAGGGGTGCGGCTGCACCCCACGCGAGACCGAGGTGCTTGGCTTGTTGGCCCGCGGTCGCACTCAGGCGGTGATCGCAAAGCGCCTGGGCATTTCGCCGGGCACGGCCCATTCCCACATCGTTCACGTATATCAAAAGCTCGGGGTGGGGAAGCAGCAGGAGCTCATCGAGAAAGTCGAGTCCGCGGGGCATCAGGAAGAGGACGCGAAGTGAATAATCCCAGTTCGGAACGTCAAGTAGACTGCATAGGTAGAGAAGCCCCAAACTACATGTGAGCCTCATCGGCACAGATCGGGGCCCCTCTACTTTTGGAGTAGATTGCCGCTCGCTCTGTTTTGCATACGCTTGTCCCAACGGTTGCCTGTAGAGGAGCATCCCTCAAAGACAGCCCAATGGAAGGAACGTCTGCAAAGGAGAGGCTCATGGAAAAGACAGCTTTGTCCCGCCGTGGATTCGTGGCAGGAGCCGCTTGTGCGGCCGTCGGCGCCGCTGCCGCAGTAGCGCCCGCGATACCTGCGCTTGCCGAGCAGGCCCCCGGCACAGTAACCGTCACTGCGTCGGCCCAGGGCTTCGGCGGGGAGATTTCCGTGACGCTGACAGTGGACACGGCCAGCGGCGTCGTGGTCGACGCTGCGATCGAGGGCGCCGACGAAACGCCCGACCGCGGCGGCCGCGCAATCGCCAACGCCCAGGCGTCGATGGTCGAGACGGGCACAATCGACGTGTCCGCCACCGCCGGCGCAACGGTGACGTCTGACGCCATCGCCGATGCCGCGACGGCGGCCTACAACGAGGCCATGGGCATCTCCTCTTCCACCGTGGTCAAGATGAAGCCCGGCAAGTACACGGGTGCGGCCAAGGGGTATTGGCAGATTTGGGAGCTTCCCGTCACCATCACGGTAAACGAGACGTCGATTCTCAAAATCGAGGTGCCAGACGACAGGTTTGCCCATGGCGAGACGGAAGTCATGCTGGCAAACGTCAAAGACCTCATGTTCCCCCGCATCATCGAGAGCCAGTCCATTGCAGTCGACGCCATCGCCGGCGCAACGTCGACAAGCAATGCCGTGAAGATGGCCATCAAGCAGGCCCTGCAGGATGCCCTGGTCGCCGGCGGGTCGGACGCCTCGGCGGTAAGCGCGTTCCAGATTCCGCCCGCAAAGCCCGAAGTCGGCGACCCGGAGGAGATCGACGTCGACGTCCTCGTGGTCGGCATGGGCAACGGCGGCATCATGGCGATGAAGAGCGCCTGCGAAACGATCCAGTCCATCAACCCCAACAAGCTCGTGAGCGTCCTGGGTATCGACCGCGCCGGCAAGTACGGCGGCAAGTCGGCGCTCACGCACGAGGGGTGCGCCATAAACCCGCCCAAGTACATGGAGGAGATCAACGGCGGCGAGCCTTTTGTGGACGCCGACCTGTTCCGCGAGGTTTGGCGCAGCTACACGAGCCAGGGGGGCGAGCAGCGCGCCAAGGACGACCTGGTCGACCTCTTCTTCGCCGAGTCGGGCAACACCATCGACTGGCTACACGGCCAGGGCTGGATTTTTGGCGACATGGGAAAGCCCAACCCCTTCACCGGTGGCTTGACCAGCTACAACGTCGTCCTGACGTCCAACACCGACACGGGCTCTTATGAGGACCGCCGCGCCGGCGTCGACAAGTACTACAAGTCCATGCTCGCAGCCGTCAAGGCCCAGGGCGGAGACTGGATGCTGGAGACGGAAGGATATGCGCTCCTTCTCGACGAGGCAAACCCCAACCGCGTGGTTGGAGTCAAGGCCCGCAACGTCGTCACGGGCCAGGAGTACCTCATCCACGCCAAGGCCGTGATCATGAACACGGGCGGCTTCGGCTCGAACCCCGAGATGATCAACGCCCTTCTTGACCCGCGCTGGGCGGGAGAGCGCCGTGGCATCGGCACCGGCCAAGACACCGGCCTGATGGTGCAGGCCGCGCTCGATGCCGGGGCTGGAACATGGAACATCGAGATGAGCCCCAACGTCATGCATGTGACGCTCGACCACTGGCTTGACCGCTACCCCATCAACTTCTATGAGGACCGCCTGGACGGGCGCACCGGACGCTACAAGGTCTGGACGCTCAACAACATCCCCATGGCGGCCGGTATCAGCGCAAACACCGTGGCCGTGAAGGCCGACGGCACGCGCTTCATGAACGAGGCCCGTTACGAGAGCTTCGCCTCCGACGTCGAGAGCGAGTCTTGGCCGTGCTACCAGGCAGGCAGCTACTACTACACCATCACCTCGGCCGACGTCCTCGACGAGGTCGCCGCTTCCGGGTTCTCCAAAATCCCCAAGTTCGAGGGGTACTGCTCGCAGGGCGACATCCCGGGCGACATGCCCGTTCCCGAGGTGTACGAGGGCCTTGGATATGCCGTGGAGGAGGGCATGGCATGGAAGGCAGACACCCTGGCGGACCTTGCCTCTCAGATCGGCATAGACCCGTCCGCGCTCGAGCAGACGGTCGCCGACTACAACGCCCTGGTGGATGCCGGCGAGGACAGCGCCTTCGGCAAGGACCCCGAATTCCTGACCAGAATCGAGACGGCGCCATTCTATGCAGTGAGAGTCTACAACGCGTCCTTCTCTACGGCCGGCGGCCTGGATGTTGACACGCAGATCCGTGTGCTCAAGGACGACCACGCGACGCCTATCGAGGGCCTCTATGCAACCGGCGTGGACTCCATGGGAGTGCTGCTGCACCCCGAGCGCAACTATTCGGGCTTCGGAGGCGTCGCCCAAGGCTGGCTTTGGACGAGCGGTCGCCTTGCCGGCATCAACGCGGCCAACTTCGTGAATGAGACGTACGGCGGATTCACTTACGTGAGCCCGGCCCTCGTCGACACGAGCGCGGTGTCTACCGCCAGGTAAGACCATCCGCAAACGGAATCTTGCCAGCAAGCGCGCCCCAGTTCCATATTCAAGGAATTGGGGCGCGCCTCGTCCGTGTCAAGGGGGGTTGTATTGTTGGGCCCTTCTTAGGCGACCATGCGATGGGCATATTGTCCGGGAGGCGGTTCACTCCGAGCAATGGGGGGCGCTGCGCTTTGCGTCCAAGAAAGGGGGGCGGGCCTCGCTTACGAGAGGTCGTTTACCACCGTGGTGCCCACAATCATGCCGGAAGCGGCGGCAGGGCAGATGTCCTCCGTTCCAGCGGCGCAGCCGCACGCATAAAGGTTGGGTATGGGGTCCCCGCCCGCATCGAGCACGTGGTAGTCCAGATCGACGTTCAGGCCGCCAAGGGACTTGTAGCGCACCGGGACGTTGCGGATAAAGTAGAACGGCGGCTCGAGCTCCTGCAGGAAGAGAACGCGGCCGAAGGGGTCCTCCTTCTTGCCCCTGCAGATAGACGACCACTCGTCGAAGGTCGCCTGCAGGTAGTCGGGATGAATTCCCGTCATCTCGGCCAGCTCCTCAAAGGAACCGGCGGTTTGGATGGCCTCGCCGGCGTGCTTAAGAAGCTCCTGGTCCACGCCGTTCATCGCGACGTTGTCGAAAATCGTGTACCACTCGTGGTAGCCAGCGGCGATGGCGCCGGTAGCCGCGTTGTGCACGGCGGTCTCGCAGTAGAAGCGCCGGCCGTTCGGCAGAATGCCCAGGATCGGATAGTGCACGCCCAGCATGTGGCCCGCCTCGTAACGCGGGTTTAGGTTGCCCACCGGGCCCATGCCGAACAGGGTGCCACCGGCCGCAAGGCCGGCCTTGATGCCCTCGCCCGTGCGGCCGGACACGATGTTGCCCAGGTCGGCAAGGTCAGGGGCGTACTGAGTCATCCACTCCTGGTTGGAGACGTAGCCGCCCGTCGCGATAACCACGGTGCCCGCCTTGATGTCCCTGAAGCCCCCGTCCTTCTGCAGGAAACGCGCGCCGCACACCAGGCCGTCGGGGTCGACGATGAGGGTGGTCATCTCGATGTCGTACTCATACGTCGCGCCGGCCTCCTGAATCTTCTGGTCCATGAGGTCAAAGGCGGTGTGCATGGTGCAGATGCCGTCTTTGGGGAAATAGGCCTGAAGGTAGGGGCATTCCATGCGGGGCTGGAACTCGTATCCCCACTCGTAATGCAGCAGGTCGATCCACTTGCCGGCCCACATTTGATTCTGGACGAGCTTCTCGAGGGCGAGCTCGGAGTCGTAGTAGGGGGCGAAGAGCGTGCGGATGGTCTCCTCGTCCATGTATTTCTCGGGGCGCTCCTCCTTGGTGAGCTTCGCGGTGGTGCACATCATGCAGGCGGCGGAGTATATGGCGTCGCCGCCGAGGAAGCCGTTCTGCTCGGCGATGAGAACCTGGCGCCCCGCGGAGGCGACCTCCCAGGCCGCCATCATGCCGGAGAGGCCCGCGCCCACGACGAGGACCTCGGTCTCTTCGGCGAACTGGACGTCGGCGTTGCCCAGGGCAACGGCCCGGGCCTTGACGTCGTCGCCAAGGGCGGTGCCGGCGCCGGCGACCGCCGCGCCGGCAGCGGCGCAGGACAGTGCGACGAAGGACCGGCGGTTCATAGTTTTGTCGTCCATAATGAAGCCTCCTCATGCGAAGGGCGCAGCGGCCCCGTCCGGTAAGCAGGCCGGCGCAGGCGCGCCGACCGGGCAGCTCAAAGCATTGCCCCAAGCACGCGGCCGCGCCATACGCCAAGCCGCCGAAACCACGCGAAAATATAAGGTATCGAGAGTCGGCGGGTGAGGTAGACTGTGAGGTATTGCTTTTCTAGCAAGGCCGCAAGCAGGCACTTTGCTTTTTATCCGAAACGAGCGCATGGGGGTCGCCTCAATGGCAGAAGACGCGCACCGTGTCGGCGAGATTCGACACGGCATGGGCAAAGAAAGCACCCTCGGCCCAGCCTCGCGAATGCTGGTGTCCATCGGTGCCGGCTGTTACCTTGGCTGGCAGACCATCGGCATCTCCCCACCCTCTTCCCGTCGCCCCTCCCCAGGGTCGACGAGGCGCTCGACGCGTGCGGCTACGCCGCGACGGCGCTCCTCCTGCTCCTCCTTCTCGGGCTTGCCTCCCTCGCGCGCCGCAGGTCCGGCATGCTGGTTGAGCGACGCGGGGCCATCCTCCTCGCCTGCCTGGGGCCCGCTTTGGGAACCGCGGTGCTCCACCTCTCCGGGTGGGTCGGCGCCGAGGCCCACATCGCGGGCGTTGTGGCGGGCAGGCTCCTTTTCGCGACGAGCGCGGGGCTTGTCGTACTTTGGGGGGAACTCCTGAGCGCCTGCGGTGCCGCTCATGTGCTCGGCTGCACGGCAGGAGGCTACGCGGTCTCGTTCGGAATCTGCCTGGTGGAGGCCTGCCTCTCCCCCGATGCGGCCCTGGCGCTTCGCCCGACGCTGCCCCTGCTCTCAGGTGCCGCGCTGCTCGCCCTGAGAAAAGAGCTCGTCGACGGCAGGGACGACGCCGCGGCGCCCAGCGATCCTCAAACAGACCGCCATGCCGCCCGCCCGCCGCTGAGCCTCAAACCCTTCGTGGCCACAGGGGCGCTTGGCGCCGTCTTCATCGCAACGAACCATCTCTCAGAGACCAAGACGGCCGTCTCCACCGAGCTCTACACGTTGGTCGCAGGTATATGCGTCAGCCTTGCCATCCTCGCGGCGGCGCGCCTGACGCAAGGGCGTGTCGGCAGCTTCTCTCGCCTGTACCGCCTCATCACCCCGCTCGTCATCGGCTGCCTGCTGCTCACCTTGGTTTTGGAACCAGGCAGCCAGCACTACGAGGCCTTGGCCATCGGCGGCGCTTGGGCGTTTTTCCGCGTGTTCACCTGGACGCTGTGGGCGCGCATAGGTGAGCGCGATCCGAAAGGTGGCGCGTTCGTGTTCGCCGTAGGCCAGATTGCCCTCACCACCTGCAGCACCGCAAGCGAAATCCTCTGCCTGCTCCTCAATCTGCCCAGCTTGCCCCTCGTGGGAACCGCCGCGGCAATCATCGGAGCCACCGTGCTCGTGTCTGTTTTCCTGCTAGAGGACGGCGAAATGGTCAAGCGCCTCGAGGCGGAGGCGGCCCAGAAAGACCCGGAGGAAGCGCCCGACGGCGCCCCTCGGAAAGACCCTAGAGCCGTCACGCTCGAGGAGATGGCGCTCGCTTGTCGCGAGCTCGGCCTGTCCGAGCGCGAGCGAGAAATATCCCTCCTCGTGTTCCAGGGCAACGGCAACGCCTTCATCTGCGAAACGGCATGCATCACCGAGAGCACGCTCCGCACGCATTTGCGCAACATCTACTCCAAGACCGGCACTCATAGCCGCGAGGAGCTCATCTCCCTGCTGGAGGACCGCGTTCAGGCGCTCTACTAGCGAAGCGGCCTGCGACGCACGCCTTCTCATTGGCTGGTTTTATGTGACTCGCACGGCCATCAAGCCCGCAAAAGGCTTGCCATATCAACCAAAACAACGTCCAAATATTGCTCAGCCCAGTACATCCCGCACATGGAAGAACGAGACAGTGCCAGGCGCTCTGCTATGATCCATCTTGCATGTCCGCCAACAGGCCTGCATCCAGGCATGTTGCCCACGGATGAACCCGCTTGAAAGCAAAACCTCGCAACTGCCAGAGAACGAACGGCACGATGGCGGAGTGCTGCCCACTAAAAAGAAATCCTCACACTTCGCAACCCCCATCGACCCAAAGGCTACAGATGCTTCGGTAAGCGCGATTCCTGTCTTTTGGCCGAACGCAAAAACCGCGCGCGACCCACCTCGCACCGGCAGGTCTCTCATCGCACTTCCGCACACTCATGCAGACACATCAATCCCGTCACTTCCCAGGGCAAGCTCTGAGAAGCCCGCCCTCGTTCGCTTCTTGGCAAAGAGGCGCGTGCTTGAATGGCCCGACTCCGCTGCGGGCCCGTTGCGACACGGTGCACACGTCGATTTGCCGAACTTGTTCGAAAATCGACCCTCTGAAGCCTACGCCTCACCCATCTGGCCTTTGTACGCAATTTCAGCGCTCCCTGTTCATGTGGAGCTATGAGTAGAAAGAAACCCCAGCTTATCGCCTCACCCACCGCGCTCACCTACCTCAAGGTGAGTCGCGCATCATCCACTTTGGGCTTCAAAGCCACCGACATACCCCGCTAGTTTTGTCGCCAGGGCGGTGCCGGGCACGGTCCTGCACCGCAGACACAAACGAAAGAAAAGGGGTTTACCGTGGAACTGAACCGCCGCACGTTCATCGAGGCCGCAGGGGCCGCCGCCATGGCGGGCGTCGCCGCACCCGCCGTCGCCGCACCCGCCGTCGCGCAGGCCGAGGAGGCAGCCATCGAGCCCGTCGAGACCATCGACTGCGACGTCGTCATCGTGGGAGCCGGCCTCTCCGGCCTGTGCGCCTGCGTCGAGGCGGGCCACCAGGGCCTCAACACCGTCTGCGTCGAGGGCATGTCCGTCACGGGCGGCGGCGCCGGCATGGGCGTCGAGGGCTCGTTCGGCATCGAGTCCAGCCTCACCAAGGCCATGGACCTGCACGTCGACCCCCGCGAGGTGTACGCCGTCGAGATGAAAAACTCCCAGTGGCGCGCCGACGGCGCCTGCTGGATGGACTTCATGTACCAATCCGGCACCAACATCGACTGGCTCATCGAGCAGGGCGTCATGTTCGAGCCTACTGTTGACGACTACCACGGCAAAGACTTCAACACCTTCCACTGGTACAAGGACGGCTCCTGCGGCGTGGGCTTTGTCCCCCCGATGACCGCCAAGGCCGAGGAGCTGGGCGTCCAGTTCCTGTTCGAGACCCTGGGCAAGAAACTCATCCAGGACGAGTCCGGCAAGGTCTGCGGCCTCTATGCCCAGCGCAAGGAGGATGGCTCGTACGTCCAGATCAACGCCAAGGCCGTCATCCTGGCCTCCGGCGGCTTCGGGTCCAACAAGGAGCTTGTCTCCCAGATCGGCTACCCCATCGACCGGCTCGACTGCATGTTCGAGTTCGCCACCGGCGACGGCTACCTCATGGCGACTGAGGTCGGCGCCCACTCCATGATGGGCGTCACTGCCGACCAGTCGGGTTCCTACTTCCCCGGCTACATGAAGGGCATGGACAACATCATGTGGGCTGTCGCTCCGCAGTTGCTCTGGGTGAACGAGGACGCGGCACGCTTCTTCCCCGAGGACAACTCTATCGTGTGTCTCTCCAACTCCAACGCCCCCAAGCTGGCCCAGAAGGCCCACTACGCGCTGTGGGACACCGCGATGATGAAGGACTACACCGAGCGCAACTGCATCACGGGCAACTACATCGGCGACATCATCGACGATGCCATCGCTCAGGGCGGCCAGGGCCTCTACCGGGCCGACAGCGTGGAGGAGCTCGCGGGGTGCGTGGGGCTCGACCCCGACAAGCTGCGCGCTACCGTCGACACATACAACGACATGTGCGCCGCCGGCGACGACACCGAGTTCGGCAAGGATCCCCAGTGGATGCTGCCCTTCTCCGAGCCACCGTACTACCTGGCCGTCCCCGGCTGGATTGTCTACGTCATCTGCGGCGCCATCGGCACCAACCGCAACTGCCAGGCCGTCACCGACGCCAAGGACCCCATCCCCGGCCTGTACGCCATCGGCGTGGACGGCGTCATGCTTTACCGCAACGTCTATACCATCGGCACCCCCGGCTCCTGCTCGGGCTGGTGCATCTACTCGGGGCGCAAGGCCGTGCAGCACGCCGTGGAGACCTACACCAACGCCTAAGGGGGCACATCATGGACAGTATCAACCGTCGCACGTTCATCAAGTCCGCAGGCACGGTCGCCGCGCTGGGCGCAGCGGGCGTCGGGACCGCCCTGGCCGACGAGGCCGCCGCTGGCAAGGTCGCGGCCGATACCGAGGGCGTCTGGGCCTTCGAGATTCCGCCAGCGCCCATCCCCGACGACCAGATCGTCGCCACCTACGACGCGCAGGTCGTCGTCATAGGCTCGGGCGTCGCCGGCCTGGTGTGTGGGGCACGCCTCTCCGAGGAGCTGGGCGACAAGGTCATGCTCGTCTCCGCAGGCCACGGCCCGGTGTCGCGTGGCGGCTCCAACCACGGCATCGGCACCAAGACCCTGCTCGAGGAGGGCCTGGGCTACACGGCTGAGACCTGCACCGAGTTCATCAAGGGTCAGCTCGCGATGAACAGCTTCGCCGTCGACCAGAAGAAGTGGTACCGCTGGATCAACACGAGTGCCGAGTCCATGAACTGGGTCATCGACCTCATGGAGTCACGTGGCTACAAGACCACCATCGAGCAGGGCTACACGGACCCCGACGGCATCTTCACCATGCCCGAGAGCTCGCACGGCTGGATCGGCACCGGTGTCGAGGACGCCTCGCTCTCCGGCGAGACGCTGCTGGTGAACACCATGCGCGACTACATCCTCGAGAACGGCGGGCAGATTTTCTGGGGGCACCGCGCCGAGCGGCTCATCCGCGAGGACGACAACACCGGACGCGTGAGCGGCTTCGTCGCGAAGAACGACGACGGCGAGTACGTGCGCTTCAACGCCTCGCAGGCCGTCGTCATGGCGACAGGCGACTTCTCCAAGGACCGCGACATGATCCGCCGGTACTGCCCCGTCGTCGAGCCGCTATGCACCTTCGAAGAGCCCGACTTCGACGGCGGCCTGTTCGGCGGCCTGCAGCCCGGCGACGGCCAGAAAATGGGTCTGTGGGTCGGCGCCGCCTGGCAGCGCATCCAGCCCATGGCCCCCATGGTCCAGTCCTGCCACGGCACCGACGAGGGTCCCTCGACCTGCTTCATGATGGCCTTCACCGGCCTCATGCTCGACGAACAGGGTGAGCGCTTCATGAGCGAGGACATCACCAAGCCCTTCCTCGCCTACAAGTGCCTGTTCCAGAAGAACCCCGGCTACTGGGCCATCTGGAACGCGGACTACGCCTACAGCCAGGACCTCTGGTACCCCGGCTTCCTCGGCGGCCAGTCCATCGAGACCGACTCGCATATCGTCATCGCCAAGGAGCCGCCCGAGCTGCAGCTCTCCCACTGGGACGAGTCCGTCGACCTAGGCTACTACCAGAAGGCCGACACCCTGGAGGAGCTGCTCGCCAAGATCGAGCACCCCGACCCCGAGGCCGCCCTCGCAAGCATCGCCCGCTACAACGAGCTGTGCGCCGCCGGTTGCGACGAGGACTTCCACAAGAACCCTGAGTTCATGGTCCCGGTGGACAAGGGCCCGTTCTACGGCATGAACTACAAATTGTCCTACCTCAACTTCCTCACCGTCATGGGTGGCCTGCGCACCAACGTGAACATGCAAGTCTGCGAGGAGGACGACACTCCCATCGAGGGCCTGTACAACATCGGCACCATGGTGGGTGACTTCTACTCGAACATGTACACCTTCATGGCGTGCGGCCAGAACCTGGGTGCCACCTGCATCACCTTCGCCTACGACGTGGCCAAGGACCTCTGCCAAGCCTGAAAACCGCGCAGGAACACGACCAGCAAACCCGCAAACGAAAGGACCGCATCATGACCACCGACCTGTCCCGCCGCAACTTCATCGCCGCCACCGCCGCCATGGGGGCCGCCGCCGCTGCCGCGAGCGCAGCGACCGGCACCGTTCGGGCCGACGAGGCCGCCGCGACCGGCACCGACGTCCTGCCCACCGACTACACCATCGACGGCGAGGCCGAGTACGACCTGGTCATCGTCGGCGGTGGCTTCTCGGGCGGCATCGCCGCAATGGAGGCGGCCGACACCGGTGCCAAGATCGCCGTCGTCGAGAAGAAGTTCGCCCTGGGCGGCAACGCCGACTACACCGAGGGCGTCTTCGGCCTGGATTCCCAGATGGTCAAGGACTCCGGTGTCGCCGTCGAGCTCGACATCCCCGCGCTCGTTCACAACGAGCTGACCTTCACCAACTGGCGCACGGACGGCCGCGTGTGGTACGACGTCTTCGGACACTCCGGCGAGGACATCGACTGGCTCGCCGAGCACGACATCTGCTTCGACCACGTCGACGACTACCTGGGAGTCTCCACCGTCCCATGCTTCCACTGGTGGGAAGGCGAGTCGGGCCGTACCGTAGGCGAGAACGTCCAGAAGCACCTCGACACCATGAACAACGTTGACGTCATGCTCGAGACCGAGGCCATCGACATCGTCATGGACGGCAAGGCGGTCGCCGGCATCGTCGTGCAGGACGCCGAGGGCACCACGACCCTGCTCAAGACCCTCAAGGTCATCATGGCCACCGGCGGTTTTGTAGACAACCGCGAGATGGTCTACGAGGTCACAGACACCAAGGTGGCCCAGACCCTGGGACGCGGCTACGACGGCAAGGGCCACGCCATGATGATCAAGGCCGGCGCCAAGCAGTGCACCGCCTCCTCCGTCAACAACCTGGCCGTGGGCACCGAGGCCGAGGGGCACTACTTCTTGGCTATCTCCAACCTCACCCTGGCCGCCTGCTACCAGTCGCTTCTGACCGTTAACGAGGACGGCGAGCGCTTCGTCGACGAGAACCTCTTCAACGAGAAGTTCACCGTGTGCTGGGTCAACGCCCTCAAGCAGCAGAAGGCCGCCTACACCTTCTTTGGCCAGAACATCATCGACATCTTCATGAACGGCCGGGGCGCCTTCAACACCTACGGCCCCGGCAAGGCTGGCACCCAGCTCAAGGACCTCGTCAACGAGCTGGAGGAGCTGTGCGCCAAGGGGACCGGCGACGTGTTCCGCGGCGAGACGCTCGAAGAGCTCGCCGTGGCCGCCGGCATGGACCCCGCAGCGCTCACCGGCCAGATTGAGCGCTACAACCACTACTGCGAGACCGGCGTGGACGAGGAGTTCGCCTGCCCAGCAGACAACCTCATCCCCACCGGCGACGGCCCCTACTACCTCGTGAAGGTCCAGCCTGCGCCCTACACCACCGTGGGCGGCGTGCAGATGGACCGCCAGAACCGCGTCGTGGGCGTTGACGGCGAGCCTATCGAGGGCCTGTACTCCTGCGGCGTCGAGGGATGCAGCCTCTTCAAGGAGACGTACAACTACGGCATTTCCGGCGGACAGGGCGCCTACAACATCTATTCCGGCCGCAACGCCGCCAAGACCGCCATGGGAGTCTCCTGGTAGCAGCCGTCGATAAAACGGCCGGTCTGTAACAAGCCCCGTTCGGTGCCTGCGTACAGGCATCGGGCGGGGCTTACCCGTGCAGGGGGCAGCGTCACCTGCGGAACAGGTCGATGAGCTCCTGGCGCGAGTGGACGTCGAGCTTGGCGTAGAGCCCCTTCACGTGGGTGCGCACCGTGTTCTTGGAGAGGCCGAGCACCTCGGCCATCGAGGGCACGTCGCGCCCCTGCAGGATGAGTCCAAGCACCTCGCGTTCGCGTCCGGAGAGCTCGACCGACGCGAGGTCGCCGGGCAGCTCGGGAGCGTCGGCCCCCGTGTCGGCCCTCGCGTTGCCCGTCCCGCCGTCTGGCTCGGCCGACCTGCGCATCGCGAGGAAGAGCACCATGGCAAGGACAAAGATCGCCACCACCGCGACGACGGCGTAGAGCTGCTCGTTCGCACCGTCGGTGCCCAAGGAAACCAGCGGGTAACCGAGGGTCAACACCGCGTGGTTCAGACCCGAGAACATGCCGATGACGACCGTGGGCGGGCTGGCGAGCCGACGGCAGAAGTCGATGGCTTGCAGCGTCATGAGCACGGAGCACAGCGAGAACGAAAACTCCGCGACGGCAGCCAGGACCGTGATGAAGCGACCTCCCAAAAACGTCAGCGCAAGGAACGCCAGCGCGCCGACCGGGAACAGGACCTTGTAGAGCGAGACAACCTCGGCGCGCAGGTTCCCTAGCGCGAACAGGACGATGAGCACGAAGCACGACACGGCCTCGCTCAGCATGGTGATGGAGAGCATGTAGGCGATGTCGCGCCCGCCCAGCATACCCCGGGCGACCGCCGACATGAAACCCAGGGCGCCGATGCATAGGGCGGGAATCCAGACGGCCGAGACGATGCTTTTGACCTGCACCGCGCCAACGGGGGACGCAAGGCGCGCCTCGCAGGCCGAGCCGCAGGACAGCCGCGTCGAGCGCAGGCCCAGCGCACACACGCTCGACATGATACAGACGAGGGTACAGAGCAGGCAGACGGTCGGCACGTCGTCAACGCAGCCGAGCGCAAACCCGATGATGCACGCAAAGAAGGACGCGGAGAGCACCTCGACGGAGGCGCGGTTCCCTTCGGCGTAAAACGTGCAGACCCAGCCGACCATGCCCAGCGCACCCGCAAAGCCGAAACATGCCTGGCATAGGACCAGCAGGGGGAAGGCCGTGACGGACAGCGTATAGACAACGCATACCGTTAAGTAACCCAGGACAAATAATACTGTGCTTGCCACGTTGGACCTAGGGCCGAGCAGGGCGACGCCCCGATGCGCGCAGACAAGCGCGACGGCGAGCAGCGTGACGACGTGCACGAGGTTCGCGACGATGACGACATCCAGGGAGCCGTACCCCGTCCATGTGAACAGCGCGCCGACGTCGCGCAGGCCGCGTCCCATAACGGTCACAAAGCACGCAAAGCCTATCTCGCAGAGCATAATGCGAGACCCCTCGACGTGCAGCTTGTCGTCGCCCATCTTGCCCTCCGTGTAGTAGCGTTCAGACGTCCGGGCATGATGCTACAACAGGCGGGCATACTCCGGCGCTACAAAAACGCGCGAATGTCGGTCATGTGCCCCATGCAAACACTTATAAGAACAGTTTGACGTTTCTTACTTTATCGAAAAAATATTCCTTTCCAGGAAAGGTTTTACACAGCGGTAAAGCCCGTCCCGTCAACCCCGCCGCGAGGCCCGACATACCCAAGCCTAGACGACGATGTCGTAATCGAGTTCCTCGGCGGCGCTCTCGGGCGCGCAGGGGACCGTGGACTGCTCGGCACCGGTGCCTGCCGCCGCAGGTACCTCGTACCCGGGCTGCGGTGGGCCTAGCTACTCTGGATCGCCCACCCCTAAGAGCTGGTCAAGCTCGGACCTCTTGTGGATACCCATCTTTTTGTAGTGACAACCGAAAGCCCCTTCGCCAAGCTTTCGAAAGTACGCGCGGAAGACCTGGAAGACCAGGTTCTATTGAAATTCGTGGATCCCTATGCCGCCCATGGATGGCGCAGCATCGAGGAGTATCTGATTCGCCATGGCATAAAGCCACGGCTGCGGTCCGTCATGGGCAGGCTTGCGGCGCACCAGGCGACACCGGTGGACAACGCGGTGTTCATTCAGCCGAGCAACACTCGTAACCTCAAGTTTTTGAGTGACACCGGACGTTATGCGGTCATTCCTTTTGAGGACGAAGATGCAATCTTCGAGCTTGACTGCATCTACAGGCGCGAGGACGAGGAACGCCTTCGCTTTCTCGTAGACACCTTCGTCGAATCGCGCGACATCGTTGTCAGACACGGAGAGCGCGAGCAGTGACCAGGGCCTAACCCATCGTGGAATAACCGATTAGAGGCAGCGTCTCCCCGCCCTCAATCTCGCGCCATCCATCCCCGTTGGTTTGAACCGATACCGCGGCAGCTTTACAATGCTTTTCAAATCCGACACTCAAGGAAACGGGGAGAGCGTGGCCGGACGGCTCACCAATGTCTTTTCTGCATCCAACACAGCCCTCACCAGTCTGGCCATAGGCTTTGCCATTGCCGCGACTGAGGTTTCACGCTACACGGCGCTCTGGACCACAAGTCTTGTTGACGTGCCTGCAAAATACCCCGTTCTCATGATTTTCCTTGCCATGGGAATAGCTACCGTGGTGCTGATTGGGCAAAAAACCGGAGATGCCCCTTACCGCAACGCAGCCTTGCGCATCGCCATCGCGGTCGCGGGGATGGCCGGAACAATCGCTCGCTGGCTTTGCCTAATTGGGGCAATACCTCAATCTGCGCTTGCCTCCGTGCTCATCGGAGTCGGCATGGAGGCACCCTACCTGCTCATGGCAGCCATTGCCCCGCTCCTGCTGCGCCATGAGCCCCATGCCGCCATGCGTGAAGTCGCCCTGGGAATCACATCGGCAGGCCTCATACAGTTGGCTGTCCTCGCCATCGCCGGCAGCCCGGCCTCCTACGTGCTTGTGTGCCTGTTTGCGCCCGTTTCCTGCTTATTTCTGCGTGCGTCCTGCACCCGAGCTGAAGCCGCCAATCAAGACGACGCCCCTGCGTCGGCACTCGGCTGGGCAGAAGACCTCGACCGACATCCGGCGGCGTTTCTCCTGTCGTGCGCACTGTGCATGGTCGCCCTTGCATCAATCGTCATCTACTTCATCCATGCGGGGTGGAGCGAGGCACGCTCGGCAGGAGCGAGCCCGTCCGCGATTCAGCTCTTTGCGGGCCTTGGTGTCACAGCCGCGGGCGGAGTCCTCTACTTCATCGCGCCATACCTGCGCCGCAAGGACATCCCCGAGTTCTGTTTCTCGCTCATTGCACCCGTTCTCTGTCTGTCGCTATGCCTTTTCAACCTGGTAGACGGAACCGCTCGCGTCTTTCTCCTCGTCCCCCTGAACGTCGCGTACGCTGCCTTGCTCTTCCTCACGTGGTCGTTCTCGTTCGCCTATCCAAGCAGCCTGCGTCCCGCACTCGTCTCCGCACTCGCCTTTTTCGTCAAGCGCGCCGGGATACTGATATGCCCCGGGCTCATGACCCTGTTCGGCGCCATGGGGACACCTCCCGTTTGGCTGGCTTTCTGGGCCCTCGTTCTGCTTGTATGCCTTGACGTCGCACACTACATCGTCCTACATGCAAACAGGCATGCACTTGCCACCTTCGACAACGATGAGAATGGGCTGAAGGAGCCAATGGGCGCCACCCTCACATCTGTCTGCAGCGACCTGGCCGCCGAGAAGGGGCTCACACCTCGCGAAACCGAAGTTCTCGCCCTGCTTGCTCGTGGAAGAACGGCGGGCCACATCGCAGAAGCACTGTCCGTGTCTCTTCCCACCGCCCGCACCCATATCCAGCACATTTATCGCAAGGTGGGAATCGGATCTCAGCAGGCACTTCTCGACATCGTTGAAGATTATGCGACAGCGAGACACAGTCAAGCAAACTGAGGACAGAAATAGGGGTGCAGCGGAATCCCCGTCCGCCGCACCCCTCCGAGCGCCTCTTACATCCCCTGCATTACAGGAGCATTAAAGCGTCTGCGTATATGCCACCGCATTACCACCGGCAAGTCGACCGCTCGTGAACGCCCAACCCAGAGCCACGCCGCCATACTGCGCATAGGGGAGCAGATTCGTCTCAAGCACGCCGCCCGAGTCGTTGCCGCAGGCATACAAACCTGCAACCTCGGTGCCGTCGGGCCAAAGCGCTGCTATGTTCTCGTCGACGTCGAGCGCCGCATGCGTCGCGTAGGGAACGGGGTTGCATGCGATGGCGTAGAACGGCCCCTCCTCCCCGATCTTGTCGTCGGCAAGCGTCTTGGGGTCGCGACCCCACTCGGCGTCCTCGCCCGCCGCGCAATAGCCCTTGTAGCGCTCGACCTGCGCCGCGAAAGCCTCGACGGGCATGCCGACCGCCTCGGCTAGCCCTTCAATCGTATCGGCTTTGTACACATAGCCCTTCTCGACGGCGGCATCCATGACCTCGTAAACTTGTGGGATGGGGCTGTTGTTGGGATAGCCGCCCTGGTTGTAGACGCTTGCGATTGATCCCTGGTAGGTACCGGAATCCCCAGGGAAACCATTGACCGCCAAGCCATCCAGGTAGCTCTTGCCCACGATGGTGTACCACGTGGCACCGCCCGCCCAAAAGGCAAACGTACCCGCCTCGTTGTAGTGGCGAACACCATCTGTGCCCACCTGCAGCGTCTGGGAGTTGGTGCCGATGAGCATGGGCAGGTCGTTGCTGGACCAGCAGTTCTGCTCGAGCATGCGGCTGTCTTTGCCATCGCGATAATATGTGGGGTACTTCGTAAGGATGTCGGCAGTCGTCTTGAAGTGGATGATGGGCGGC
This sequence comes from uncultured Coriobacteriales bacterium, assembly GCA_902464015.1. Lineage (GTDB taxonomy): Bacteria > Actinomycetota > Coriobacteriia > Coriobacteriales > UMGS124 > UMGS124. The sequence continues at coordinate 3,168 of CABQHM010000047.1, read as the reverse complement.
ATGTCGATGTTGTAGGTGGCCACGCCCGCGTCGATGGCCGACTTCACGACCTGGCCCTTGTTCTGGCGCATACCCCACAGGTTCCAGCGCTGCGCCATGGGGTACTCGGGATTCTGCAGGTACTCAACCATGAGGTCGCCGTTGCCGCCGAAACCGCCGGTGCACATGATGACGGCCTTGGCGTTCACGGTCAGCCTCTTGTGCGTGACGTTATCCGTGGCCCTGACGCCCGCCACGCGCGCGCCGTCGAACACGAGTTCGTCGACGGTGGTCTCGAGCAGGTACTCGCCGCCCGCCGCCACGTAGTCGGCCACGATGTGGTCATAATACTGGCCCACGCAACTCGAACGGTCTTGGTCAAAGTTGTAGTCCGGGTAGAGTGCAGCGTAGTCGATGTCCTCCTCGCGGTTAGTCGAGAAAACGTACTGCTGCTTGCACAGCCAGGTAGCCGTGCCGAAGCCCTTCATGCCGCGCGTGAACACGAAGCCGTGGTCGAATTGCAGCCAGTCCACGGAGTTGCCCGACTCGTCCATGAGGAGTTTGACCATCTCGGGCTTGCAGGGAGTGCCCACGCTATACTTGGCCATCCAGTCGTCGTAAAGGCTGTCGTAGTCGCACCACGGCTCTCCGTTGTTGAATTCCTCCAGGTAACGCGGGGCGTTCACAGAGAAAGGCTCGCCGGCGTTCGCCGCAGTGCCGCCGTACTTACCGGCCGTCTCGATGGCAAGCACGCTCACAGACCGGCCCGCCGCAATCTGCGCTTCGACAGCAGCCATGGCGGCAGCAACGCCCGCGCCTCCGAGGCCGCACACAACGACATCGTAGTCAAGAACCCCCTCGCCACCGTCGTAAACAGGGGCAACGCGGAAATTGCCGATGGCATCCTCCTCGGCGCCGCCGGCCTTCAGAGCCTTCTTGAGCGCGTCCTCCGTAGCGGCCTTCACGCCGGCGCTTGAGCTGGTGGCTCCCGTAACCGAGTCCACGGCCACGGACTGGCTCTCGAGCATACGCGGAATCATGCGGTCCTCGACTGACTTGAGAATGAGGGGTTCTTCGCGGTTGAGGCCCTTCTCGATAACCTCGACGGAAAGCAAGGTTGTCTCATCCACCTCGATCTTCACGCGAACGGGCTCGAACCAGTTGAAGCCCATGCCCTCGCCCACATATACACCGGGCTTCATGGCAACGGCGGGCAGTTCATCGGCCGCCTTGCCTGCAGCCTGGGACAGACAATCATCGGCGGCGCTCAGGACAGCATTGGATGTCATGGTCGAACCGGAAACAACATCGACACCTTCAGTTCCACCCACCTCGAGGATGGACGCCGAAAGCGCATCGGCCGCCTTGCCACCACGCTCGGGGGTCTCCGCAGGCCCATCCACGACGACAGACGCGACCTTGCCGGCCGAAATCTCAATCGTAACCGTTACGTCGCCGGCAAATCCCATGGCGCTGGCGGAGTAGCTACCGTCGGCAAGAACCAGAGGGACCTCCTCTGCTACGGCCTGGCTTTTACCCCCAAGCCCCATTACGGAGGCCCCGGCCACAGCCCCGGACAATGCGGCCGTTTGCACAAAAGCCCTTCGTGTCGTGTTGGTCATCTCCATCATGGCGTGCATCCCTTCTCGTCGAACAAAAGCCGAAAAGACACCGAGTCTAATCGGCCACACCATGCGCCCCAGTTGGGCGCCTTGACTGACACGACCGTATCCGGAAATCAACTTCTCTTCATCGTCGCCAGTCGATGATTTCAAAAGGCCTGGTAAATGCTGTCAATATAAAAGCCCTCATCCTGTTATGATGAGGGTTTTGCAAGCCGGGTCCCATGCAGAAGCAGCCCTAGAAGCACCCACGCGCGCCGCTCGGGACAGTCAGACGGCATGCCCTTCTACCAAATCGCACATCAAACGCGCCATGTATTACAGCAGGCTCCAAAGCGCCTCGGCATTACTTGGAGGAGGGAGAATCAAGTGGCTATAGTGACCGACGCGTTTATGCAGTTGTCGTCACGAGATTGAAGCGCCGCCTTGCAAGAGCTTTTACGCCAGACGGCCAAGGCAGGGCCCATCTCAAACGCATGGACTCAAACCGCAGTCCCACTCGTCATGCAGCACCTTGAGATCGCAACTCGCTGAGCATGGCCCCGGCACGCCCAGCGTTTAGCGCGTCAACGACAAGTGCACGGCCGAAAGCTCCGCCGAGGTATCGGCGGGTGCGACGAAAACGACCACTTCTCTTCCGACGGCCACAACGCTCGATCGGAAGTGTGGCAAAAAGAAAACGGCCCCCCTGAGGAAGGGGAATCCGGGAGACATGGGCTCCTTGCAGCGGTTTTATCCGCCAAAAGACGCACCTGTGCCGAACGCGAGCCACGGGTTGAAATATTTAACGGTATTGCGGCCACCATCCCAGGAAAACGCCGTATTTCTCAACCTATGGCTCGCCAACCAGTCACGGACGCCCTCTCCGGCCGCAGGAACCAGAACATCCAGCCGATTGCCCGCGCAACAAGCGCTTTGAGCCTGCATGTCCACCCGCGCCAGCCGCGCTCAGCACAAAAATCGCCCCGCATGCAGGCCGTCAGGGGGGTGGCCGCATGCGGGGCGTTCAGGCAGGGGGATGCCTTCTATAGTGGGGCTCTTGTGCGGGGCCTACTCCGCGCCGGCGAGCTTGCGGCCGACGAGGTAGCCCTGGGTGAGGGCGCGACCGTGGCTGTTGCCGGGGACGTTGATGGGGTAGTCGACGGCGTAGGAGTCGCCGCCGGCGTTGCCGATGGCGTACAGGCCGGGGATGGGGTTGCCCGTGGCGTCGAGGCACTGCAGGTTGGTGTCGATCTTGGCGCCGCCGACGACCTCGAGCAGGACCGCGCCGACCTTGGAGGCATAGAACGGCGGCTCGTCGATGGGGTAAAGCAGCGCGGGGTTCTTGCAGAAGTCCTCGTCGACGCCCTCGGCGCACAGGGCGTTGTAACGCTCGACCGTGGCGGTCAGCTGCTCGGCAGGCACGCCGATCTTCTCAGCGAGCTCCTCGAGGGTGTCGGCCTTCTCGTAGGTGTAGCCCTCGTTGTCGATGAGCGACTGCGTGTAGTAGTCGATGGTGGTCTGGTAGTCGCTCTCGCCCTTGTAGCGGAACATATCCCAGAACATGCCGCCGCCGTAGGGGAAGGAG